>NZ_JBXXJK010000005.1:0-457770 GCF_057628075.1 Blastococcus sp. OS1-29
CGCCAGCGTTCGTCCTGAGCCAGGATCAAACTCTCCGTAGATGATTTGATCGCGGCTGAGAACCAAGAGTTGGCACTCTCGATTTCAATCAACCAAAGGAATCCCCACCCCAACCACAAGTGACCAGGGCGCGGGGTTATTACTTGGCACTGACTTTCGGCACGCTGTTGAGTTCTCAAAGAGCGGACGCGCAGAAAACCCACCCTCACGGGCTTCGTCCCTGGCTGGATGTCCAACACTACGCCGGTTTCCAGCACCACCCGCAGGCGATGTGGTCCGGCGACCCTCCCGGGCCGCGCGGCGCATGGAGAACCATACACGATCCGGAGGGGGTCGTGCAGGGGGGTCCGTCAGAGCCCCAGGAAGCCCTCGATCCCCACCGTGAGGCCCGGGCGCCGACCGATCTCCCGGACGGCCAGCAGCACCCCCGGCATGAAGGAGGCACGGTCGAAGGAGTCGTGCCGCAGGGTGAGGGTCTCCCCCGCGGCCCCCATCAGCACCTCCTGGTGCGCCACGAGACCGGTGAGCCGGACGGCGTGCACCGGGACGCCTTCGACGTCCGCACCGCGGGCGCCGGGCAGCGCGTCCGTCGTCGCGTCCGGCGCCGGCGGCATGCCGGCGGCGCGTCGGGAAGCCGCCACCAGCCGCGCGGTGCGCGCGGCAGTGCCCGACGGGGCGTCGACCTTGTTGGGATGGTGCAGCTCGACGATCTCCACCGATGGGAAGAAGCGGGCCGCCTCCTGCGCGAACTTCATCAGCAGCACAGCGCCGATGCCGAAGTTGGGCGCGATCACCACGCCGACGTCGGGCTTGGGCTCCAGCCACTCGGCGATGGTGGCGAGCTTCGCCTCGTCGAACCCCGTCGTCCCGACGACGCAGTCGATGTTGTTGTCGATGCAGAAGCGGATGTTCTCCATGACGACGTCGGGCCGGGTGAAGTCGACGACGACCTGGGCCCCCGCGTTCGCGAGGTCGAAGAGCCAGTCCCCGTCGTCCACCATCGCGACCAGCTCGAGGTCGTCGGCCGCGTTGACCGCCTTGACCACCTCGGTGCCCATGCGTCCGCGGGCGCCGAGCACCCCGACGTTGAGAAGCGCGGGCGCCGGCTGCTGGCCAGGGACGGAGGTGCTGGTCACCCGGTCAGGCTAGGCGGTCGGGACGGCGGGGGACGCGGCGGGCGAGCCACTGCCACACGAGCAGGCCGACCAGCACCCCCACCATGTCGGCGAGCCAGTCGCCGATGGCGGCGTCCCGGCCGATCAGGCCCTGGATCACCTCGCTGGCAGCGGCGTAGAGCACCAGGACCGTTGCCAGCACGCCACGGCCGACCCCGGCCCAGCGCCCGGTGAGCGCCAGGGCGGCGAACAGCGAGGCGTGCACCAGCTTGTCGATCCCGTACGGCGCCGGCGGCACGTCCGAGGCCGGCGCGAACAGCACGGCGAAAGACACCAGGACGGCGACGGCGAACGCGCCTCGCGAGAACGGCGCATGCACCCCGAGATCCGGTCGCACGTCAGAGCCGATCGAGGTCGGACTCGCGATACGGCCCGACGACGGCGAGGCAGAACTCCTGCGCGAACAGCTCGGTGGCCACCGCGCGCACCTGGTCCTCGTCGACGGCGTCCAGCCGGCGCAGCACCTCGCGCACCGGCTCGTACGTGCCGAACGACAGCTCGCTCTTGCCCAGCCGGCTCATCCGGGACCCGGTGTCCTCGAGCCCGAGCACCATCCCGCCCTTGAGCTGCCCGCGGCCGCGGGCCACCTCCTCGGCGGTGATGCCGTCGGCGGCCACGCGGGCCAGCTCCTCGCGAATCAGTCGCAGGACCTCGGGAACCCGCTTCTTGGAGCAACCTGCGTACACGGAGAAGGCACCGGCACCGGCGTAGTGGGACAGCGCCGAGCCGACGCTGTAGACGAGGCCGCGCTTCTCCCGGATCTCCTGGAACAGCCGCGAGCTCATCCCGCCGCCGACGGCGGTGTCGAGCACCGCCGCCGCATACCGCCGCTCGTCCAGGCGGCCCATCGCCGGAGTGCCCAGCAGCAGGTGCGTCTGCTCCGTACGCCGCGAGATCAGGCCGGCCGGACGGGCGGGACGCTGCGGCGCGCCGTCCCCCAGCCGGAGCGGTGCGGGGCGGCCCTCGCCGTCCAGGCGATCGCCGAAGGCGGCGGTGACGAAGTCGAGCACCTGGGCGTGGTCGACGCGTCCGGCCGCGGTGACCACGATGGAGGGCATCGCGTAGCGGCTGCGGTACCAGCCGTCGACGTCGTCACGGGTGAGCGATTCGATCGACTCGACGGTCCCGAGCACGGACCGGCCGAGGGGGGTGTTCCCGAAGAGCGTCTCGGAGAACAGGTCGTGCACGGCGTCCGAGGGCTCGTCGTCGCGCATCGCGATCTCCTCGAGCACCACCGTCCGCTCGGACTCGAGATCGGCCGGGGTGTTGCACGCCTCGGTCACCAGGTCCGACAGCAGCGTCACCGCGAGCGGGAGGTCGCTGGCGAGCACGTTGGCGTAGTAGCAGGTGTGCTCCTTGGCGGTGAAGGCGTTCATCTCACCGCCGACCGCGTCCATCGCCGTCGCGATCTCGAGCGCGCTGCGGGTCGTCGTCCCCTTGAACAGCAGGTGCTCGAGGAAGTGCGACGACCCGGCCACGGCCGGGTGCTCGTCGCGCGAGCCGACCCCCACCCAGATGCCGAGGGTCGCCGAGAGGACGCCGGGCATTGTCTCGGTCAGGACGCGGAGGCCACCGGGGAGTTCGGTGCGTTCGACCCGGCCGCCGACCTCGTCGAGGTCGAGCAGCTGGGTGGTCCCGACGGGAACCGGGGCGGGTGCATCAGCACCCGCCCCGGCTCCCGTGATGTCAGGCGTTGTCACTCACCAGCGGGAGCATCAGCGGCCTCGGCCGGAGCGGCCGCGGCGGCGTCACCCTCGGCGACGGGGACGAGGCTGATCTTGCCGCGGGCGTCGATGTCGGTGATCTCCACCTGCATCTTGTCGCCGACGTTGGCCACGTCCTCGACCTTGCCGATGCGCTTGCCGCCACCGAGCTTGCTGATGTGCACCAGGCCGTCGCGGCCGGGCAGCAGGGAGACGAAGGCGCCGAACGGCGTGGTCTTGACGACCGTGCCGAGGAAGCGCTCGCCGACCTTCGGCAGCGTCGGGTTGGCGATGGCGTTGATCCGGTCCACCGCGGCCTGGGCCGAGGGGCCGTCGGAGGCGCCGACGTAGATCGTGCCGTCGTCCTCGATGGTGATGTCCGCGCCGGTCTCGTCCTGGATCGCGTTGATCATCTGGCCCTTGGGGCCGATGACCGCGCCGATCTTGTCGACCGGGATGCGCACCGTGGTCACGCGCGGGGCGTAGGGGCTCATCTCGTCGGGGCCGTCGATGGCCTCGCCCATGACGTCGAGGATGTGCAGCCGGGCCGCGCGGGCCTGGGTCAGCGCACCGGCGAGCACGTCGGAGGGGATGCCGTCGAGCTTCGTGTCCAGCTGGAGGGCCGTGACGAAGTCCTTGGTGCCGGCGACCTTGAAGTCCATGTCACCGAACGCGTCCTCGGCGCCGAGGATGTCCGTGAGGGCGACGTACTCGGTCTTGCCGTCGACCTCGTCGGACACCAGGCCCATGGCGATGCCGGCGACGGGCGCCTTCAGCGGCACACCGGCGTTGAGCAGGGCCAGCGTCGAGGCGCAGACCGAACCCATGGACGTCGAGCCGTTGGAGCCCAGCGCCTCCGACACCTGGCGGATCGCGTAGGGGAACTCCTCGCGGTTGGGCAGCACCGGCACGAGCGCCCGCTCGGCGAGCGCGCCGTGGCCGATCTCGCGGCGCTTGGGCGAACCCACGCGGCCGGTCTCACCGGTGGAGTACGGCGGGAAGTTGTAGTTGTGCATGTAGCGCTTGCGCGTCACCGGCGACAGCGTGTCCAGCTGCTGCTCCATGCGCAGCATGTTCAGCGTGGTGACACCCAGGATCTGGGTCTCGCCGCGCTCGAACAGCGCCGAGCCGTGCACGCGCGGGACGACCTCGACCTCGGCCGACAGCGGCCGGATGTCGGTCAGGCCGCGGCCGTCGATGCGGACCTTGTCGCGCAGGATCCGCTGGCGGACGACCTTCTTGGTCAGCGCGCGGAAGGCACCGGAGATCTCCTTCTCGCGGCCCTCGAACTGGCCGGCCAGGGCGGCCTTGACCTCGTCCTTGAGCGCGTCCGTGGCGTCCTCGCGCTCGTGCTTGCCGGCGATCTGCTGCGCCTGGGCCAGCTTGTCGCCGACCTGGGCCTCGACGGCGGCATAGACGTCGTCCTGGTAGTCGAGGAAGCGGGGGAACTCGGCGACCGGCTTGGCGGCCTTCGCAGCCAGCGCGGCCTGGGCGTCGCACAGCGCCTTGATGAAGGGCTTGGCGGCCTCGAGACCCTGGGCCACGACCTCCTCGGTCGGCGCGGTCGCGCCGCCGGCGATGAGCTCGATGGTCTTCTCGGTGGCCTCGGCCTCGACCATCATGATCGCGACGTCGCCGTCGGGCAGGACCCGGCCGGCCACGACCATGTCGAAGACGGCGTCCTCGAGCTCGGACTCGGTCGGGAAGCCGACCCACTGGCCGTTGATCAGCGCCACGCGGGTGCCGCCGACCGGGCCCGAGAACGGCAGGCCCGACAGCTGGGTGGACGCCGAGGCGCCGTTGATGGCCAGCACGTCGTAGAGGTGCTGCGGGTCCAGCGACATGACCGTGATGACCACCTGCACCTCGTTGCGCAGGCCCTTGGCGAAGGTCGGGCGCAGCGGGCGGTCGATCAGGCGGCAGGTGAGGATCGCGTCCTCCGACGGCCGGCCCTCGCGGCGGAAGAACGAGCCGGGGATGCGCCCGGCGGCGTACATCCGCTCCTCGACGTCCACGGTGAGCGGGAAGAAGTCGAACTGCTCCTTGGGCTGGCGGCCGGCCGTGGTGGCCGACAGCAGCATGGTGTCGCCGTGGGTGACGACGACGGAGCCGGCGGCCTGCTTGGCGAGGCGGCCGGTCTCGAAGGTGATCGAACGGCTGCCGAAGCTGCCGTTGTCGATGACCGCGGTGGCGGTGGTGACGCCGTCCTCGGGGTCGTACTCGGCCGTGATCGGGCCGGTGGTGGTGGGTGCGGACATGTGTCCTTCTCTCTTCTTTGTCGCATCGGCCTCGTGCCGGTCTGCGACTCCTCTGACGGCTTCCTGCCGTCCTGCGTCCGGGGCGACCGGTGCTCGATCGAAGCCCTCGGGACGCCGATGCTGCCCGAGGGCCACTACCGAGGACCGGCCCTCGAGGGACGCGTCCGGCGGCGGGCCGGTCTCGCGCGACGGGTGCCGCACGAGGAAGGGGACCGGCCCCGGGATGTCCCGGGAGCGGCCCCCTCGACGTACTAGCGGCGCAGGCCGAGTCGCTCGATGAGCGAGCGGTACCGAGTGATGTCGGTCTTCGCCAGGTAGTTCAGCAGGCGGCGACGACGCCCGACCAGCAGGAGCAGGCCCCGCCGGCTGTGGTGGTCGTGCTTGTGCATCTTGAGGTGCTCGGTCAGGTCGCTGATCCGACGGGTCAGCATCGCGACCTGCACCTCGGGCGAGCCGGTGTCGTTCTCGACCGTGGCGTACTCGGTCATGATCTGCTTCTTGAGAGCGCTTTCGAGCGCCATGGTTCGCCTCCGGGGCGGGTCACGTGTGGCCCCCGGTTTGAACCACGGGGGCAGCCTGCACACACGTCGGTTCCCCGACGTCGGGATCAAGGTTACATGCCCAGGATCACGCGGGTGTCGGAGACGTCCTTCCCCATCGCCTCGAGCAGCCCGTCCAGGTTCGCGAACGCTGCCATCGGGCGCAGCCGCCGGACGAACTCCACGCCCACGTGCTCGCCGTAGAGGTCACCGTCGTAGTCGAGGACGAACGCCTCCACGGTCCGCCGGCTGCCGCCGAAGGTCGGGTTGCTGCCGACGGAGATCGCCGCGGGGAACCGCTCCCGGCTCGCCCCGCTCCGCGGGTCGCGGGTGACCAGGCGCCCGGCGTAGACGCCGTCGGCCGGGATCGCGGTGAACGGAGGGCTCTCGACGTTCGCCGTCGGATAGCCCATCTCCCGGCCCCGACGGTCACCACGGACGACGATGCCGTCGACGCGGTGCGGTCGGCCCAGCGCGCGGGCCGCCGAGTCCATGTCACCGGCCGCCACGCAGGCGCGCACGTAGGTCGACGAGATGGTCACGTCGCCGCCGTCCGCGGCGTCCTCGGCCAGCGCGATCCCCTCGACGGCGAAGCCGAACCGCCGCCCCTCCGAGCGGAGAGTCTCGACCGTGCCGGCCGCCTTGTGCCCGTAGGTGAAGTTCTCCCCGACCACGACCTGCGCGGCGTGCAACTGCTCGACCAGGACCGAGTGGGTGAACGTCTCCGGGGAGAGCCGGCTGAACTCCTCGGTGAACGGCAGCACGCACATGGCGTCCACGCCGAGCTCGGCGACCAGTTCGGCCTTGCGGTCCAGCGAGGTGAGGATCGCGGGATGCGAACCCGGCCGCACGACCTCCGCCGGGTGCGGGTCGAAGGTGAGCAGCAGACACGGACGGCGCATCGCCCGGGCCCGCGAGACAGCCGTGCCGATCAGCTGCTGGTGCCCGCGGTGGACGCCGTCGTACATGCCGACGGTGACCACCGTCCGCCCGAGGTCCCCCGGGGTGGCCTCCAGCCCCCGCCAGCGCAGCACGGATCGCTCAGACGACCTGGTGCAGCCAGCCGTGGGCATCGGCGACCCGCCCGTGCTGGATGTCCAGGAGCGACTCCCGGAGCTTCATCGTCAGCTCGCCGGGCGTGCCGTCGCCGACGACGAAGTTCCCCGTGCGGGCCTTCACCTCGCCGACCGGGGTGATGACCGCAGCGGTGCCGCAGGCGAACGTCTCGGTGACCGTGCCGTCGGCGACCCCGGCCCGCCACTCGTCGACGCTGAACAGCCGCTCGGTGACGATGTGCCCCATCTCGCGGGCCATGGCGATCAGCGAGTCGCGGGTGATGCCGGGGAGCAGGGTGCCGGTCAGCGCGGGGGTGACCAGCTCGGCGTCGTCACCGGAGCCGAGCACGAAGAACAGGTTCATCCCGCCCATCTCCTCGACGTAGCGCTTCTCCACCGCGTCGAGCCAGACGACCTGGTCGCAGCCGGCCGCGATGGCCTGCTCCTGCGCGAGCAGGCTGGCGGCGTAGTTGCCCGCGCACTTGATGTCGCCGGTGCCGCCGGGGGCCGCCCGGATGTAGTCCTCGGACAGGTAGACCGAGACCGGCTGGACGCCGCGCGGGAAGTAGGCCCCGGCGGGGCTCGCGATGATCAGGAACAGGTACTCGTGCGCCGGCCGGACGCCGAGGAACGGCTCGCTGGCCAACTGGTACGGGCGGATGTAGAGCGTCTGGTCGGGACCGGTCGGCACCCAGTCGCGGTCGGCGTCGACCAGCGCGTCGACTGCGGCCAGGAACGCCTCCTCCGGCACCGGCGGCATGGCCAGCCGCTTGGCCCCCCGGGCGAAGCGGGCCGCGTTGGCCTCGGGCCGGAAGGTCGCGACGCTGCCGTCTGGCTGCGCGTAGGCCTTGAGACCCTCGAAGATCGACTGCGCGTAGTGCAGCGTCGCGGTGCTGGGGTCCAGCTGCAGCGGGGCGTAGGCGGTCAGCCGGGCGTCGTACCAGCCCTCCCCGGCCCGGTAGCGCGCCACGAACATGTGGTCGGTGAAGTACCGGCCGAAGCCGGGGTCGGCCAGCATCTCGGCGCGCTCGGCCCCGGAGCGACCGGTGACGTCCTCCACCACGAGCGGCACACCCTCGGTGAACATCCGGGAGGAGGTACGGCTGTCGGCGAGCGTGTCGGTCATGGCTCCCACCTGCGAGTGCGACGAACCGGCCCCGGGCGCGGGGCCGCTGCCCGCCACAGTAGCCGCCGTTCGTAGGACGTCCTGCTAACCGGTGTGCGGTCCGGCGGACTCGAGCACCTCGTAGGACCAGAGATGGGTCGACGGCGCGGCCGCGGGCGCCAGGGTGTCCCCTCCCCCCTCGTGGGCGCGGTCGAAGTCCTGCCCGGACTGCCACGACCGGTAGGCGCCCTCGCTGCTCCAGCGCGTGTAGACGAGGTACTGATCGGTGCCCTCCAGCGGGCGGAGCAGCTCGAACCACTCGAAGCCCGGGGTCTTCTCGACGGCGCCGGCGCGCCCCCGGAAGCGCTCCTCGAAGCGGGCCTGCTGCTCCGGGGGGACCGACACGGCGTTGATCTTGACGACACTCATGCCGGTGCCGTGCCCGGCACGGGCGCGGGTCAATCACGCGATGGGGCACGCTGGAGGCGTGAGCACGCACCGCACCGCCGATCTCGGCTTCGCCCGGCTGGATCTCGACCGCGCCCGGCGCACGGGTACGCCGGAGGTCGTCTACGCCGCCGGGAAGACGCCCCAGCAGACCGTGGCGTGCCTCGAGGCGCTGCGCGAGGGTGGGTCCGCGCTCGCCTGGGCGACCCGCGTGGACGAGGCGACTGCGGCGGCGATCCAGGACCGGTGGCCCGACGCCGTCCTCGATGCCGAGGCCCGCTGCGCCTTCGTGGGCGCGATCCCCGCGCCCGTCGGCAGCGTCCTGGTGCTCACCGCGGGCACGTCGGACGGCGCGGTCGCCGCGGAGGTCGCCGCCACGCTGGCGGCCAGCGGTGTCGGCTGCCGGCGGGTGGACGACGTCGGCGTCGCGGGCGTGCACCGCGTGCTGGCCGTCGCCCCCGACATCGCCGACGCCGACGTGGTGGTGGTCGTCGCCGGGATGGACGGCGCGCTGCCGAGCGTCGTCGCCGGCCTCACCGACCGGCTGGTCGTGGCCGTGCCGACGTCGGTCGGCTACGGCGCCGCGTTCGAGGGGCTGGCCGCCCTGCTGACCATGCTGACCGCCTGCGCGCCCGGCGTGCTCGTGGTGAACATCGACAACGGGTTCGGCGCGGGCGTGGCCGCGGCCCGGATCGTCCGGTCCGCCGCGGACTAGCGGCTGGTGGTCGGCGGCTACCGCCGGCGCACCTTCACGTCGTCCATGCAGGTCGCCGTCGACCGCAGGTTGCGGTAGCTCAGCCCGGCACCCTCCAGGTACTCGACCGCCGCCAGCTCGCCCGCCGTGCGCGCGACGTCCTCCTCACCGGCCCCCTCGTCCACGCGGACGACCACCCTGTGCTGGAAGGCGTCGAGCCGCTGGTCGTAGGTCAGCGTCCCCTCGTCGACGAAGGTCGCGACGAGCATGTCGTGCTCCGCCGCCTCGCTCCGCAGCCGCGCGCGGGTGCTGTCGTCCAGCCCGTCGAAGCGGCCACGGACGGTCACGCGGTACGTGCGGTCTGCCATGCCGAGCAGCGTAGGGATCCCCGGCGTCGGCGACCAGCGAATTGCGTCAGCGGTAGCGGACGGGGTCGGGCAGCAGCTCGTTCATCGATCCGGACCGGAAACCGCGCGCGTCCACCTCGACGCGCGCGAAGCCCGCCACGGCCTCGAGCAGCTCCGGCCGGGCGACCAGATCGGCGACCAGGGACACGTCGACCTCCACCCGCGCGGTGTCACCGCCCAGGTCGCGGACGCGGAGGTTGCGCACCGGCAGCCCGGCGGCGGTCATCGCGGTCCGCAGTCCGGCCTCCGCCTGCTCGACCCGGGCCAGGCCCTCGGCGGACACCGGGACGCCGTAGGCGATCCGGCTGGCCAGGCAGGCGGCGGCCGGCTTGTCGGCCAGGGGCAGATCCCAGCGGCGGGCCGCGGCGCGGACGTCGTCCTTCGTCATCCCGGCGCGGGCCAGTGGCGCCCAGGCGCCCCTCGCCGCGGCGGCCGCGATACCGGGCCGGAAGCCGGCGCGCAGGTCGTCGGCGTTGGTGCCGGTGACGACGTCGGCGATGCCGAGCCGGGCGGCCAGCGGGGTCAGGACGTCGACCAGCTCGGTCTTGCAGAACGCGCACCGGTTGCCGGCGTTGGCGACGTAGCCCGGGCGGGACAGCTCGTCAGTGCGCGGGAACTCGTGGCGCACCCCGAGCGCGGATCCGAACACCGCCGCACCGTCGCGCTCGGACGCCGGCAGGCTGGGCGAGACCGCCGTCGCGGCCACGACCCGCTCGGCACCCATCGCCCGCACCGCGGCGGCGAGCACCACGCCGGAGTCCACGCCCCCGGAGAACGCGACGAGCACCCCCGGGAGCGCCGCGAACTGCCCCGCCAGGGCGTCGAGTCGGTCGTCCAGCGTGCTCATGTAGGGCAGGCTCTCACGCCGCCGGGAAACCGACGGCGACCCGTGCGGTGCTGCCGGCGTCCTCGAGGAGCGCGACCAACCGGCCGGCGCTGTCCAGCGCGGCGTGCGGCCCCGGGGCGCCCGACGCCGGGATGCGCTGCCCGTAGAAGAGCGCGCGGGCCTCCTCGTCGGTGACCGCGCGCGTCGGGAAGACCGTGGCGGCCGCCTCGGCCAGGGGCAGGAAGCCGGTGCCGCCGTCGGCCAGCAGGGCCGCCCCGGCCTCCTCGACGGGTGCCGCCCGGGCGACCGCGAAGGGGCCGGACGTCGTCCGCCGGAGTGCGGTGAGGTGACCGCCGACGCCGAGGGCGGCGCCGGCGTCGCGGGCGATGGCACGGATGTACGTGCCGGCGGTGCAGGCCACGGTGACGTCGACGTCGACCAGGTCCGGCGTCGGTCGCTCGATCCGGTGGACGTCGAGCCGGTGCACGGTGACCGACCGCGGCGCCAGCGCCACCGCCTCGCCGGCCCGCACGCGGTCGTAGGAGCGCCGTCCGTCGACCTTGACCGCGCTCACGGACGAGGGCACCTGCTGCAGCGCGCCGGTCTGGGCGGCGAGCCCCATGCGGATCGCGTCGTCGCCCAGGTGCGCGGTAGAAGTGGTGGTCAGCACCTCGCCCTCGCGGTCGTCGGTGACCGTGGACTGCCCGAACCGGATGGTCGCCTCGTAGGTCTTGTCGTGCCCGCCCACGTAGCCCAGCAGCCGAGTGGCCGCGCCGACGCCCAGGATCAGCAGCCCGGTGGCCATCGGGTCGAGGGTGCCGGCGTGGCCGACCTTGCGCACCGACAGCACCCGGCGGGCGCGGGCCACGACGTCGTGCGAGGTCATGCCGCCGGGCTTGTCGACCAGCAGCAGACCGGGCGGGACGTCGGCGTCGGGCTTGCGGGGGCTCACCCGGTAACTGTCACAGGCGCCGCGAGCCAGCGATCACCCGCCACCCGGACGAGCGTGCCGACCAGGCGCAGCCCGATGAACAGGCACAGCCCCGTCCACACGCCTTCCAGTCCCCAGTGCAACGGCCCGGCCAGCAACGACAGGGGCAGGAAGCCGACGACGGCCGCCCCGATCGTGAGCGTGCGCAGGTAGCCGACGTCCCCGGCGCCCATGAGGACGCCGTCGAGCGCGAAGACCACGCCGGCGAGCGGCTGCATGCCGGCCAGGAACCACCAGACCACCTCGGCCTGGCCGAGGACGACGGCGTCGCTGGTGAACACCGGCAGCAGCACGTCGCGGAACGCGAGCAGGGCCCCCGCCACCACCAGCCCGGTGCCCAGCCCCCAGAGGGCGACCCGGCGGGCGGTGGCCCGGGCCTGGTCCGCGTGGCCCGCACCCAGGGCATGGCCGACCAGGGTCTGGGCGGCGATCGCGTAGGCGTCGAGCACCAGCGCCAGAAAGAAGAACAACTGCAGGGCGATCTGGTGGGCGCCGCGCGACGCGGTGCCGGCTCGCGCGGCGACCCCGGCCGCCACCAGGAAGGACAGCTGCAGCACCGCGGCGCGCAGCAGCAGGTCGCGGCCGATGACGAGCTGGGTGCGGACGGCGGCCCAGCGCGGCCGCCACGCGACGTCCTCGCGGGCCAGGGCACGGACGAACAGGGCCGCGGTCACCCCCTGACCGGCCACGTTCGCGACGGCCGACCCCGCCAGGCCGAGTCCCGCGGGGAACACCAGCAGCGGGCACAGCACGAGGCTGACCACGCTGCCGGCCAGCACGTACCGCACCGGTCGCCGCAGCTCCTGCACCCCGCGCAGCCAGCCGTTCCCGGCAAGTGACACGAGCAGCAGCGGCGCGCCGCAGCCGGCGATCCGCAGCCACTGTTCCCCCGCCGCGGCGACCGGTCCGGCGCCACCGGCGAGGAGGCGGGTGAGCGGGCCGGCGAGCAGCTGGAAGAAGACCAGGACGACGAGCCCGAGACCGACCGCCAGCCAGGTGGCCTGCACGCCCTCGGCGACCGCCCCCGCGCGGTCACCGGCGCCGGCCCGCCGGGCGGCACGCGCCGTCGTCCCGTAGGCCAGGAAGTTCAGCAGGGCCGCGGCCCAGGCCAGCAGCCCGCCCCCGACGGCGAGTCCACCGAGGGCGACGGTGCCGAGGTGGCCCACCACGGCGGTGTCGACCAGCAGGTACAGCGGCTCCGCTGCAAGGACGACGAGCGCCGGCACGGCCAGCGCGAGGACGGAGGGCGCGCGGGTCACTCGCTCAACGCTGCGCGCAGGGCCTCGATCGTCTTCTCCCGGTCGAGGTAGGAGCTGTAACCGGCGGCCAGGGTGTGCCCACCGCCGCCGAGCGTCATGGCGACCCGGGCGAGGTCGCTGCCGCCGCGGGAGCGCAGGGACACCGACCAGGACCCGTCGTCCTGGCCCTTGAGCACGCACGCGACGTCGGCCTCCTGCGTCGAGCGGACGACGTCGACCAGGGCCTCGAGCTGCTCGCCGGGCAGCCCGTACTCCGCCGCCTCGGCGGTGCTCGACCAGGTCCAGACCAGGCCGCCGTCGCCGACCTCGGGCTCGAGGACGGCGCGACCCGTGACCGCCGAGAGCAGGCCGAGCCAGCCGAACGGTGCGGTGTCGAACAGGCGGCGACTGATCTGGGAGTGGTCGATGCCGGTCGAGAGCAGCCGGGCGGCGAGTTCGTGGGTCTCGGGCCGGGTGTTGCCGAAGCGGAAGGAGCCGGTGTCGGCGGAGAGTCCCGCGTAGAGGCAGGTGGCCAGCTGCTCGTCGATGCCCACGCCGAGATCGTCCAGCAGCCCCGCGACCAGGGTGACGGTCGCCGGGGCCGCACCGTCGATCAGCTGGACGTCGCCGAAGCCGGGGTTGCTGGCGTGGTGGTCGACGACGACCGACACGCCGGCGTCGTCGAGCAATGCCGCGAGCTCGCCGAGCCGGCCCGCCGAGGCGGCGTCCAGGCTGACGAACACGTCCGGGGACGACGGCACCTCCGACGAGGGCACCAGCCCCTCGGCCCCCGGCAGCCAGCCGAGCGACGCCGGGAGGGTGAACGGGTTCGGGAACGTGGTCAGCACGCGGGCGCCCCGGCGCCGGAGACCCTCGGCGAGTGCCAGCGTGCTGCCGAGCGCGTCGGCGTCGGGCTGCACGTGCCCGGACAGGACGACCGTGGCGCGGGCGTCGGCCGCCTCGGCCAGCACCGAGGCGGCCGTGCGGGACCGGGGCGCGATGCCGCGCCGCGACGAGACGGTCACGGAGCCGGCGGAGCGTCGCGCTCCTCCGTCACGCTCCCTCCGCCGACCGGGAACGTCGTTCCGTCCGACGGCTCGTCGGCGGCGACGCTGGGCGCCTCGCCGATCTCGCCGTCCTTGCCGCCGTGGGTCGGGTCGCCGGCGTCGGGTGCGGCGTGGCCGCCCAGCTGGGGCAGCCCCGGCTCGTTCGGATCCGGGTCGACTTCAGTCACAGTGCACTCCTGCTCCGGACGGCGGTGTCGTCAGCACTGTCATCGGCAGGATGGGGCACAACCGTGTCGAGGTCCGCCAGATCGTCGTCCCCGTCGTCCTCGGCCGGCTTGCGGTACGGGTCGGCCTCGCCGGCGTACTGCGCGCCCTCTCGGGCCCGGGCGAGCTCCGCGTCGGCGTGCCGGGCCCGCTCGAGGGCCTCCTCGAGCTCCCGCGCGGTGTCCGGGACGATGTCGGCGATGAAGGTCAGCGTGGGCACGAACTTGATGCCGGTCTGCTTGCCGACCGTGGCCCGGAGGATGCCGGTCGCACTGGCCAGCGCGGCCGCCGAGTCGGCGATCTGGGTCTCGTCCCCGTAGACGGTGTAGAAGACGGTCGCCTCGCGGAGGTCACCGGTGACCTTGGCGTCGGTCACGGTGACCATGCCCAGCCGGGGGTCCTTGATCTGCATCTCGATCGCCTCGGAGACGATCTGCCGGATGCGCACCGCCAGCTTGCGTGCGCGGGCCGGGTCAGCCATGGGACCTCCTCGATAGGGCGTCCGAAGACGCCAGGTGGACAGTGGTCGGTACTAGTCGTCGCTGTCGCTGAAGAGCTGACGATGCGTCGACAGCAGCGTCACCTCCGGTCGCTCGGCCAGCAACCGCTCGCAGGCATTCAGGATGTCGCCCACCTGTCCGGCGTCGCCGGCGACCGCGGCGACGCCGACCACCGCGCGCCGGTGCAGGTCCTGGTCACCGACCTCGGCCGCGGACACCGCGAAGCGGCGCCGGAGCTCGGCCACGATCGGCCGGACGAGGGCCCGCTTGCCCTTGAGCGAGTGGACGTCGCCCAGCAACAGGTCGGCGGTGAGCGTGCCCGTGAACACAGCCCTCCGTCCCCGTTCGGTCGACGTCCTCCCTCACCGTTCGGGGTCCTCCCTCACCGTCGACGGCGAGGGAGGACCCCTGATGATCAGGGAACCTGATCATCAGGGGACCCCGGCGGCGATCAGGTGCGCGGGATCTCGCGCATCTCGAAGGTCTCGATCACGTCGTCGACCTTGATGTCGTTGAACGACCCCAGTCCGATACCGCACTCGTAGCCCTCGCGGACCTCGGTCGCGTCGTCCTTGAAGCGGCGGAGGGACTCCACCGTCAGGTTGTCTGCGACCACGGCACCGTCACGCATGAGCCGTGCCTTCGAGTTGCGGACGATCGTGCCGCTGCGGACCAGCGAACCGGCGACGTTGCCGATCTTCGGCACCCGGAAGACCTCGCGGACCTCCGCCGTGCCGAGCTGGACCTCCTCGTAGACGGGCTTGAGCATGCCCTTGAGGGCGGCCTCGATCTCGTCGATGGCCTGGTAGAGGACCGTGTAGTACCGGACGTCCACCCCCTCGCGGTTGGCGAGCTCGGTGGCCTGCCCCTCGGCCCGGACGTTGAAGCCCAGGACGATGACGTCGTCGGCCAGCGCCAGGTCGATGTCGCTCTTGGTGATGCCACCGACGCCGCGGTGGATGACCCGCAGCGAGATGTCGTCGCTCACCTCGATCTTCATCAGCGCCTCTTCGAGCGCCTCGACGGTGCCCGAGTTGTCGCCCTTGATGATCAGGTTGAGCTGGCGGGTCTCCTTGAGCGCGGCGTCGAGGTCCTCGAGGCTGATCCGCTTGCGCATGGAGGCGTTCTGCGCGCTGCGGATACGGGCCTGGCGGCGGTCGGCGATCTGCCGGGCCACCCGGTCCTCCTCGACGACCAGGAAGGTGTCGCCGGCACGCGGCACCGAGGTGAGGCCGACGACCTGGACCGGCCGCGACGGCAGGGCCTCCTTGAGCTTGTTGCCGTGCTCGTCGAGCAGCGACCGGACGCGTCCGTAGGCGTCGCCGGCCACGAGCGAGTCGCCCTGGCGCAGCGTGCCGCGCTGGACGAGCACCGTGGCGACGGGGCCCCGGCCCTTGTCCAGCTTGGCGTCGATGACCACACCCTGCGGGTCCTGCTCGGTGTTCGCGCGCAGGTCCAGCGAGGCGTCCGCGGTCAGCAGGATCGCCGTGAGGAGCTCGTCGAGACCCTGGCGCGTGGTCGCGGAGACGTCGACGAACATCGTGTCGCCGCCGTACTCCTCGGCCACCAGCCCGTACTCGGTGAGCTGCTGCCGGATCTTGGCGGGGTTGGCCCCCTCCTTGTCGATCTTGTTGACCGCCACCACGATCGGCACCTCGGCGGCCTGGGCGTGGTTGAGCGCCTCGACCGTCTGGGGCATGACGCCGTCGTCGGCCGCGACGACCAGGACGACGATGTCGGTGACCTTCGCGCCTCGGGCCCGCATCGCGGTGAACGACTCGTGACCCGGGGTGTCGATGAAGGTGATCGGACGCTCGTTGTGCTCCAGCTCGGTGACGATCTGGTAGGCGCCGATGTGCTGGGTGATGCCGCCGGCCTCGCGTGACACGACGTTCGTGTGCCGCAGCGCGTCCAACAGCTTCGTCTTGCCGTGGTCGACGTGACCCATGACGGTCACCACCGGCGGACGGGACTCCCAGTCGCCCTCCTCGCCCTCTTCGTCGCCGAAGGTGAGGTCGAAGTCCTCGAGCAGCTCGCGGTCCTCGTCCTCCGGGCTCACCACCTGGATGACCCAGCCGATCTCGGCACCGAGCAACTGCAACGTCTCGTCGTTGACCGACTGCGTGGCGGTGACCATCTCGCCCAGGTGGAACAACGCCGTGACCAGCGCCGCCGGCTGTGCGTTGATGCGCTCGGCGAGGTCGGTCAGCGAGGCGCCACGCGGGAGCCGGACGGTCTGCCCGTTGCCGCGGGGCAGCTGCACGCCGCCCATCGACGGCGCCGCCATGGAGTCGAACTCCTGACGCCGCTGCTTCTTGCTCTTGCGGCCACGGACCGGGCCACGACCGCCGGGGCGGCCGAACGCGCCGGCAGTGCCGGCACCCGAGCCACCACGGCCACGGCCACGGCCACCGCCGCCACCACGGAAACCACCGCCGGCGGGCGCACCCGCACCGGGCGCTCCGCCACCGCCGCCGGGACGGAAACCACCGCCACCGCCGGCACCGCCGGGACCACCCGGACGGCCACGGCCACCGGGGCCACCGGGGCCGCCACCGGGACGACCGCCACCAGCCGGCCGCGGCGGCATCATGCCGGGCGACGGGCGCTGCGGCATCATGCCGGGGTTGGGACGCGGGCCGCCAGGACCGGCGGCCGGACGGGGACCGCCGGCACCGGGCGCCGGGCGGGGACCGCCGGGACCGGGACGGGGACCGCCGGCACCGGGCGCCGGACGCGGTGCACCCGGAGCCGGGCGCGCACCAGGGGCGGCCGGGCCCGGACGGGGACCGGTCCCGGCGCCGGGGGCGGCGGCAGCCGGAGGCGCGGCCGGACGCGGGGAGCTGAACGGGTTGTTACCCGGCCGCGGCGCGGGCCGGGGACCGGGACGCGGACCCGCGCCGGCAGGCGCGGAGCCACCGGCCGGACCCGGACGCGGGGCAGCTGGACGCGGGGTCGCGGGCTGCGCGGGCGCGACGGGCGCGCTCGCCGCCGGGGCCTGCGGAGCCGGGGCTACCGGCGCCGGAGCCGCGGGTGCCGGAGCCGCGGGTGCCGGAGCGGCGGGCGCCACCGGGGCGGCCGGCGCGGCGGCGACCGGCGCAGCCGGGGCCTCCGCGGCGGGAGCCGGCGCGCTGGGACGCGCGGGGGCCTTCGTGGCGGGGGCGGCCGCACCGTTACCGGCGGCGCCGAGAGCCTCCCGGAGCCGACGGGCCACGGGGGCCTCGACGGTCGAGGACGCGGACTTCACGAACTCGCCCTGCTCCTTGAGCGTGGCGAGCACGGTCTTGCTGTCGACACCGAACTCCTTGGCGAGTTCGTGTACGCGGGCTTTGCCTGGCACGGGTCTCCTCATGGGTGAGGCCGGCGGCTTGCCCGCTCGACCTCGTCGTTAGTTGTGCATGGTCATCGTGGGAACTTCACGGCTGACTCATCCGACGGTGTCCTGTCGACGTGCGGACCGGCCTCGTGCCGATCCGACTGGGAACTGCAGTTACTCGCCCTCCCCGGCCCGCGCTCCGGGTACCTCCGAGGAGATACCGAGGACGTGGTCCCGGAGCGGACCGACCTCCAGCGGGGCACCGCCGCCTCCAGGGAGACGCAGCGCCCGGACGAAGGCCCGGCGTCGCTCCGCAGCGTGCAGGCACTCCCGGGAGGGATGTACCGACGCCCCCCTTCCGGGGAGCCGCCGCCGAGGATCCGGGACCAGGGCCCCGGACCGGACGACGACACGCAGCAGATCGTTGACCGGAGCGCGCTTCCGGCACCCCACACAGGTGCGCACCGGAATAGACGTTTCGGCCACCCTGCACTCTAGCGCGTGGCAGGGCCGGGATGTTCCGCGCGTCGGGGTGGCGGTCGGTGGGACGGCGGCCGGCCCGGCTCGGATCCGGCCGGGAGACCGGACCGCAGGGGTGCCCGGCCGACCCCCGGTGAGGGCGTCGCGGCCTCGTCGTCGGCCTGCGCGTCGCTGCGGATGTCGATCCGGCACCCGGTGAGGCGCGCGGCCAGCCGTGCGTTCTGGCCTTCCTTCCCGATGGCCAGCGACAGCTGGTAGTCGGGGACGACGACCCGCACCGCCTTGGCCTGCGGGTCGACGACCGTGGCGCTCGTGACCCGGGCGGGACTGAGTGCCTGGGCGACGAAGGTGGCTGCGTCGTCGGACCAGTCGACGATGTCGATCTTCTCGCCGTGCAGCTCGCTCATGACGTTGCGCACGCGCTGTCCCATGGGCCCGATGCAGGAGCCCTTGGCGTTGAGCCCCGGCACGGAGGTGCGCACGGCGATCTTCGACCGGTGTCCGGCCTCGCGGGCGACCGCGACGATCTCGACGCTGCCGTCGGCGATCTCGGGCACTTCGAGCGCGAACAGCTTCCGGACCAGGTTCGGGTGGGTGCGCGAGACGGTGACCTGCGGGCCGCGGAAGGTGCGGGCGACCGAGACCACGTAGGCCTTGATCCGCCTGCCGTGCGTGTACTCCTCGCCGGGGACCTGCTCGGCCTGCGGGAGCACCGCCTCCACCTTGCCGATGTCGATGAGCACGGTGCCCTGGACGTTGCGGCGGTCGTGCGCCTGCACGATGCCGCTGACGATGTCGCCCTCCTTGCCCGCGTACTCGCCGAAGGTCTGCTCGTGCTCGGCGTCGCGCAGCCGCTGGACGATGACCTGCTTGGCGGTGCTGGCCGCGATCCGGCCGAAGTCGGTCGGGGTGTCGTCCCACTCGCGGACGACCTCGCCGTCGGGTCCCAGCTCCTGGGCGAGGACGGCGACCTCGCCGCTCTTCCGGTCGACGTGGACGCGCACGTGCTTGGCCGCGCCGTCGGCGTGCCGGTAGGCCGTGACGAGGGCGGACTCGATCGCCTCGAGCACGGTGTCGGCGGGGATGCCGCGCTCCCGTTCCACCGCCTTCAGCGCGGTGACGTCGATGTTCACTGTCCTCCTCCTGAGGGGATGGCCTCGTCGGCGTCGTCCGCGTGGTCGTCGTCGGGCAGGTCGTCGCCGGCCTCGGGCCGGCCGAACTCGACCTGGACCCGGCCCGGTCCGAGCTGCGCCCACGGGACGTGCCGCGGGGTCGGCGGCTTCTTCTTCGCGCCCGGCTTGCCCTTGGCCTCGACGGCGAGGACGACGCCGGCGTCGTCCACGTCCGTCACACGTCCGGTCACCTCGTCCCCGGCGACGGCGACCGTGACCAGCCGGCCCACGTTGCGCCGCCAGTGCCGATGCTCGGTCAGGGGACGGTCGACGCCGGGACTGGTCACCTCGAGCACGTAGGGGCGGCCCATGCCGTCGTCGTTCGCGTCGAGCACCTCGGAGACGGCCTTGCTCACCTCGGCGATGTCGTCGAGCGTGACGCCCTGGTCGCGGTCGACGACGACACGGACGACGCTGCGCCGGCCGGCCGGCGTGACGACGAGCTCCTCGAGGTCGTACCCGACCCGATCGACGACGGGCGCGATCCAGCCGGTCAGCCGCGCGGTGGCGGGGTCGGCCTTCTGGGTGCCGCGGGAGCCGGACACTGCTTCCTCCTCCAGCTCGATGCGGTGCGCATGCCCCTCTCAGCACGGCCTCCGTGCTGGTCCAGGGGAAGTGATCAGGCTACCGCGCACGGATGGGAGGACTGGCGACGGCCGGTGGGACGAACGAGGCGCACGTGCCGCGCCGCACGACGCGCTGGGACGACCGGGGCGCACATACGGCTCACCGCCGTCCGGGCTGCGAGGATGGGGGCGATGTCCCCCACGTCCCTCCCTCCCCCGCCCGGGTTCTCCCGGCGCACCCTCTTGGCGGCCTCCGCGGGGCTGGCGCTGCTGGTCGCCGGCTGCTCGTCCCCGCCGGCCGACGAGCGGGAGCAGGTCACCAGCAAGCAGGCGGACGAGCTCGCCGCCCAGGTCGCGGCGCAGCAGGCGCTGGTCGGCGCGTTCGCGGCCGCCGGTGCCGCGGACCCCGCCCTGGCCGCCGAGGTGGCCGAGCTCGCGTCCCAGGCCGACGCCCAGCTCACCCGGCTCAAGGCGGCCTCACCCGGCAGCACCCCCAGCGCCGCGGCGGTTCCGCCGCCGGCGGCCCCCGAGGCGCGGGGGTGGCTGCGCGCCCAGGTCGCCGCGACCGCGGACTCGCACGCGACCGCGGCCGTCGACCAGTCGGGGGCCCGCGCGGCGCTGCTCGGATCGATCGCCGCGGGCCTGCGCGGCCAGGACGGAAGACTGGCGTGACCCGAGATGGCTGACGACACCGCTCCGGGCGCCCTCGACCAGCGCACCGAGAACGCAGCGCTGAGCGACGCGCTGGCCGCCGAGCACGCTGCGGTCTGGGGGTACGGCGTGGTCGGGGCGGCGCTCGGCGAGCGCGCACGACCGCAGGCGGCCGCCGCGGAGGCGGCGCACCGCGGCGTCCGGGACCAGGTGAGCGCGCTGCTCGCCGGTCGCAAGGCGGACGTCGTCGACGCCAAGGGCGCCTACGCGCTGCCGTTCCCGGTGCTGTCGGAGGTCGACGCTGCCGCGCTGGCGGTCGTGCTCGAGGACGGCGTCGCGAAGGCGTGGGTCCGCGTGCTCGACCAGGCGGCCGAGCGCTCGACCCGAGAGCTGGCCGTCGGGACGCTGGGTGCCACCGAGGTCCGGGCCGTCGGCTGGCGGGTCGCCGCCGGCAAGACGCCGGTCACCACCCCCTTCCCCGGGCTGCCGGACTAGCAGGGTTCAGAGCGCGCCGAGGAACGCGCTGGTGACAGCGACCGCCGTGCTGCTGGACTGTCCGCCCTCGACGAGCACGGCGAACGCGATGTCGCCCTGCGTGCCGCCGAGCCGGTAGCCCATGAACCACCCGTGTGAGTCCGGCGGCGTCTTGCTGCCGAACTCCGCGGTCCCCGTCTTCCCGTAGACCTCTCCGCGGCCGGCGAGGGCCTTCGCGGTCCCGGAGAGCACGACCTCCCGCATCATCGACCGGAGCGGATCCAGCACCTGTGGCTGCGGACCCGTGGGGGCGGGGCCGGCCGGGTCGGCGCCGACCACCTCCACGGGCGCCGCCGGCTTCCCGCTCCCGATCCCGGCGGCCACCAGCGCGAGCTGCGCGGGGCTCATCAGCACCTCGCCCTGCCCGATCGCGTCAGCGGCCTTCGTCGTCCCGGTGCTGGTCTCGGGCACCTTCCCGCCGAAGATGCCGACCGGCAGCTTCCAGTCGCTGCCGACGCCGTAGGACTTCGCCGCCGCGCTGAGCGCGCCGTCGGGCAGGTCCATGGCCTGCTGGATGAAGGTCGTGTTGCAGGACTGGGCGAACGCCGTGCGCAGCGGCACCGTGCCGAGGTCGAACTGGTCCTCGTTCTCGAACTCCCGACCGTCGACGACCGTCGTCCCGGGGCAGGCCACCGGCGAATCGGGCGTGAGGGTGCCGGCCGTCAGCAGCGCCGTCGCCGTCATGGTCTTCATGCTCGAGCCCGGCGGGAACTGGCCGTGCAGGGCGTTCCCCGGGTCGGCCGCCAGGTTGGAGGACACGGCGAGGATCTCGCCGGTTCCCGGCCGGACCGCCACCAGGTGGGTGGGGAGGGTCTGGCCGGCGACCGCGGCATCGGCGGCGTTCTGCACGGCGGGGACCAGCGGGGTCTGCACCGGCGTGCCGGCCTTCGGGGCGACCGAGGCGATCTGCCGCCCGGCGTCCGCTGTCTTCTCGTCGGTGCTCGTGACGGTGACGGTGAAGCCCGGCGTCCCGGTCAGCTGCTCCTGGAAGGCCCGCTGCAGCCCCGACAGGCCGAGCTGGTCGCCCTCGGCGTACCGCGGCGAGCCGTTCTCCTCCGTCTCCTTGATGACCTCGGCGGTGGCGGCGCCGACCCGTCCCAGCAGGGCCACGGCGAACCGGGACGACGGCGCCAGCAGCCGGGCCGAGGTCGGGAAGACGGCGCCGGGGAGGTCGAAGACCTGGGCCCTGATCTTCTCGAAGTCCGGACGCCGCAGCGTGATCACCGGGACGAACTGGCCCGGCTTGGCCTTCTGCACGTCAGCGGTGATCTGGTCGGCGGCGACGTCGGTGGCGGCGGACAGCGCGCTCGCGAGCGCAGGGAGGTCGGTGACCTGTGCCGGGTCCACGCCCACGTTGACCACCTCGGTCGGCGTGAACAGGGGGGCACCCGATGCGTCGGTGATCGCGGCGCGGTCGGGAAGGCTGCGGTCGAGCACCAGGTGCTGACCCTTGCCCAGTTCCGGATGCACCAGGGTCGGTTCGGCGACGACCTGCCACCCGTTCTTGCCCTCGCGCAGGTCGAGGGTGGCGTCGTAGGTCCAGTCCGGGGCAGCCGCGAGGTCCCAGGTCGCCTTCCAGGCGACGGTGGCCTTCGCGTCCTGGACGGCGACCTTCCCGACCTTCGCCGACAGCGAGGCGTGCGGCAGGTCCTTCGCCGTCTGCTCCAGCAGCGCGGTGACCGCGCCGGGATCGGTGCTCGCCTTGGCCGCGGTCTGGGCATGACCGCCCGCCCAGTCGTGCAGGAAGGCCTGGGCGGCCGCCTTCACGTCGTCCTCGGCGCTGCCCGAGCACCCCGCGAGCAAGGGAACGGCGAGCAGGACGGATGTCAGCGCGGCGGCAGCCCGGCGAGAACGCACGGCGACAGGAGTACCAGAAAGAGGACCCCGTCCCTCGCACGCCTCGCTGCGCTCGCCGCGAGCCTCCGGACGGGGCCGTCAGAACAAGACGCTGGCGTAGCGCCCGACTTCCCGGAATCCGACCCGGCGATAGGCGGCGCGGGCGGTCTCGTTGAAGTCGTTGACGTAGAGGCTGACGACCGGGGCGACGGACGTGCGCGCGTACTCGACCACGGCGGCGGTGCCCGCCGTCCCGATACCCATGCCGCGGAACGCCGGGGCCACCCAGACCCCCTGGATCTGGCAGGCGGCGCGGGAGACGGCCCCGATCTCCGCCTTGAACCGCACCTCGCCGTCCTCGATCCAGGCCAGCGAGTGGCCGGCCCGCACCAGCTCGGTCACGCGGGCGCGGTACCCGGCACCGCCGTCGATCCGGAGCGGGCTGACCCCGACCTCCTCGGTGAACATCGCGATGGCGGCCGGCAGCAGGGTCTCCAGCTCGGCGGCCCGGACGGGGCGCACCCGCGGGTCGGGGGGGACCGACGGCGGCCCGGCGATGGCCATCAGCGGCTGCCGGGGCCGGTGGTCGCGGGCGGGGCCCCAGTGCGGGGCGAGGAGCTCCCAGAGGGGCGCGACGGAGGCGGCGGGCCCGACGATGGTGGAGCAGCGCCGGCCGGCACGGCGGGCCCGCTCGGCGAACGCGCCGGCCGCGGCACGCTCGGCACCCGGAGCGGCGAACGGGATCAGGTTCGCGCCCGCGAGGCACACCGCGTCCAGGTCGCGGCCGGCGCCGAATCCCCACAGGGGGGCGCCGAGCGCGGCCGCGGCGGAGCCGGCCGTCTCGACGCGGCCGGCGAGGACGCACGCCGCCACCGGATCGAGCGCCAGCAGCCGGTGCACGGCGGCCTCGTCGGTCTCGTCGAGGAGCCGCGCGGTCGGGGTTCGCAGCACGGAGGGCGCCCGCGGGTCAGCTGACGCTGACGACGGGCGACCCGCTCGGGGTACCTGCGGACACCTGCTCCTCGGCTATCCGCATGGCCTCCTCGATCAGCGTCTCGACGATCTGCGACTCCGGCACGGTCTTGATGACCTCCCCGCGGACGAAGATCTGGCCCTTGCCGTTGCCCGACGCGACGCCGAGGTCGGCCTCCCGCGCCTCCCCCGGGCCGTTGACGACGCAGCCCATCACGGCGACGCGCAGCGGCACCTCCATGCCCTCCAGGCCGGCGGTGACCTCCTCGGCGAGCTTGTAGACGTCGACCTGGGCGCGGCCGCACGACGGGCAGCTGACGATCTCCAGGCCACGCTGGCGCAGGTTCAGCGACTCGAGGATCTGGGTGCCGACCTTCACCTCCTCCACCGGGGGGGCGGAGAGGGAGACGCGGATCGTGTCGCCGATGCCCTGCGACAGCAGTGCGCCGAAGGCCACGGCGGACTTGATCGTGCCCTGGAACGCCGGTCCTGCCTCGGTGACACCGAGGTGCAGCGGGTAGTCGCACTGCGCCGCGAGCAGTTCGTAGGCGCGCACCATGACCACCGGGTCGTTGTGCTTGACCGAGATCTTGATGTCGCGGAAGTCGTGCTCCTCGAACAGCGAGCACTCCCAGAGCGCGGACTCGACCAGCGCCTCCGGTGTCGCCTTGCCGTACTTGGCCAGCAGTCGCTTGTCCAGCGAGCCGGCGTTCACGCCGATCCGGATCGGGATGCCGGCGCCCTTGGCCGCCTTCGCGATCTCGCCGACCTTGTCGTCGAACTTCTTGATGTTGCCCGGATTCACCCGGACGGCGGCGCAGCCGGCGTCGATCGCGGCGAACACGTAGCGCGGCTGGAAGTGGATGTCGGCGATCACCGGGATCTGCGACTTCCTGGCGATCGCCGGCAGCGCCTCGGCGTCGTCGGTGTCCGGAACGGCCACGCGCACGATCTGGCACCCGGCCGCGGTGAGTTCGGCGATCTGCTGCAGGGTGGCGTTGATGTCGGCGGTCTTGGTCGTCGTCATCGACTGGACGCTGACCGGGAAGTCGCTGCCGACCCCGACGCCGCCCACGTCGAGCTGACGGGTCTTCCGGCGGGGCGCGAGGACGGGTGGAGGTGCAGCCGGCATGCCGAGGCTGACGGGGATCGCCATGACAGCCAGTATCCCCCGCGGGGGCATCCGTGCCGGTGAGCTCCCTGTGTGCCTCCTCATCATGCGTAGGGGGCGGCCTCCTCGACCAGCGCGTCGAGCACCACCTGGACGGCGCGGCGGGCCGCCCGGTCGGGCCGCAGCAGCGCCTCCACGAAGCGGCCGGCGCGCAGGTCGGCGAGGGGGACGAGGGCCAGCCGCCCCTCGGCCCGCTCCCGCGTCGTGTGCCGGGGCAGCAGCGCGATGCCGTGGCCGCGGGCGACCAGCGTCTCCATCAGCGGGAGGTGCATGGTGCGCCGCACGACCCGCGCCGGCGATCCGGCCTGCGCCGCGATGGCCGACAGCACCCGGTCGATGGGATAGCCGGTCGGCGGCGTGATCCACTCCTCGCCGATGACGTCCTGCGGGGTCACTCGCGCCCGTCCGGCGAGCGGGTGGCCGAGCGGCAGGGCCACGTCGAGCGGCTCCCGCATCAGGGGCCGGACGACGATCCGCGGCCGGCTCGGTGCGACGACGTCGTCCGACCGGTGTGCCACGACCACGTCGTAGTCGTCGGTCAGCGCGGCGAAGTCGTCCTGCGAGACGTCCTCGTCGAACATCTCCAGGTCGACGCCGGGAAAGGCCGCGAGCCGGTCGAGCAGCCCGGGCACCAGCAGCTCCCCCGCGGAGGGGAACAAGGCCAGCCGGACGGTGCCGACGACGTCTCCTCGGTAGTTCTGCCATTCGGTCTCCGCGGCCGCCAGCGCAGTCGACACCGAGACGGCGATGGCGGCGAGCGCCTGACCCGCGTCGGTCAGGCGAACGCCCCGTCCCACGCGCTCCACCAGGACGACACCCAGCCGGCGCTGCAGGACCTTGAGCTGCTGCGACACGGCGGACGGCGTCAGGTTCGTCGCGCGGGCCACCGCCGTGACCGAGCCACGCTCGGCGAGTTCGCGGAGCACCGACAGGTGTCCGAGATCGACGCGGTCCCAGAGCGCCGGCGCCGGATCCATGAAGGAAAGCTACAAGATGCCTTCACGAGCTTGCGCTTGTCCTTCACGAAGCGGCGGCCGAGGCTGGGATCGTGCCCATGCGTGACCGGCTGCTCGCCTGCTTCGTCGCCGTCTGCTGGGGGCTCAACTTCCCCGCGACCGCGCTCGCGCTCGAGCACTTCCCCCCGCTGTTCATGGTCTTCCTGCGGTTCTCCCTGGTGTCGCTGCCCGCACTCCTGATCGTGCCGCGGCCGGCGGTGCGCCTGCGCTGGCTGGTCGGCGTCGGCGTCGGCATCGGGATCCTGCAGTTCGCCTTTCTCTACCTGGGCATGGCGGCGGGGATGCCGAGCGGCCTGGCGTCCCTGGTGCTCCAGGCATCGGCCCCGTTCACGGTGCTGCTCGGCGGGATCTGGCTGCACGAGCACCTCTCGCTCCGGCAGTTCGCCGGCGTCGCGATCGCGGTGGGCGGACTGGCCGTCATCGCCGTCCACCGTGCCCAGACGGCGGCCTGGCTGCCCGTCGTCCTGACGCTCTGCGGCGCCCTCGGCTGGGCGATCGGCAACGTCTGCAGCCGGCAGGCGAAGGCTTCGAACGCACTGCACCTCACGCTGTGGTCGGCGACCGTCCCGCCCCTGCCGATGCTCGCCCTCGCGCTCGGAGTCGAGGGGCCGCGGCGCATCGGGCACTCGCTCGCGACGGCGTTCACCGTCGACGCCCTGCCCGCCGTCCTCGGGCTGCTCTACGTGGTCGTCGTCGCGACGCTCATCGGCTACGGGATCTGGAACTCGCTGCTGGCCCGGCACCCCTCGAACGTGGTGGCGCCGTTCTCCATGCTCGTGCCGGTCGTAGGAGTGCTCGCCTCGTGGCTGGCGTTCGACGAGGCCCCGGACCTGGTCGAGTTGGTCGCCGGGGTCCTCGTGGTGTTCGGCGTGCTGTTCGCCGCCCGGAAGCCTCAGCCGAGGGTGATCGGGTTGACGATGTCGGCGATGAACAACAGCGCCGACAGCGCCAGGAACAGCCCCGCGACCACGTAGGCGACCGGCATCAGCCGGGCGATGTCGAACGGGCCGGGATCGGGCCGCCCGCGCACCCGGGCGACCGAGGCGCGCAGCCGCTCGTACAGCGCCCCTGCCACGTGGCCGCCGTCCAGCGGGTAGATCGGCAGCAGGTTGAACAGGAACAGCACCAGGTTCACGCCGGCGAGCAGCTGGAAGAAGTAGCTGACCTTCTCGGTGGTCGTGAACTTCGCGAAGGAGAACACCTCGCCGGAGATCCGGCTCACCCCGACCACGCCGATCGGACCCTGCGGGTCGCGTTGCTCACCGAGGAAGGCGGCGCCGAACAGCTGCGGCACCCGTTCGGGCATCTGCACGAGCTTGTCCACCGACCGGACGATCGTGGACCCGAGGAACCCGGGGACGGCGGTGACGGACTGCCGCACGTAGTCCTGCGCGGGACTGATCCCGACGAACCCGACGCTGATCGTCTTCGTGCCGTCGGGTCCGGCGTAGACCTTGTTCTCGATCGGGGTGACCGTGAGGTCCTGCCGCTGCCCCTTCCGTTCGATCGTGAACGTGACAGGGGTGTTGGCACTGCGCCGGATCGCCGCCTGCACCTGGTCCCAGCCGTCGGTGGGCCGCTGGGAGATCCGCTTGCCGTCCAGCGCCATGATCGTGTCGCCGGCCTTCAGCCCCGCCTTCGCGGCCGGGCTCTCCTCCGGCAGCGCGCAGCCGGCCGCGCCTGACTCGCAGCGCTGCCCGGCCGTGGTGATCGGCACCGAGCAGGGGTCGGGCGCGGTGGCGCTCTCCGCGCCCGCCGGGATCACGCAGCCCGGCACGGAGCCCAGCGTCGTCGTCGTCTCCGGGACACCGAAGCCGACGAGGACGACGGTGAAGAACACGACCGCGAGGACGAGATTGTGGAACGGCCCCGCGAACATCACGATGACCCGCTGCCACCACGGCTTCTTGTAGAAGACCCGGTCGCTGTCGGTGGGCAGGACGTCGTTGAGCGCCTGGCCGCGCACCTCGGCGATGAAGCTGCGCATGCGGGTCGCGCGCTTGCTCTCGCCCTCCTCCGCCGGCGGGATCATGCCGACGATGCGGATGTACCCGCCGAGCGGGATCGCCTTGATGCCGTACTCGGTCTCGCCGCGCTTGCGCGAGAACACCGTCGGTCCGAAGCCGACCATGAACTGCGGCACGCGCATCCCGAACCTGCGGGCCCACATGAAGTGCCCGAGCTCGTGGAAGCCGATCGAGAACAGCAGGCCGAGCGCGAAGGCGACGATCCCGAGGGTGGTGAGAAGGATCCCGCTCAGCTTCGGCCTCCGGAGATGGTGCCCCGGGCGTGCTCCCGGGCCCACTTCTCCGCGGCCAGCACGTCCTCGACACAGGTCGGTGCGCCGAGGTCCGGCGCGTCGTCGAGGGTACGCGCGACGAGATCCACGATGCCCCGGAACGACAGGCGACCCGCCACGAACGCGGCGACCGCTTCCTCGTTGGCCGCGTTGAACAGGGCCGGCACGACGCCCCCCGCCTCACCCGCCAGCCGGGCCAGCCGCACGGCGGGGAACGCGACGTCGTCCAGCGGCATGAACTCCCAGGTGCTGGCGGTCGTCCAGTCCAGCGCCGGCTGCACCACGGGGAGCCGATCGGGCCAGGCCAGCGCGAGGGCGATCGGCAGCCGCATGTCCGGCGGGCTGGCCTGGGCGATCGTCGCGCCGTCGACGAAGGTGACCATCGAGTGCACGATCGACTGCGGGTGCACCACCACGTCGATGTCGGCGTAGGGGACGTCGAAGAGCAGGTGCGCCTCGATCAGCTCCAGGCCCTTGTTCACCAGGGTGGCCGAGTTGATGGTGACGACCGGGCCCATGTCCCAGGTGGGGTGCGCCAGGGCGTCCGCGACCGTCACGTCGGCGAGGTCGTCGGCCGCGCGGCCCCGGAAGGGCCCGCCGCTCGCGGTGAGCACCAGGCGCGCCACCTCGCCGCGCGCCCCGCCGCGCAGGCACTGCGCCAGGGCCGAGTGCTCGGAGTCGACCGGCACCAGCTGCCCGGGAGCGGCGGCGGCCGTGACCAGGTCTCCGCCGGCGACGAGGGACTCCTTGTTCGCCAGCGCCACCGTCCGGCCGGCCTTCAGCGCCGACAACGTCGGCCCCAGCCCGATCGAGCCGGTGATGCCGTTGAGGACGACGTCCGCAGGGCGGGCGGCCAGCTCCTCGGCCGCGCGTGGACCCGCGAGGATCTCCGGCAGGGCGTACTCCCCCTTCGCCCAGCCGTGCTTCGTCGCCGCGGCGTAGAACGCGAGCTGGAGGTCCTGGGCGGCGGTGGCGCGGGCCACGGCCACCGTGCGGACGCCGAGCGCGAGCGCCTGCTCTGCCAGCCCGGCGACATCGGCCCCGCCCGCGGCGAGCCCGGTGATCCGGAGCCGGTCCGGATTCTGCTGCGCCACGGCGATGGCCTGGCGGCCGATGGAGCCGGTCGAGCCCAGGACGGTGACCTCGCGAACGCTGCTCACGGCTGCATCCTCCCCGATGCCGCCGCGCCGTCCTCCCTCGTGCGGTGATCGGGGGCCCCTACTGCCAGAATGTGCGACGTGAGTGACACGCAGCGGGTCAACCAGCCTGGTCGCGAAGAGGGCGTCGTCCGCACCGACGAGCACCCCGTCGAGCACGAGCGCCCCGAGGAGTGGGGCTGGCACGGCGAGACGGGCAAGTGGGGACGTCGGCTGACGATCATCCCGATCGTCTTCCTGGTGGCGATGGTCTTCGGCAACCACCAGGGCAAGCTCGAGGACTTCTGGCTGGTCGGGTTCGCGGCGCTGATGGTGCTGCTGCTCGTCGTGGACGCGCGTCGGCGCAAGAACGCGTGGCGTAGCCGCTGACCCTCGGCTCTCCCTGCGCGGCCATCACCCGGCCGGGCGTTCTCTGGAGCGCCGTCCGGGCGTGACCTCAGCGGACCGGTAAACAGTCCCGGCCAGGTTCGGAACCTCCGGACCCGCTCGAGACGGAGATCCGATGTCCCGCCCGCTCACCGTTCTCCTCACGGCTGCCGCTTTCGCCGCGGTCCAGCTGGCGGCGGCTCCCGACGCATCCGCAGACCTCGCCGCGACCCTGTCGCCGACGACGGTGCAGCCTGGCGGATCGTTCACCGTCTCCGGCACCGGCTGCTGGGACCCCGACTTCGACCCCTCCCGCAACGCGCCATATGAGTGGACCGTTGGCATCAGCTCGTGGGCGCAGGCGCCGCCCCTGCAGATGGACGCTGCCACCGGCGGCGCCTGGTCGATCACCATGCAGGTACCCCTGTCGGCGGTGCCGGGCATGAGCTTCTCGGTTGAACCCTCGTGCCGGATCTCGAACGGCAGCAGCCTGCAGTACCCGAAACTGTTGGTGACCGTGCCGCCGCTCACGCCGATCCCGACCCCGGTCGTCCGGCCGGCCCCCACCGCGCCGACGGCCGCACCGCGGATTCCCTCCTCGACCGCCCCGCGCACTCCGGCACCGCCCGCGTCCGTCGCTGCGACGACCACGGCCGCAGCTCCGACGACCACGGCCGCTCCCGTTCCCCCGAACGCCGCCCCCGGCTGCGGGGACTGCGCGAGGCTGACCGGCGACGCGGCAGTGACGGCCGGGCAGGCACTGACCCTGAGGTACGCCGGGTTCCAGCCCGGCGAGCAGGTCACGGTCGTGCTGCGATCGACGCCGGTCGAGCTGGGCACCGTCACGGCAGACCCCTCCGGCCTGGTCACCGCAGACGTGCGGATCCCAGCCTCCGCCGAGCCGGGGTCGCACACGCTGACCTGTCCGGGACGGTCAGCAGTGATCTCGTCGTCGCCTTCCGCCTCGCCGCCCCGCAGCGGCGCGACACGGCCGTCGCCTCCGACAGCGCTACTCCGACTCTGCCCCTGGTGCTCGGCGGCTCAGCGCTCGTCCTGGTGCTGGGCGCCGGCGGATACGTCGTCCGCCGACGCCGCACGGTGCGCACGGATCAGGAGACGCCGACGCCGATCGCCGCACCGATCGCGTAGGTGATGCCGGCCGCCGCCGCGCCGAACAGCAGCTGCCGCAGCCCCGCGTACCACCAGGGCCGCGGAGTGAAGCGCGACGAGAGCGCCCCGGCGACCAGCAGTCCGACGCCGCCGAACACCAGGGCCATCCACAGCAGCGAGACGCCGAAGAGGTAGGGCAGCAGCGGAAGCAGCGCCCCGGTGCCGAACGTGACGAAGGACGACACCGCCGCCACCCAGGGCGACGGCTTGTCCTCAGGGTTGAGGCCCAGCTCCGCCACCACGTGCAGGCGCAGCGCGACCTCCGGGTCACGCGAGAGCTGGCCGGCGACCTGGGCGGCCAGGTGCTCGTCGACGCCCCGGACCCGCAGCATCTCGGTGAGCTCGGCCAGCTCGCCGTCGGGGTTGCGCTGCAGCTCGCGGCGCTCCTTCTCCACCTCGAGGTCGAGCTGCTCGTTCTGGGTCTTCACCGACGTGTACTCGCCCAGCGACATCGAGATCGCCCCGGCGACCAGGCTGGCCACGCCGGCCAGCACGATCCCGCGCGGCGCGACACCGCCGCCGCCCACACCGGCGACCAGGGCGGTGTTCGTGACCAGCCCGTCCATGGCGCCGAAGACGGCCGCGCGCAGCCACCCGCCCGAGACGTCGGAGTGGCTGTGGTCGTGGGCCTCCGCCTGGGATGCGGTCACCTCGGTCACTGGTCCTCCTCCGCGCCGAGTTCGACCGGTGGCTCGATCGACGGCACCGGCAGCGCGACGCTGGGCACGCTCACGCTGTCCGCCGCGGCCAGCTGCCCGCAGGCGCCGTCGATGTCCTGCCCGCGGGTGTCGCGCACGGTCGTCGCCACGCCCGCGGCACGCAGGCGGCCCACGAACTCGCGCTGCGCCGGCAGGGGGCTGGCGTCCCAGGGGCTGCCCGGCGTGGGGTTGAGGGGGATGAGGTTCACGTGCGCCAGCCTGCCCGCCAGGAGCTTGCCGAGGAGGTCGGCGCGCTCGGGCTGGTCGTTGACGTCGCGGATCAGCGCGTACTCGACGGAGTAGCGGCGGCCGGTGCGGGCCGCGTAGGCATCGGCGGCCTCGACGACCTCGCCCACCTTCCAGCGGGTGTTGATCGGCACCAGGGTGTCGCGCAGCTCGTCGTCCGGGGCGTGCAGGCTGACCGCGAGGGTGACGTTGCGCCCCTCCTCGGTGAGCCGCCGGATCGCCGGCACGAGGCCAACCGTCGACACGGTGACCGAGCGCTGCGACAAACCGAGACCGTGCGGCGCGGGCGTGAGCAGCGCGTCGAGGGTCTTGCGCACGCGCGCGTAGTTCGCCAGCGGCTCGCCCATCCCCATGAAGACGACGTTGGACAGCCGCCCCGGGCCGCCGTCGAGCTCGCCGTTCGCCATCGCGGCCGCGGCGGCGACCGCCTGGCCGATGATCTCGGCGGCCGACAGGTTGCGGGTCAGGCCTTGCTGGCCGGTGGCGCAGAACGGGCAGGCCATCCCGCAGCCCGCCTGGGAGGAGATGCAGACGGTGGCGCGGCCGGGGTAGCGCATGAGCACGCTCTCGACCAGCGCGCCGTCGTGCAGCCGCCAGAGGGTCTTGCGGGTGCGGCCGTTGTCGGCCGTCTGGTGCCGGACGACGGTCAGCAGCCCCGGCAGCAACGCCTCGGTGAGCGTCGCGCGGGCCGCGGCCGGCAGGTCGGTCATCTGGGCCGGATCGGTGACGCCGCGGAAGAAGTGCCGGGTCAGCTGGTCGGCCCGGAAGGCCGGCTGGCCCAGCTCGGCGACCGCCGCGCGGGCCTCCTCGCGGGTGAGATCGGCGAGATGGCGGGGCGGCGTTCCCCGGCGCGGGGCGTCGAAGACGAGCGGAAGGGCAGTCATGGCGTCGTCCATCGTCCCACTCCCAGGGGAAGCGACCCCCATTCCGAGGCGAAGCTCACCTGCCGGTGCCAGGCTGCACCCCATGAGCCGGCTGGACGACGTCGACCTGACGCAGCGCCTGAGCAAGAAGGAGTACAAGAAGGACCTCGCCGATGCCCAGGAACGGATGGTGCACCTGCGCCTGCTGCTGGGCGGCCAGATCGGGCCGCAGGAGCTGGGACCGCCGCTGTGCGTGGTGTTCGAGGGCTGGGACGCCTCGGGGAAGGGCGGAGCCATCCAGCGGCTGGTCAGCGAGATCGACCCCCGGCACGTCCGGGTGGCCCAGTTCGCCGCTCCCACGCGCGACGAGAAGCGGCACCACTTCCTCTGGCGGTTCTGGCCGAAGCTGCCCGGCTGGGGCGGCATGGCCGTGCTCGACCGCAGCTGGTACGGCCGGGTCCTGGTGGAGCGCGTGGAGGGTTTCGCGACCGAGGAGGAGTGGGAGCGGGCCTACGCGGAGATCGTCGACTTCGAGAGCAGCCTCGTGGCCGAGGGGATGATCCTGGTCAAGTTCTGGATGCACGTCTCTCGGGAGGAGCAGCTCCGGCGGTTCGAGAAGCGCCGGGACGACCCGTACAAGACGTGGAAGCTCACCGACGAGGACTGGCGCAACCGCGAGAAGCGGGACGCCTACGCCGACGCCGTCGAGGACATGCTGGACCGGACCGAGCGACCCGGCGCGCCCTGGCACGTGGTCGCCGGCGACGACAAGCGCTGGGCCCGCGTCGACGTCGTCCGCACCGTGGCGCGGGCGATGGAGCAGGCCCTGATCGACCGCGGCATCGACCCGGACCCGCCCCTGTCCTAACCCGAGGCCCCCAGGTCGGCGTGCTGGCGGATCCAGGCGTGCATGGCGATGCCCGCGGCCACGCCCGCGTTGATCGACCGGGTCGAGCCGAACTGCGCGATGGACACGGTGAGCGCCGCCGCGTGCTTCGCCTCCGGGGTCAGCCCCGGGCCCTCCTGCCCGAACAGCAGCACGCAGCGCTCGGGGAGGGCGGCGGTGTCCAGCGGGACGGCGCCCGGGTGGTTGTCCACGGCGACGATCGGCAGGTGCTCGGCCGTGGTGAACGCGGCCAGCCCGGCGACGTCCGCGTGGTGGCGCACGTGCTGATACCTGTCGGTGACCATCGCTCCCCGCCGGTTCCACCGCCGCCGTCCGACGATGTGCACCTCGGCGGCGAGGAACGCGTTCGCGGTCCGCACGACCGTGCCGATGTTCAGGTCGTGGCCGAAGTTCTCGATGGCCACGTGGAACGGATGCCGCCGCTGGTCGAGGTCGGCGACGATCGCGGCCAGGGTCCAGTAGCGGTAGCGGTCGACGACGTTGCGCCGGTCGCCGTCGGCCAGCAGGGCGGGGTCGTAGCGCGGGTCCCGCGGCCACGGGCCCACCCACGGACCGACGCCGACGCTCTCGCCCCACTCGGTCGGGCCGGCCGATTCGTCGGGGGTCACAGCCAGTCGATCCGGCCGCCGTGCGGCGCGGTGACCGCGACCGGCCGCCCGTCGACCGACAACACGAAGGACTCCGGCCCCGCCAGGTGGCGATCGATGCCGGGCACGATGCCGGCGGACTCCTGGGCGATCCACCGCACGCCGAGGGAAGACACCAGGCCGGCGAACTCCTCGCGGCGGGCGCGCCGCAGGTACGCGAGGACGGCGGTGTGGAACACCACCGGCGTGCATCCGGCGGGCAGCAGGCGCAGCGCCTCCGGGAGCCGGTCGATCAGGTCGCCGGTGAGGACGGTGGCCGGCTCCCGGGCGGCGATGCCGGCCGCGGCGTCGAGCCGCTCGAGCCGCGACCGGGCATTCGGCCCGGGCCACACCAGCGCCCGCAACCACGCCCGGTCGTCGGGGTCGGCCGGGTCGAGCGGGTTCTGGTCGATGCCGACCCGTGCGGCGACCACCGGCAACCGGTCGGGCACCGGGATCGCGCCGGTCGTCGACGTCGTCAGGTGGACGGCGCTGCGCGGGCCGACGGTGCGGCCGTCGAACTCGTAGCTGTAGCGGTCGGGATAGAGGCAGAGGCCGGCCGAGGAGCCGACCTCGACCAGACCCACCGGGCCCTCCACGTCGGCGAGCGCCGTGACGAGCGCGGCGCAGCGGGCGGGCTCGTTGGTCTGGGTGAACCGGGTGAGCATCGTCTCGCGGATGCGGTCCCCGTCGTCCCGGATCGCCGCGCGCAGCTGATCCGGGTCGGCCGGTGGGCCGTCGAGGAACGCGATCGCGCCGAACAGCAGCATCGGCTGCTGGCGGCCCCGCGGGAGTGCGACCAGGAAGTCGAGGATGTCGTCGTCTTCGGCCACAGCCGCCGAGAGCTCGGCGTACAGCGGGGAGGGCGCGGCTGCCGCGGCAGTCACGAAGCTGCGGAACTCCCCCGCGATCCGGGTCCGGTCGTCGTCGGCCATGCAGGCAGGATCGCAGGGTGTCTCCCGACGTCCTCGTGCACCTCATCGAGCCGGCCGCGTGGCGGACGGCGCTGGCAGAGGGCGCGGTGCGGCCGCCGTCCCTGGCCTCCGTCGGTTTCGTGCACCTCTCCACCCCCGAGCAGGTGCACCTGCCCGCCGAGCGGCTGTACCCGGGTCGCCGCGACCTGGCGCTGCTGGTCGTGGATCCCGCGCGGCTGACCGATCCCGTCCGGTTCGAGGACGGCGTGCCGGCCGACCCCGGAGGAATGCGGTTCCCGCACCTCTACGGGCCGCTGCCGACGTCCGCCGTCACCGCCGTGGTGCCCTACCGGCCGCCGGCACCGTGTGCGCTGCCGGCGCCCGACGACCTGCTCGCCCGCGCCCTGTCGTTCGACACGTCGCTGCCGATCCGCCGGGCCGTGGGGGTGGGCGACGTCCCGGGGGGCGTCGCCGTCCTGGACCCCGACGTCGTCCACTCCAAGGACAACAACCGGCTGCTGTTCACCTCCCCGGTGGACGCCGACACCGTGGAGACGTCGGCCGAGGAGGTGGGCGGCAACGCCGGGTGGCCGCACCGGGCGGCCGGCCTGCTGTGGCCCGCGGCCGACGACGTCGCCGCCGAGCTGCGCGGCCGCGGCTGGACCACCACGGCGCTGCTGCAGATGGGCCGGCCGGCCGCCCGGACCGAGGGCGGGGAGCGGGTCGAGCTGGTGGAGGAGCGCGACGTGCATCGGTTCTGGGCCGAGTCCTGGCGGCGCGACCTGCCCGCTCGCCCCGACCGCGAGCGCGTGATCGCCGACCTGATCGGGCGGGAGCGCCTCAACGACCGGGTGCTCGCCGTGACGAACCTCGTGGTGCGCGAGGAGGGCCGGGTCGTGGCCTCCGGACAGATTCGCGTCGACGGGGCGACGGCGGCGGTGGACTCGGTGCTGACCGGTCCGGCCGCACGCGGCCGCGGGCACGCCGACGCGGTGCTCGCCCGCGCGGTCGACCTCGCCGCCCGCGCGGGGTGCGACCTCGTCGTCCTGGAGGCGGCGGCCGACGACTGGCCGCGGCACTGGTACGCCCGGCGCGGGTTCGTCGAACTGGGCACGACCTGGGCGGTGGACCGCCCGGCCTAGACCGGCGCGAGCAGCGAGAGCAGCAGGTAGGCGACGGCGGCCGACGGCAGCAGCGAGTCCAGCCGGTCCATGAGACCGCCGTGCCCGGGCAGCAGGTGACCCATGTCCTTGATGCCCAGGTCGCGCTTGATCAGCGACTCCCCCAGGTCACCCACGGTCGCCGAGACCGCGAGGGCGGCGCCGAACAGCAGCCCGCCCCACCACGGCCCGTCCAGTGCCAGGGCGACGATCGGAGTGGCCACGATCATGCAGGCGGTGACCGATCCGCCGAAGCCCTCCCACGACTTCTTGGGGCTGATCGACGGCGCCATGGGGTGCTTGCCGATGAGCACGCCGGCCGCGTAGCCACCGACGTCGCTGGCCACCACCGTCGCGATGAACGCCAGCACGCGGGTCACGCCGTCGCCGGGCACCAGCAGCAGGACGGCGAAACCCCCCAGCAGCGGCACGTAGACCGCCACGAGGACCCCGGCCGACGCGTCCTTCAGATAGCCGACCGGCCCGTCGGCGAGCCGCCACACGACGACGGCGAGCACCGTGAGCAGGAACCCGACCACCAGGCCGGTCGCACCGCGGGTCCAGGCCAGGCCCTCCATCGCGACGGTGCCGACCAGCAGCGGGACCAGCGGCGCACGGAACCGGCCGGCGCCGAGAGCGCGGGTCAGCTCGACGACGCCGACCAGCATCGCCACGGTCACGACGCCGACGAAGGCGGGACGCCACAGCAGGAGGGAGGCGACGATCACCGCGCCGAGGCTGAGCCCGACCCCGATCGCCGCACCCAGGTTGCGTCCCGCGCGCCCGGGCGGCTGCTCGGTCGTGGGCACGTCGGCAGGATCCTCCGGGAAGGCCTCGTCCGGGGCGATCATCGGCTGCTCACCCGACCGCAGCGTCGCCGGCGAGGGACGGGCCCCCGTGAGCGCGACCGGGCCGGTCTCGTCGTCCCCCGGCCCCGGCCGGCCACCGAGGGTGGACGGCCGGCCGCCGCGCACCCCGAGAGGCAGTCGCTCGGTGCCCCGGTCGGGGGATCCGGGGCGGTCGGGGGCGGAGGAAGGCGTCATGGGCGGTGTCATCGGGAGCGAACCGTCGAGGGTCAGACCTCGAGGAGCTCGGTCTCCTTGTTCTTCACCGCGTCGTCGATGCTGTGGGTGTGCTGTGCGGTGAGGTCGTCGAGCTCCTTCTCCGCGCGCCGGACGTCGTCCTCACCCGACTCGCCGTCCCTGACCAGGCGGTCGAGCTCCTCCTTCGCGCGGCGCCGGATGTTGCGGATGGCGACCTTGGCGTCCTCGCCCTTGGCCCGGGCCATCTTCACGAGGTCGCGGCGACGCTCCTCGGTGAGCTGCGGGAAGACGACCCGGAGCACCTGGCCGTCGTTGGTCGGGTTCACCCCGAGGTCGCTGTCGCGGATGGCCCGCTCGATGGCGGACATCTGCGTGGCGTCGTAGGGCTTGATGACGGCCATGCGCGCCTCGGGCACGGTGATCGACGCCATCTGCGGCACCGGCGTCATCGCACCGTAGTAGTCCACGACGATCTTGTTGAACATCGAGGGCGCCGCCCGGCCGGTGCGTACCGAGCCGAGGTCCTCGCGGGCGACCGACAGAGCCTTGTCCATCCGCTCCTCGGCATCGAGCAGGGTGTCGTCGATCACTGGGTGTTCCCTCCTAGAGCCGGTTCAGGCCGGCTGACTGATCAGCGTGCCGATCTTCTCACCTGCGACCGCTCGGGCGATGTTGCCGTCACGCAGGAGGTTGAACACCACGATCGGCATCTGGTTGTCCATGCACAGGCTGATGGCCGTCGCGTCGGCCACCTTGAGCTGCTTCGCGAGCACGGTCGCGTAGTCCAGGTCGTCGTACATGACCGCCGCCGGATTGGTGCGCGGGTCGTCGTCGTAGACGCCGTCGACCCCGTTCTTGCCCATGAGCAGCACCTGGCACTCGATCTCCAGGGCGCGCTGGGCGGCGACGGTGTCGGTGGAGAAGTACGGCATGCCGGCGCCGGCACCGAATATGACCAGGCGGCCCTTCTCCAGGTGCCGGATGGCCTTGCGCGGGATGTAGGGCTCGGCGACCTGGCCCATGGTGATCGCCGACTGCACCCGGGTCTCCAGGCCCGCCTTCTCGCAGAAGTCCTGCAGGGCCAGGCAGTTCATGACCGTGCCGAGCATGCCCATGTAGTCGGCCTTGGTGCGGTCCATGCCGGCCTGGCTGAGCTCCGCGCCGCGGAAGAAGTTGCCGCCACCCATCACCACGGCGACCTGCGTGCCCTTGGCCACCACCTCGGCCAGCTGCTCGGCGATGCCGCGGACGATGTCGGCGTCGACGCCGACGTTGCCGCCGCCGAACGTCTCGCCGGAGAGCTTCAGCAGCACCCGGTGGTACCCGCTCCCGTCGGCCGGCTGGAAGGCGGTCGGTGCGGACAGCGGCGGTGTGGTGTCGGTCAACGCGTCATCCCTCGTTCGACATCGGTGAGTTGATCCTGCCGCACACACGAACGGCTCCGCTCCCAGAGTCGGGAGCGGAGCCGTTCATGACGTGCTGTGCCTCAGGCCTGGCCGACCTCGAAGCGGGCGAACCGCTCCACGGTGAGGCCGGCGTCGTCGGCAACCTGCTTGACCGTGCGCTTGGGCTCGGTGATCGAGGGCTGCTCGAGCAGGACGAAGTCCTTGTAGAAGGAGTTCACCCGGCCCTCGACGATCTTGCTGATCGCCTGCTCCGGCTTGCCCTCCTCCTTCGCGGTCTGCTCGGCCACGCGACGCTCGGTCTCGACGGCCTCCGCCGGGACCTCCTCACGGGTGAGGAAGCGCGGGCGGGCCGCGGCGATGTGCATCGCCAGGCTGCGCGCGGCGTCCTCGCTGCCACCGGAGTACTGCACCGCGACGCCGATGGCCGGGGGCAGGTCGGTGGCCCGCTTGTGCAGGTAGGTGGCCGTCGTGCCCTCGAAGGCGACGAAGCGGCTCAGCACGAGCTTCTCGCCGATGCGGGCGGACTCGCCCTCGACCAGCGCGGCGACGGTCTGGCCGTCCACCTCGGTGGCCAGCAGCGCCTCGGCGTCGGCCGGCTTGGACTGCAGCGCAATGTCGAGCAGACGCTCGGCGAGCGTGACGAAGTCGGCGTTCTTCGCGACGAAGTCGGTCTCGCAGTCGAGCTCGAGCAGCGCGCCGTCCTTGCTGACGACGATGCCGTTGGTCGTGGAGCGCTCGAGGCGCTTGCCGACGTCCTTGGCGCCCTTGACGCGCAGGAACTCGACGGCCTTGTCGTAGTCGCCGTCGGCCTCGGTCAGGGCCTTCTTGCAGTCCATCATGCCGGCGCCGGTGGCGTCGCGGAGACGCTTGACGTCGGCTGCGGTGAACTCAGCCATGTCACTTCCTCTAGGTCTGGGGTGGTGCGAGAGAACGTGGTGCGGACGTGCCGGGGCGCCGTCCCCGCGACGAGCGGGGACGGCGCCGTCGGATCAGAGGTCCGGTGCGGGCTCGCCGGCGGAGGGCAGACCGCCGGGAGCGACCTCCTCCGCGGTGACCGTGGGCGGGTACTGCGGGGTCTCCGGCAGGGTGGCCGGGTCGACCGGGGCGTCGGCTGCAGGAGCCGCGGCGGCGTCCCCACCGGTCAGGAGCTCGCGCTCCCAGTCGGCCAGGGGCTCGTCGCCACCGATGACCGGCTCGGCGCCGGCCTCACCGCGACCGGCGTCGGCCTGCGCGGCGGAGCGGGCCATGAGGCCCTCGGCGACGGCGTCGGCCACCACGCGGGTCAGGACGGCGATGCTGCGGATCGCGTCGTCGTTGCCCGGGATCTTGTAGTCGACCTCGTCGGGGTCGCAGTTGGTGTCCAGGATCGCGACGACCGGGATGTTCAGCTTGCGGGCCTCGCCGACGGCGATGTGCTCCTTCTTGGTGTCCACGATCCAGATGGCGCTGGGCACCTTCTTCATGTCGCGGATACCGCCGAGGGAGCGCTCGAGCTTGGCCTTCTCGCGGGAGAGGACCAGCTGCTCCTTCTTGGAGAGGCTGACCAGCGCACCGGTCTGCTCGAGGTCCTCGAGCTCCTTGAGGCGCTCCAGCCGCTTGAACACGGTCTGGAAGTTGGTGAGCATGCCGCCCAGCCAGCGCTGGTTGACGTAGGGCATGCCCACGCGCGTGGCCTGCTCGGCGACGACTTCCTGCGCCTGACGCTTGGTGCCGACGAACAGGATCGAGCCGCCGTGGGCGACCGTCTGCTTGACGAACTCGTAGGCGTTGTCGATGTACCCCAGCGTCTGCTGCAGGTCGATGATGTAGATGCCGTTGCGCTCGGTGAAGATGAAGCGCTTCATCTTCGGGTTCCAGCGACGGGTCTGGTGCCCGAAGTGGACGCCGCTGTCGAGCAGCTGCTTCATGCTGACGACTGCCATGGTCGCCTTCCTGGTTGCGCGCGGCCCGGGGGCCACGCTCTCTCGGTTTGCCGCGGGCACCGGGTGGTGCTTCGCCCTGGTGTCCGGCCGCGCCACACAACCCGGCGGTTTCCCGTCGGGACCGAGGTGGCGGCTGTCCCGCGCTAGCGGGCAGAGGACACGCGAAGTCGACCCGTCGAGACGGGCCGCACGGACAAGCATACGCGAGGTCCGCACCGGGTTTTCCCCAGCCGTCCGGGCATCCACAGATCTGCGGTGTCCGCACCTCGGGCACGCGGCGGCGCCCAGGATCGGAGCGTGCGCACCCGCGTCCTGCTGCTCCTCCTGGCCCTGGCGACGGTCGCTGCGCCGGTACCGGCGGGCGCCTCGCCGGCCGTCCCCGAACCGGCCGTCCCGTGGGGCGCGCCGCTGACCGGCGACCTCGAGGTCACCCGCCCGTTCCAGCGTCCGCCCGGTCCCTACGCCGCGGGACACCGCGGGGTCGACCTGGGCGGTGCCGCCGGCTCGCTCGTGCTGACCGCGGGCGACGGGACCGTGGTGTTCGCCGGCATGGTCGCCGGCCGGCCGGTGGTCAGCGTCGACCACACCGGCGGCCTGCGGACGACGTACGAGCCGGTGCGCCCCTCGGTGGCCGCCGGACAGCAGGTGGCCCGCGGTTCCCCGATCGGGATCCTGGAGGCCGGTCATTCCGGGTGCCCGCGCGAGGCCTGTCTGCACTGGGGCCTGCGCCGGGGCGAGACCTATCTGGACCCGATGCTCCTGGTCCGCCCCGTACGGATCCGTCTCCTGCCGCTCCGATGAGCGGTTGCACGGCTGGCTAGCCTGCGGCCATGGTCCTCGCCGAGCCGGCCCCCGCGCGGTGGCCGGACGCCGCCAGCGGTCGCGGGCACTACGAGAGCTACTACCTGCGGGCGGTGGACCCGACCGGGAGCCGAGGCATGTGGATCCGGTACACGGTCTCGGTCGCTCCGGGCGGGCCACCGGAGGGCCAGCTGTGGTTCACCCTGTTCGACCGGGGCTCCCCCGCGCCGCGCGCCGTCCGGGTCGGCGCGGGGCCAGCGACGACGACGCCGGGCGCGTGGATCCGGCTGGGCGACAGCACGTTCGGCCCAGCCGGGATCGAGGGGCGGGCCGGCTCGATGTCGTGGTCCCTGCGCACCCACGACGCGGAGCCCGCGCTGGAGCACCTTCCGCGCGACTGGATGTACCGGGCACGGCTGCCGCGCACGAAACTGCTGTCCCTGTCCCCCGCGACGGTGTTCGACGGCCGCGTCGAGGTGGACGGGGAGTCCGTCGCCGTGGACGGGTGGCACGGGATGGTGGGGCACAACTGGGGCGAGCAGCACGCCGAGCAGTGGATCTGGCTGCACGGTCTCGGATTCGAGGGCGCCGCGACGCATACCTGGCTGGACGTCGCGGTGGCGCGGGTGCGGATCGGCCCGCTGCTCACGCCGTGGGTCGCCAATGGCGCCGTGTCCGTGGGTGGGGAACGGATCCGCGTGGGCGGCCTCGGCCGTCCGGTCGCTGTGGACGCGGCCCCGGACCGGTGCCGGCTGCGCATCCCCGCCGCCGGGGCCACCGTGAGCGCCACGGTCTCCGCGCCGTCCGCGGCCTTCGTCGAGTGGGACTACGCCGACCCGACGCCGGGCCACCCTGCGCATCGGGTGCTCAACTGCTCGGTGGCGGATCTGTCGGTGACCGTCGACCGCCGGCACGGAGCGCCGACGGAGCTCCGGACAGCCGGGCAGGCCGCGTACGAATGGGGGCGCCCGGCCTGACGCGGGTTCAGGCGGCGCGCGCGGCTCGCCAGAGCGTCCACCGGTCCTGCTCGACCATCGGGCCCTCGGGGATCCGGCGCCGCAGTCCCCCGACCAGGTCGGCCAGTTCGGCGTCGCTGAGTTCGTGCAGGATCGACCGCCCGGTGCGCGACGCGATCTCGGCGAGGTAGTCCTCTCGGTCGGCGTAGCGGCGGCGGATCTCCCACAGCGTCGTCGTCGTCACGTCGTCGAAGCCGGCAGCGGCGAGCGCTGCGCCGACCCGGCGCGTGTCCGGACGGCGCCCGTTCTCGACATCGAGCAGCCGCGGGAAGAGATCGAAGAGCCAGCCGCGGGGATGGCCGGTGGACCCGGGCTGGGCGACGTCGTCGGGAGTGCGGTCCTGGAGCAGCAGGATCCCGCCGGGCCGGAGGATCCGGTATGCCTCCACGGCGACCGCGCGGAGGTCGAGCACGTGATGGATCAGGGCGCGCTCGAAGACGATGTCTGCGCTTCCGCGCGCGAGGCCGGTGTCGGCTGCGTCCCCCAGGCGGAACGACACCCCCGCCAGATGGCCGTGGCTCTCCCGGGCGGTGTCGAGGATCGGCGCGCTCGAGTCGACGCCGGTGACCCTCGCGGCACCCAGGTCGTGCCAGGCGCGGAGGTAGGTCCCTCCCCCGCAGCCGATGTCCACGACGTGCGCGCCGACCGGATCCACTCGCGCTGTGACCGCGTCCCGCCAGGAGGCGTCGGCCTCGCGGTCGGAGTAGCTCCGCCGGTTGGCCACGTCACCGAAGTCGATCGGCATGAGACCTTCCCGCCTCGGTGGCGCCGGATGCTCTCCACGCCCTCGCCCTGCCGAGCACCTGCTGGACCACGTCGGTCTTGGCGTCGGCGTAATGGTTCATGTCGGACCACGGTCGCCGAGCCAGATCGCGCTTCACGGCGGCGTACAGCGTCCGATCGGCCTCGTCGACCCGCAGCCAGTCCCGGAGGTCCAGGTAGTCCGTGATCGCCTGGTCGCCTGAGGAGTAGACGTGGACGTGGACATCCCGGTCGGGCGTGCGGAACATGCGATGACGCGCCTCACGGACGCGCAGCACGAAGCCGGCGTCCACCAGCGCGGTCACGTACGACGGCTCGTCGTCCACGTCCGCCACGACGACGAGCACGTCGATGATCGGCTTCGCGGCGAGGCCCGGCACAGAGGTGCTGCCGATGTGCTCGACCGCGAGGGCCGCATCCTCGAGCGCCGCCCCGATACGAGCCTCGAGCTCGGCGAACCGTGACGGCCACGCGGAGTCGTAGTCCGAGACGACCGGCGTGAACGGCTCCCGGCCACCGATCAGGACGGAGTCGAGGTAGCGATCGAGCTCGGCGCCCGTCGGGTCACCCACCTCAGGCGATGTCGGCGAGCTTCGTGCGGAGCTGGAGCACGGCCTTGGTGTGCATCTGGCAGATCCGGCTCTCCGTGACGCCGAGGACCCGGCCGATGTCGGCGAGCGTGAGGCCCTCGAAGTAGTAGAGGCTGACGACGACCTTCTCCCGCTCCGGGAGCTGCTCGACCGCGCGGGCGAGCAGCTGGCGCGCCTCGCCGTGCTCGGCCATCGCCTGGGGGTCCAGGGCGCTGGAGTCCTGCAGCGTGTCGCCGAGCCGGGGGGAGCCGCCGCCGTCGTCGTCGGTGAGGAGCTCGTCGAGCGCGACGACGTTGACCAGGGACAGCTGACCGAGGAACTTGCGCATCTCCTCGACGTCCATGTCCAGGATGTCGGCGACCTCCTCGTCGGTCGGGGTGCGCTGCAGCTTGGCCTCGAGCTCGGCGACCGCCCGCTCGTAGGACCGGGCCTTCATGCGCACCGACCGCGGGATCCAGTCGGTGTGACGCAGTTCGTCGATGATCGCGCCACGGATGCGGGCCATCGCGTAGCTCTCGAACTTCACCTCGCGGGTCGGCTCGTAGCGGGTGATCGCGTCGATGAGCCCGAAGGTGCCGTAGGAGACCAGGTCGGCCTGCTCGACGTGCGCGGGCAGGCCGCTGCCGACCCGGCCGGCCACGTACTTGACGAGCGGGGCGTAGTGGAGGATCAGCCGATCCCGCAGCCCCGGGTCACGGTGGGCCACGTACTCGTTCCACAGCTCTGCGAGCAGGGCATCGGCATCCTCACGGCTCTCGTCGAACTCGTCGATCCGGTGGATGGTGGCCTCAGGCACGGTCGCCCTCCTCGATGCTGCCGCTGCGTCGTGCTCGCTGGTCGTACCCGCCTCTGGCCACGCGGCCACCCTCTCAGGCACGGGGGTGGGCCTGCGCATGGACCGCACGGAGGCGTTCGACCGTCACATGCGTGTAGATCTGGGTCGTCGCGAGGCTAGCGTGGCCCAGCAACTCCTGGACCGACCGGAGGTCGGCGCCGCCCTCCAGCACGTGGGTGGCCGCCGAGTGCCGCAGCCCGTGCGGGCCGACGTCGGGGGCGCCGGGGGCCGCCGCGACCGCCTTGTGCACGACGCGCCGCGCCTCGCGGGCGTCGAGCCGGTGCCCGCGGGCACCGAGGAGCAGGGCGGGTCCCGAGTCCGAGGTGGCCAGGGCGGTCCGCCCGCGGGTCAGCCAGGCGTCGATCGCCTGCTCGGCCGGAATGCCGTAGGGCACGCTGCGTTCCTTGCGCCCCTTGCCCAGGACCCGGAGCAGGCGACGTCCGCGGTCGACGTCGTCGACGTCGAGGCCGACGAGCTCGCTCACGCGGATGCCGCTGGCGTACAGCAGCTCGACGACGACGGCGTTCCGGAGCCCGATGGGGTCGTCGGCGCCGGCCACGGCATCGACCACGGCCCGCGCCTGATCCGGGGCGAGGACGTCGGGCAGTGGACGGTGGGCCTTCGGGCTGACCAGCCGCAGCCCCACGTCGTCGGGCGTGAGTCCTGCCCGGCGCAGGTAGGCGGTGAAGGAGCGGGCCGACGCCGCGTGGCGGGCGGTGGTGGCGCGGCTGTGCCCGCGGGTGCGGCCCTGCGCGAGCCAGCCGCGCAGGGCCGCGAGGTCGAGGTCGTGCACCTGTTCGCCGCCGCGGCGTACGAGGTGGTCGAGCAGCCACACCGCGTCGGTGACGTACCCGCGGACCGTGTGCTCGGACAGGTCGCGCTGGGTGCGCAAGTGCTCTTCGTACCCGGCCAGGGCCTCGGCCAGCGCAGGGGGCAGCGCCGCCCGTGCATCTGCTGTCCCCGCGGTCACCCCGGAACCGTGCGGTGGCCCGCCCGGCCCGTCAAGCCGCCGCGCCGCGACCGAGCCGCCAGCCGCTACCCGTCCACTGGACGAGGTCGGCCAGCTCGAGTGCCGGGAGCACCCTCAGCACCTCGAGCACGTCGCAGCCGGCGATGGTTGCGAGCCGTTCGGGACTGACCCCGGTGCGCACCGGGCAGGCGTCGAGCACGCGGGTGGCGAGGTCGGAGAGCCCGTCCCGCGGACCGGTGGGCTTGTCCGGGGGCTCGGCGAGGTCGGTCCCGATCCCGCCGACGGCCTCGATGACGTGCGCGGCCGACGCGACGAGAACCGCTCCTGCCTCCTCGTCCCGCAGCAGTTCATGGCAGCCCACCGACATCGCGCTGGTCACGGGGCCCGGGACGACCATGACCCGGCGACCGAGCCGCGAGGCACGCTTCGCCGTGGCCTGCGCGCCCGACCTCGCGGCCGCCTCCACCACGACCGTGCCCCGGGTGAGCGCCGCGATCAGCCGGTTGCGCACCAGGAACCGGTGGCGCAGCGGCGCGCATCCCGGCGGCCATTCACTGACCAGCAGCCCGGTCTCGGCGATGCGGCTGAACAGCGCCCCGTGCGCGGCCGGATAGGGCCGGTCCACGCCGCAGGCCAGCACGGCCAGCGTCGGCACCTCGGCAGCCAGCGCGCCACGGTGCGCGGCGGCGTCGATGCCGAAGGCACCGCCGGAGACGACCGTCCAGCCGCGCTCCCCCAGCTGGAAGCCGAGCTCACCCGCCACGTGCTCGCCGTAGGCCGTCGACGCCCGCGATCCGACCACCGCAACGGACCTGTCCACGAGCTGGTCCAGCCGCGCGGGCCCACGGACCCACAGCGCGACCGGAGGGACCGGGGCCAGGGTGCGGCCCGGCTGGTGGCGGTGATCGGCGGGCTCGCGGCTCGTCGCGAGCGTGAGGGCATGCAGCGGTAGCGCCGGCCACTCGTCGTCCTCGGGAATCACCAGCCGCGCCCCGACACGCTCTGCCCGCGCGAGGTCGGCGAGGCTCTCGTCCTGGTCTGCCCGGGGCCCGACGATCGCACGGATGCGTTCGGGGGCCGACCCTGCCCGCAGTCGCCGGACCGCATCGACGGGCCCGACGTCCTCGATGTAGCGCCAGAAGTCGATGGTGCCGGGCTCGGCGACACGGCTCAGCCACGCCCGAGCCCGCCGCGCGGCGGCCACCGTTCCCGTCTCCAGAACCTCGTCGAGGCTCATGCCGCGGCCCGCTGCAGCCGCATGCCGAGAGCCTCGGCCACGTCGTCGGCGTCCGGCACGGCGCGGCCGGCCAGATCCGCGACCGTCCAGGCAACCCGGAGAACCCGGTCGAACCCGCGCACCGAGAGCGCCCCGCGTTCCAGCGCCCGTTCCGCCAGGCGCAGCGACATCCGGGGCACCACCCAGCGCTCCCGGAGCAACCGCCCCGGGACCTGGCTGTTCAGCGTCAGTCCGGTGCCGCCCAGCCGTCCGGCCGCCGCGGCGCGGGCCTCCGCGACCCGCCGGGCCACGACCTCGGTGGTCTCCGGTGGTTCGAGGGCGTCCAGCCAGCCCGCACGGGTGACGGCCGGGAGGTCGACGCGCAGATCGATCCGGTCGAGGAGCGGGCCGGACAGCCGGGCCTGGTAGCGCCGCCGCTCGAGGGCGCTGCACGTGCACGCGATGTCGCCGGCGGCGGACGCACACGGGCACGGGTTGGAAGCCAGCACGAGCTGCGCCCGGCAGGGGAACGTCGCTGAGCCCGACGCCCGGTGGATGGTCACCGAGCCGCGTTCGAGGGGCTGGCGCAGCGTGTCGAGGACCGCGCGGGGGAATTCAGGCGCTTCGTCCATGAACAGCACACCGCGGTGTGCCCGGCAGAGAGCGCCGGGCCGGATCTGCCCCGATCCCCCGCCGATCAGCGAGGCCATGGAGGCCGAGTGGTGCGGCGCCTCGAACGGGCTGCGCTGCAGCAGCGGAGCGTCTGGGGGCAGGGTGCCGGCCACCGAGTGGATGGCGGTGACCTCGAGCGCCGCCTGCTCGTCCAGGGGCGGCAGCAGGCCCGGCAGCCGCTCGGCCAGCATGGTCTTGCCCGCACCCGGCGGACCGGTCAGGAACAGGTGATGACCTCCGGCGGCGGCGATCTCGACCGCGCGCCGGCCCGCCGCCTGTCCGACGACGTCGCCGAGGTCGGGGACCGGTGGCTCGGCCGGCAGCGGTCCGCGGACGTGCGGGGTGATCGAGGTCGTGCCGGCCAGGTGGGCGACCACTTCGGCCAGCGTGGTCGCGGGCAGCACCTGCACACGCTCGACCAATGCCGCCTCATCGGCATTGGCCGCGGGCACCACGACCTGTCGGTGCCCCGCACGCGCGGCGGCGAGGACCGCGGGCAGCACGCCGCGGATTCCTCGGACGGTGCCGTCGAGCCCCAACTCCCCCAGCAGCACGAGCCGGTCGACCGAGCGATCGGGCACCGTTCCTGAGGCCGCCAGGACAGCGGCGGCCAGGGCGAGGTCGAAGCCGCTCCCCTGCTTCGGCATCGACGCCGGTGACAGGCCGATCGTGATCCGGCGCTGAGACGGGAACGTCGCACCGGCGTTCACCACGGCCGCGCGGACGCGGTCGACCGACTGACGCACCACGGCGTCCGGGAGACCCACCAGCGCCACTCCGGGCATCCCGTTGGCCATGTCGACCTCCACCTCGACCATCGCGCCGACGACGCCCGCGAGGCCCACCGACCAGGTGCGCGCCAGCGTCACGAGAACGCCCCCCGCAGGTGGGTCACCAGAGCCGGCCGGCCGGGGCGCACCAGGACACCGACCACGTCGAACCTGAGATCCGGCGCGTGCTCGTCGTGCGCCGCCAGCCAGCGCTGGGCCAGCGTGCGCAGCCTGCGCTGCTTGGTGAGGGTCACTGCCTCCACCGGAAACCCGAACCCGGTCCCCCGCCGAGCCTTGACCTCGCAGAAGACGAGCGCGTCGGCATCGCGGGCGACGAGGTCGAGTTCGCCCTCCCGGCAGCGCCAGTTGCGGTCGAGCACCCGCAGGCCGACATCGGTGAGGTAGGTGGCGGCGATGTGCTCGCCGAGGGAGCCGAGCTCGAGAGTGGTGGACACGCCACCGACCGTTCGCCCCGGCGGGCCGCTACGACAGCTCCCGGGGGAAGCTGTGGACGGGGACCACCCCTGTGGACGGAATGCCCCTCGACCGACCGGCAGGAGGCCAGAGTGATCCTCGTGGTGGGCGCAACCGGGCAGGTCGGGAGCCTCGTGGTGCGGCGGCTGCGGGCGGAGGGCCGGTCGGTGCGCGCGATGGTGCGCGACCCGGCGACGGCGACCGACCTGGCCGCTCTGGGCGCCGAACTGGTCGTTGCGGACCTGACCCGGCCCGAGACCCTGGACGCCGCGCTGGCCGGGGTCGACTCGGTCGTGGCCACGGCGAACGCCGTCGCCCCCATCCACCGCACGGACAGCGCTGCGGCCCTCGACGCCGGATACGCCGAGCTGATCGAGCGCGCCGAGCGATCCGGCGTCCGCCGGTTCGTGTTCATGAGCGTGCCGGAGACACCGCTGGACGAGCGCGTGCCGGTCGCCGCGATGAAGCGGCGGGTCGAGCGCTTGCTGGGCGAGTCCGGCCTGTCGTGGCTTTCTCTGCGGACACCACCGTTCACCGAGGTCTGGCTGGCTCTCGTCGGCAGCGAGCTCCCGCTGCGCGGCGAGGAGCGGAGCACGCTGACGCGGCCCTATCCCACGCTCCGCTGGTTCCGTGGGGTCACCGGTCGTACCGTCGAGCGGCGCGGGATCATGGTCGTCCCCGGACCCGCCACCGCCCGGCAGGCATTCCTGTCGGTGCACGACGCGGCCACGGCGCTCACGGCGGCGCTACGACCGGACACCGGCGAGGGCCCCGTCGACCTCGGCGGCCCCGAGGTCCTCTCGTGGACCGACGTCGCCGCGATCTACCAAAGGGTGCTCGGTCGTCGGGTCCGGGTCATCAGCCAGCCAGCGCGCGCCTTCGCCGTTCTGCAGCGGTTGTTCATGCCCGTGGCGCCGTCCCTGGCGGGCGTCATGGGCCTGAACCGGCTGATCGCGACGTCCCAGACCGACTGGGACACCGCAGGGACCGCAGCCCGCCTGGGCCTAGGGCCGCTCCGGACGGTCGAGCAGATCCTCCGCGAGAAGTCGGTCCTGCCGCCGATCAGGTGATGCGCGGGTTCTCCGGCAGCTCGAGGTCGGGCTTGTCCAGCTCCTCGACGTTGACGTCCTTGAACGTCAGGACGCGCACGTTGCGGACGAACCGCGCCGGGCGGTACATGTCCCAGACCCACGCGTCGGAGAGCTTCAGCTCGAAGTAGACCTCTCCCCCCGCCTCGCGCACCTGAAGGTCGACCGAGTTGGCGAGGTAGAAGCGCCGCTCGGTCTCCACCACGTACGTGAACTGCCGCACGATGTCGCGGTACTCGCGATAGAGCTGCAGCTCCATCTCGGTCTCGTACTTCTCGAGATCCTCGGTGCTCATCGAACGTCTCCGGGCACTGGGCTCATGAGGTCATCATCGACCATGGCGACTTCGGCTGTGACCTGGAGTCCCCGCGCGGCGTAGGAGTCCCGCGCACTGCGGACGTTCACGAAGCGCATCCGGTGCTCCGGGCAGGGCCCGTGCCGTTGCAGAGCCGCGCTGTGGACGTCGGTGATGTAGCCCTTGTGGCCGGCGAAGTCGTACTCCGGCCACCGCTCGTGCAGCTCCATCATCATCCGGTCGCGGCTCACCTTGGCCAGCACGGACGCCGCGGCGACGCAGGCGGCGACGCGGTCGCCCTTCCAGACGGCCAGCCCGGGCTGGGCCAGGCCGGACACGGGGAAGCCGTCGGTGAGGACGTAGTCCGGCCCGGGCTCGAGCGCGGAGACCGCCCGGCGCAGCGCCTCGATGTTCGTGACGTGCATGCCGCGGGCGTCGAGATCGGCCACCGGGATGACCACCACGGACCAGGCCACCGCGCGCTCGACGACCTCGCTGTAGACGCGTTCCCGGGCCGCGGCGGTGAGCAGCTTGGAGTCGGCCAGGCCGGGCACGCGGCCGCGCCGCCCGGACGGCAGGACGCAGGCGGCGGCGACGAGCGGGCCCGCACAGGCCCCACGGCCGGCCTCGTCCGCCCCGGCGACGGCGGCGAACCCGCGGCGGCGCAGCGAGCGCTCCATGTCCCAGAGCGCGTCGGGGCGGTCGTCGTCGGCAATCGTGCGACGGGTGCGGGAAGGGGCAGTGCTGACCATCGGCACCGACCCTACGACGCACTCCGGGCCGGTCTCCCCGAGGGGAGACCGGCCCGGTGTGCCGGAGATGGTGGTGCGGACCGATCAGATGTCGGCGGCGTCCAGACCCGAGTGGTCCAGCTCGACGGCGCGGGCGGCCGAGAGGCTGTGCCCGCAGGTGCAGCCGGGCTGGCGGTTGGACAGCACCAGGGAGACCGCGTGGGCCCGGTCGCGGGCACCCAGCTTGCGCAGGATGGCCTTGACGTGGGACTTGACGGTGTCCTCGCTGATGAACAGGTTGCGGCCGATCTGACGGTTGGACTGCCCCTGGAGCAGCTCGTCCAGCACGTCGGACTCGCGGCGGGTCAGCGGCACCTCCGGCGCGAACGGCTTGGCGGCCGGCACGTCCGAGGGCTCGACCCGGCGGATCTGCGGGTCGACGACGGTCCGGCCCGCACGAGCGGCCAGGATCGCCCAGCCGAGCAGGGTCGGCGAGGTGTTGATCATGAGGTAGCCGCGGATGCCCGCAGCGATCGCCTCGTTCACGATGGCCGGGTCCTCGGACGTGGCCAGCGCGACGATCGCGACTCGGGGGAAGCGGCGCCGCAGGTCGCGGCAGGCGTTCAGGGTGGCGGCGCGGCCGCTGCCCAGCTCGACCACGACCGCGTCGGGTCGGGCCGACTCGACCAGCGTGAGGGCCCGACGCAGCTCGCCGGGCGTACCCACCGACTGCATGCCGGCCGTCTCGTTGATCATGCTGACCAGACCGCGACGCAGGACGGGCGCGTCAGCGAGGAGCAGCACGCGGGTGACCCCGCGGGCGGTGCTCGCCATAGGTGCAGACACAACTGACTCCGTTTCACTCTCCGGGAACTTGCAATGTCTCCATCGGAAGGGTGAAACGATTGCTTGAACACTTTTCTTACATTTTTTTCATTGCTATCTGCGCGCCGGATTCATTTCCGTCCCAGTCACATGAGAAACGCCGAGTGGCATTCAGTGGTCGCCGGAACGGCGCCGGCGACGCCAGGCGACGAGGGGAACGGCCCCGACCAGCCCCACGGCGGCGGGGACGGCGCCGGCTGCCGCGGCCTCGGTCCCCTGGATGTCCGGCGCATGCAGCAGCCCGAAACGACTCACCGGCCAGACGATGACGGCGGCCTTCCCGATGACGTCGTCCACCCCGATCGTGCCGCTGTACTTGTCGCCGTTGTGCATTCGGGAATCGGCCGATGCCGAACGGTGGTCACCCATCACCCACAGCCGCCCCTCGGGCACGGTCACCGGGCCGAAGGCGCGGGACTCGATCGGGGTGTTCTCGAAGATGTAGGGCTCGTCGAGCGGCTTCCCGTCGACCGTCACGCGCCCCTCGGCGTCGCAGCACTGCACCGTCTGGCCGGCCGTGGCGATCACCCGCTTCACGAAGTCGTCCTCGCTCGGCGGTGCGACCCCCACGGTGCGCCCGAGCCACAGCATCGCCGCGGAGAACCAGTTGCTCGGCTCGGCGACCGACACCTCCGGCGTCCAGGTGTCCGGGCCCTTGAAGACGACGATCTCGCCGGGCTCGGGCTTCCCGAACCAGTACGGGACCTTGTTGACCAGCACCCGGTCGCCGGTGCAGCCCGCACAACCGTGCAGGGTCTGCTCCATCGACCCGGACGGGATGAAGAATGCCTGCACGAAGAACGTCTTGACGACCAGGGCCAGGACGAACGCGATCAGGAGGAGCACGGGCAGCTCGCGCAGCAGCGAACCCTTCTTCGCCGCACCGCGCCGGCGCGACCGGCGCGAGGAAGCGCCGTCGGCGGCGGCCCCAGGCTGCTTCGCGGGTTCGTCACCTGGAACGACGTCGGCGGGCCCCCCGGGCCGATCACTGCTCATCACGAGCAATGTACGGCGCGGGAGGCCCGCCGCGACGACTGCCGGTCTCGACCGGCCGGTCAGCGTGTCAGCGCGCGATGATGTCGCGCTTCTCCTTGATCTTGGCGGCCTTGCCGCGCAGCTCGCGGAGGTAGTACAGCTTCGCCCGGCGGACGTCACCGCGGGTCACGACCTCGATCTTCTCGACGACCGGGGTGTGCACCGGGAAGGTGCGCTCGACGCCGACGCCGAAGCTGACCTTGCGGACGGTGAAGGTCTCGCGGATGCCGCCACCCTGGCGACGGATCACGACGCCCTGGAAGACCTGGATGCGCGAGCGGTTGCCCTCGACGACCCGCACGTGCACCTTCACGGAGTCCCCGGGGCGGAAGTCGGGGATGTCGCCGCGCAACGAGTCGGCGTCGAGTGCGTCCAGGGTGTTCATCTCGGCAGTCCTCAGTCCTAGTGCAGTGGCTCTATCGGTGCAGACAGCGGAGTGACCGGCCGTCCGAATCAGTGGCTGCTACTCCATGGCGGAGCCGCCGTCGGCGGGAGCCCACGGTCTGCAGCAGCTCTCTACTGTGCCACATCTTCAGGAGACGATGCGCGGCGGCCCCGCAGAGGGTCCTCCGAGCAGCTCCTCCAGGCGGTCGGCCAGTTGGGCGGGCACGAACGACTCCGCGGACGCGGCGATCTCCGCGGCCGACCACCAGCGGTGCGGCTGGTCCTCGTACGCCTCGATCTCGGTCTGCCCGGTGACGTCGACCTCGTGGACGACGTCCCGCAGCACGAAGTAGGTCTCCCGGTGGTCCATCGGGACCCCGAGCAGCGGCGCGACGGCGCGACGCAGCCAGACCGGGCCCTCGAGCGCGGCCGGCTCGACGACGAGGCCGATCTCCTCCGCCAGCTCCCGCACCGCCGCCTCGCGCAGCGCCTCCCCCGGCTCGACCTGACCGCCCGGCGTGTACCAGTAGAGGACAGGTCCCGGCGGGCTGTCGAGGTCGACGAGCCGGGCGCCGAACAGCAGCACGCGACCGGTGGGGTCGAGCACGACCACCCGGGCGGCCGGCCGCAGCGGAAGCCGCTCAGCCATCACCGTCGAGCAACGCGCGATCGACGTCGTTGAGCACGATCCGCTCGAGCAGGTCGGGACGCCGGGACGCGGTGCGGCGCAGGGACTCCGCCCGCCGCCACCGGGCGATCGAGGCGTGGTCGCCGGAGAGCAGCACCGCAGGCACCTCGTGCCCCCGCCAGGACGCCGGCCGCGTGTAGGACGGGCCCTCGAGCAGCCCGTCGGCGTGCGAGTCGAACTCGACCGACTCGCTGTTGCCCACGACCCCGGGCAGCAGGCGGGTGACGGCCTCCACCATCACGAGGACGGCGGACTCCCCGCCGGCCAGCACGTAGTCACCGATCGAGACCTCCGACACCGGCCCCGCATCCGCGGCCCAGTCGGCCACCCGCTGGTCGATGCCCTCGTACCGGCCGCAGGCGAAGACCAACCCGGGCTCCGCGGCCCACTGGGCGGCGAGCGCCTGCGTGAACGGCTGGCCGGCGGGGGTGGGGACCACCAGCCGGGTGCCCGGCGGGCGGACGGCCTCCAGCGCGCGACCCCACGGTTCGGGGCGCATGACCATGCCGGGCCCCCCGCCGTAGGGGGAGTCGTCGACCGTGCGGTGCACGTCGTCGGTCCACTGGCGCAGGTCGTGCACGCCGATGCGGACCAGGCCGCGCTCGGCGGCCTTGCCGAGCAGCGACTGGCCCAGCGGCGCCAGGTACTCGGGGAAAATGGTGACGACCTGGATGTCGAAACTCACAGGTCGAGCAGCCCCTCGGGCGGGTCCACGACGACGAAGCCGCCGGCGAGGTCGACCGACGGCACCAGGGCCGACACGAACGGGACCAGGAGCTCGGGGCCGTCGGGACGGCGGATCACCAGCAGGTCCTGGGCCTCATGGCGGACGGCGACGACCTCACCGAGCGTCGAGCCGTCGGTCAGGCGCGCGGCGAGCCCGACCAGCTGGTGGTCGTAGAAGGACTCCGGGTCCTCGATCTCCGGCAGCGCGGCCACCGGGACGAGCAGGAGCGTGTTGCGCAGCGTGTCGACGTCCTCGCGGGTGGCGTAGACGTCACCGGACGGCGCAGCCAGCTGCAGCAGCAGCGTGCCGCTGTGCCATTTCCGGCCGGTCACCGTGAGCGGCCCGCGCTGCGGCGGGTCGGTCATCAGCACCGCGCCCGGTGCGAACCGCAGGTCCGGGTCGTCGGTGCGCACCTCGACGGTGGCGAGACCACGAACACCGTGGGGTCGGCCGATCCGGCCGACCACCACGGTGTCGTCAGTTTGGTCGCTCAAGGGAGTGCGTGCTCAGCGCCCGTCGGTGTCGACGACGTCGACCCGCAGGCCGCGACCGCCGACGCCGGTCATCACCTGGCGCAGCGCCTTGGCGGTGCGCCCGCCGCGGCCGATGACCTTGCCGAGATCGTCCGGGTGCACCCGGATCTCGAGGGTCTTGCCGCGACGGTTGGTGAGCAGATCGACGGTCACGTCTTCCGGGTGGTCGACGATGCCCTTGACCAGGTGCTCGAGCGCTTCTTCGAGCACGTCTTACTCGGCAGGCGTCTCGGCGGGAGCCGGGGTCTCCTCGGCGGCCGGAGCCTCGGGAGCCTCGGCAGCCGGAGCCTCGGTCGCCTCGGCGGCGGGCGCCTCGGCAGCAGGGGCCTCGGCAGCGGCCTTCTTCGGCGCGGCCTTCTTCTTCGCGGTGGTCGCGTCGGCGGTGGGCTCGTTCATGCCCTCGCGGACGGCCGCCTCGTAGATCGCCTTCTTGTCCGGCTTGGGCTCGGCGACCCGCATGGGGGCCGGCGCCGGCTCGCCCTTGAACTTCTGCCAGTCACCGGTGACCCGGAAGATGGCGGCGACGGCCTCGGTCGGCTGGGCGCCGACGCCGAGCCAGTACTGGGCCCGCTCGGAGTCGACCTCGATGAACGAGGGCTCCTCCTTCGGGTGGTACTTGCCGATCGTCTCGATCGAGCGGCCGTCACGCTTGGTCCGGGCGTCGGCGACGACGATGCGGTAGTACGGCGCGCGCATCTTGCCCAGGCGCATGAGCTTGATCTTGGTGGCCACGGTGGGTGGTGTACTCCTCGAACGCTGTGTGGTTGCTCGCCGGAGCGACGTGTGGGGTTACGCCGGGGCGGAGCGATGGACACGGTCGGCACCGGTGAGAGGGCCGCTGCAGCCGTGTTCGACCAGCCATTGTGCCAGAAGGCGCGCCGGCGCCGACGGCCCCGGTAAGGACCCCGCCCCCCTCACCGCTCGCACGCTCGCGGCGAGCCTCTGGACGGGGCCGAAAAGCTAGCCGCGAACGATGGCCAGAACGCGCGCACCGGCCTCGGCGACCGGGACCTCTTCGCGTTCCCCGGTCGTCCGGTCGCGGACCTCGATGACGCCCTCGGCCAGGCCGCGACCGACGGTGACGATCGTCGGCATGCCCAGCAGCTCGGCGTCCTTGAACTTCACGCCCGGGGAGACCTTGGGCCGGTCGTCGTAGAGCACGGTCAGCCCGGCGCCCACCAGCTCGCCGGCCAGCTCCTCGGCCGCCTCGAAGACCGCGGCGTCCTTGCCGGTGGCCACGACGTGCACGTCGGCCGGGGCGACCTCGCGCGGCCAGACCAGGCCGAGCTCGTCGTGGTTGGACTCGGCGATGGCCGCGACCGCGCGCGAGACCCCCACCCCGTAGGAGCCCATGGTGACGGTGACCAGCTTGCCGTTCTCGTCGAGCACCTTGAGGTCGAGCGCCTCGGCGTACTTGCGGCCGAGCTGGAAGATGTGGCCCATCTCGACCCCGCGCGCGAGCTCGAGGGGCCCGGAACCGTCCGGGGCCGGGTCGCCGGCACGCACCTCAGCGGCCTCGATGACGCCGTCCCAGGTGAAGTCGCGTCCGGCGACGAGGTCGAACACGTGCTTGCCGGGCTGGTTCGCACCAGTGATCCAGCGGGTCCCCGGAACCACCCGCGGATCGACCAGGAAGCGGATCTTCGACTCGTTCTCCGCACCCAGCACCTGCGGGCCGATGTAGCCCTTGACCAGGGCGGGGTGCTGGTCGAACTCGGTGAAGGCATCGACCTCGGCCGGCGCGACCTGTGCCTCGAGGCGCTTGGCGTCGACCTCCCGGTCACCGGGCAGACCGATCACCAGCGGCTCCCGCGTCCCGTCGGGATGCACGAGGGTGACGACGACGTTCTTCAGCGTGGAGGCCGCGGTGTAGCCGGCGTCCGGGAACATCTCCCGCGCCACCGCCACCAGCGTCTCGATGGTCGGGGTGTCCGGGGTGTCCTCGACGTGCGCCTCCGGGAGCCCCTCGAGCGGGATCGCGTCCGGGACGACGGTGGTGACCGCCTCGACGTTGGCCGCGTAACCGCCCGCCGAGCGGACGAACGTGTCCTCCCCGATCTCGGTCGGGTGCAGGAACTCCTCGCTCTTCGAGCCGCCCATCGCCCCCGACATCGCCGACACGATCACGTAGTCCAGCCCGAGCCGGTCGAAGATCTTGATGTAGGCCTCGCGGTGCGCGGCGTAGGAGCGGTCGAGACCGGCGTCGTCGACGTCGAAGGAGTAGCTGTCCTTCATCGTGAACTCGCGGCCGCGGAAGAGCCCCGCGCGGGGCCGCGCCTCGTCGCGGTACTTGGTCTGGATCTGGTACAGCGAGACGGGCAGGTCCTTGTAGGAGCCGTAGAGGTCCTTCACCAGGAGCGTGAACATCTCCTCGTGGGTGGGCCCGAGCAGGAAGTCGTTCCCCCGCCGGTCCTGCAGGCGGAAGAGGTTCGGCCCGTACTCGGTCCACCGGCCGGTGGTCTCGTAGGGCTCGCGGGGCAGCAGCGCCGGGAAGTGCACCTCCTGCGCGCCCATCGCGTCCATCTCCTCCCGGACGACGCGCTCGACGTTGCGGAAGACGCGGAAGCCCAGCGGCAGCCAGGTGAACCCACCGGGGGCGGCCCGCCGGATGTAGCCGGCGCGGACGAGCAGCCGGTGGCTCGGGACCTCCGCGTCGGCCGGGTCGTCACGCAGGGTCCGCAGGAACAGGGTCGACATCCGCAACAGCACGGAGGAAGTCTCCCAGGCCCGGCGAACCTATTCCGCCGCCGGTCCTCAGCCGTCGGCCCCGTGGCCCCCACCGCTGCGGCCGGAGGAGTCGTCGCCGGGGGCGTCGTCGGCGCCGTGACCCCCGTGGTCATCACGACCCGAGGTCGACGACGGGGTCACCTGCGGCGCGGACGAGTCGTCCAGGCGGAAGACCGGGACGCCGTCGGCGCAGGTCACGTGGACCTCGACCTTCTGCTGCGCGGCCTTGAACTCCGTCTGGCCGACCCCGTTCGAGTCGTCGACCGACCAGCCGGCGGCGGGAACTCCGGCGAGCACCGGGGATCCGCTCCCGCAGTCGGCGTACACGGTGCCGCCCACGGTGACGAATTGGTCGGCGGCCGAGGTCGCCGAGGGCACGGCGGTCGGTGAGGCCGACCCGAACGCCAGGGTGGTGGTCGCCCCCACCGGGGACGCCCCTGGGGCCGCCGACGCGTCGACCAGGGACACGGCCAGGAAACCCAGGCCGACAGCTGCCGCCGCCGATGCGGTCCACGCGGCTCCGAGTGCGATGGTGCGCTTCATGCCGCAGACCCTCCGCCGTCTTGGGTTAAGGCCACCCCAAGACGCCGTCAAGGCCGTCACCGGATCGGGGCGGGACGTCCCGGACGGGGGGCGGCCGCATTACCGTCGCCACCGTGGCCCAGCTCCTGGTGGTGGAGGACGACGAACGCATCCGTGCGGCGCTGATCCGCGCGCTGCGCGAGCGGGGGCACGCGGTGAGCTCGGCGGCCACCGCCCTGGAGGGCCTCCGGCAGGCGGTGGACGAGCGACCGGACCTCGTCGTCCTCGATCTGGGACTGCCCGACCTGGACGGCCGCGAACTGCTGCGCATGTTGCGCGCGGTCTCCTCGGTGCCGGTCATCGTGGCGACGGCGCGGGACGACGACCAGAGCGTGGTCCAGGCGCTGGACGCCGGGGCGGACGACTACGTGGTCAAGCCGTTCCCGGCCGGCCAGCTGGAGGCGCGGATCCGTGCGGTCCTGCGCCGGGCGGCGGGCGCGGCCGATGCGGCGATCGCCCCGGTCACGGTCGCGGACCTGCTGGTCGACCCGCGCACCCGCCGGGTGACGCTGGCCGGGGAGCCGGTCGAACTTGCCCCCAAGGAGTTCGACCTCCTCGCCCACCTCGCCGCCCGCGTCGGCACCGTCGTCTCCAAGCGCGAGCTGCTCACCCAGGTGTGGCAGCTGCCGTACGGGGGGTCGGACAAGACCGTCGACGTGCACCTGTCCTGGCTGCGCCGCAAGCTCGGCGAGTCGGCCGCGGCCCCCCGCCTGCTGCAGACCGTGCGCGGGGTGGGCGTGCGCCTGGCGGAGCCCGACGCGTGAGGCGCCAGATCACCCTGCTGGTGGCCGCGACCACCTCGATCGTCCTGCTCGCCTTCCTTCTGCCGGCCGCCTCCCTGGTCGCCAGGGTCGCCGAGGCCCGCGCCCTGGACACCGGGCAGGCGCAGCTGCAGTTCCTCATCCCGGCCGTCGGCCTCGACACCCGCGAGCAGGTGGCGGCCGCCCTCATCGGCACGTCGGGGAACCTCGACGTCGGCGTGCTGTGGACCGACGGCCGATGGCTCGGTGATCGGGGGGCGGACGCCCCCGACACCACCAGCCCGAGCGTCGTGGCCACCGAGGCGGGCACCCGGCTGGTGCAGCCGGTGCAGCGCTCGGACGGGACGGCGGTCATCGACGTCCTCGTCCCGGCCGCGCAGCTGCGGGCCGGCGTGACGCGGACCTGGCTGGTGCTGGCCGGGCTCGGCGTCGTCCTGCTGGTGCTCGCGCTCGCCGTCGCCGACCGCGTGGCGCGCTCCCTGACGCGTCCGGTGGACGATCTCGCAGCCACCGCGCACAAGCTGGGCAGCGGAGACCTCGACGCGCGGGCCACCCCGGCCGGGCCGCACGAGGTGCGCCAGGTCGCGACGGCGGTCAACCGGCTCGCGGGGCGGATCGGTGAGCTGCTGACGGCCGAGCGCGAGACGGCCGCGGACCTCGCGCACCGGCTCCGCACGCCGCTCACGGCCCTCCGGCTGGATGCGGAGGCGCTGGCCCCGGGCGACCGCGAACGGCTGCTGGCCGACGTCGACGCGCTCAGCCAGGGTGTGGACGAGGTCATCTCCGAAGCCCGCCGGACGGTGCGGGAGGGTCTGGGCACGGGCTCCGACGCCGTCGCCGTGGTAGCGGAGCGGGCGCACTTCTGGTCCGCCCTCGCCGAGGAGGAGGGCCGCTCGATGACCGTGCACGCGGACGGCGGGCCGCTGCCCGTGCGGGTCCCCGCCGGCGACCTGGCGGCCGCGGTGGACGCACTGCTCGGCAACGTCTTCTCCCACACCCCCGAAGGGACCCCTCTTGTCGTCGCCGTGCGGCCGAGGACCGGCGGCGGGGCCGAGGTGGTCGTGCGCGACCGCGGCCCCGGGTTGGCCGACGACGCGGTGGCACGCGGGCGCAGCGGCGGGGGGTCCACCGGGCTCGGTCTCGACATCGCGCGGCGGACGGCCGAGGCCAGCGGGGGGCGGCTGCGGATCGGCTCGGCGGCGTCGGGCACCGAGGTCACGCTGGAACTGGGCGCACCCGCCTAGCCGACGACCCGACCGCGCAGCACCATCCGCTGCGGTCGCTGCAAGGTGTCGAGGTCGTGCCGGGGGTCGCTGTCGTACACGACGACGTCGGCCGGCGCGCCCTCCTCGATGCACGGCAGCCCGAGCCATGACCGGGCGCCCCACGAAGCAGCCGCCAAGGCCGCCTCAGCCGGCAACCCCGCCGCGTGCAGCGCGCGCACCTCGTCGGCGATGACCCCGTGCTCGATGCCGCCGCCGGCGTCCGTTCCGGCGAACACCGGCACACCGGCCTCGTACGCGGCACGGACGACGGCCCCCGACCGCGCGTACAGCCGCCGCATCGTGCTGGCGTACGCGGGGAACTTCGCCTCCCCCGCCGCCGCGAAGCCGGGGAAGTTCTCCACGTTGACCAGCGTCGGGACGACGGCGGTGCCGCGCCCGGCCATCTCGGCGACGAGGTCCTCGGTCAGTCCGGTGCCGTGCTCGATGCAGTCGATGCCCGCGCGGATCAGGCCGGGCAGCGCGTCGGTGCCGAAGGTGTGCGCCGTGACCCGCGCACCCTCCTCGTGGGCCGCCTCGATCGCGTCGGCCAGCACGTCGGCCGGCCACTCCGGCGCGAGGTCGCCGACCCCACGATCGATCCAGTCGCCGACCAGCTTCACCCAGCCGTCGCCCCGTCGGGCCTGCGTGCGCACCGCATCGACCAGGTCCGGCGGATCCACCTCGACCGCGAGGCCGGGGATGTAGCGGCGGGGGGCGGCGATGTGCCGTCCGGCGCGGATGATCCGCGGGACGTCGGGCTCGTCGTCCAGGAATCGCGTGTCGACCGGGGAGCCGCAGTCGCGCAGCGCCAGGACACCGGCGGCGCGCTCGTCGAGCGCCTGCTGCCGGGTGGCGTCCCGGTCCTCGAGAGCGCCGCCGCCCGCGCCGATCCCCACGTGACAGTGCGCGTCGACGAGGCCCGGCAGCAGCCAGCCGCCCCGGCTGATCGTCTCGGCGCCGGGCACCGGCTCGAAGGTGAACCGGCCGTCGCGGACCCAGACGTCGCGGTGCTCGCCTTCGGGCAGCACCACACCCGACAGGTGCAGTGCTGCCCCCACCCACCCCACCGGCGGCGCGGTCACCGGCCCGGCCGGTCGTCCTTGAACTGGTCGAAGTTGAGCTTGGTGAGATCGGGCAGCCCCTGCGAGGGGTCGAAGCCCGCCGGAAGACCCGGCATCCCACCCGGGAGGCCGCCAACCGGGGGAAGCCCGGGCGCACCCATCGGCCGGCGCGCCGGCGCCGCCTTCGGCCGGCCCTTGCCCTTCTTGCCCTTCTTCGACTGCGCCTGCATCTGGCGGCCGCGGGCCTTCTTCGACATCGGCCCCATGCCCGGCAGGCCCATGCTGCCGGCCATCTGGCTCATCATCTTCTGGGCCTGGGCGAACCGCTCCAGCAGCTGATTGACGTCGGTGACGCTCACGCCCGAGCCGTTGGCGATGCGCACCCGGCGGGACGCGTTGATGATCTTGGAGTTGACCCGCTCCTCGGGCGTCATCGACCGGATGATCGCCGCGGTCCGGTCGAGGTCGCGGTCGTCGATGTTCTTGATCTGCTCCTTCATCGCGCCCGCGCCCGGCAGCATGCCCAGCAGGTTCGCGATCGGGCCCATCTTGCGGATGGCCATCATCTGCTCGAGGAAGTCCTCGAGGGTGAAGCCCTCGCGCGAGGCGAGCTTGCCGGCCATCCGCTCGGCCTGCTCGGCGTCGAAGTGCTGCTCGGCCTGCTCGATGAGGGTGAGCACGTCGCCCATGCCGAGGATGCGCGAGGCCATGCGCTCGGGGTGGAAGACGTCGAAGTCGGCGAGCTTCTCACCGGTGGACGCGAACATGATCGGCTGGCCCGTCACGTACCGGACCGAGAGCGCGGCACCACCGCGGGCGTCGCCGTCGAGCTTGGTGAGGACGACGCCGGAGAACCCGACACCCTCCTGGAACGCGGTGGCGGTCGTGACGGCGTCCTGACCGATCATGGCGTCGACGACGAACAGCGTCTCGTCGGGCTGGACGGCGTCGCGGATGCCGGCGGCCTGCGCCATCAGCTCGGCGTCGATGCCCAGCCGGCCGGCGGTGTCGACGACGACGACGTCGTGCATGGTGCGGCGCGCGTGCTCGATCGACTCGCGGGCCACCGCGATCGGGTCGCCGACGCCGTTGCCCGGCTCGGGCGCGAACACGTCGACGCCGGCCTGACCGGCCACCACCGACAGCTGCTGCACCGCGTTCGGGCGCTGCAGGTCGGCTGCGACGAGCAGCGGCGTGTGCCCCTGCGCCTTCAGCCAGCGGCCGAGCTTGCCGGCGAGCGTCGTCTTACCGGAGCCCTGCAGACCCGCCAGCATGATCACCGTCGGGGACTGCTTGGCCAGCCGGATCCGGCGGGTCTCGCCGCCGAGGATCTGGATGAGCTCCTCGTTGACGATCTTGACGACCTGCTGCGCGGGGTTCAGCGCCTGGGAGACGTCGGCCCCGCGCGCGCGCTCCTTGACCGCTGCGATGAACGCCCGGACGACGGGCAGGGCGACGTCGGCCTCCAGCAGCGCGATGCGGATCTCGCGCGCGGTGGCGTCGATGTCGGCCTCGGTCAGGCGGCCTTTGCCGCGCAGGCCGGTGAAGACCTTGTCCAGGCGGTCGGAGAGGGTCTCGAACACAGCACGTCCTCGAAGTCGCGGGCGCGAAACGGGTCGCGCCTCCTGACTCCTAGCCTAACGAGCCCCTACGCGGCGACGCGTGCGCGCACGGCAGCGGCGGGCGCGGGGAGACCACCCGAGACGACCGCGGTGCCGCAGTCGGCACAGATCCACTCCGGGCACTCGCCGCCGTCCTCGGTGTGCCCGTCGGGGCAGGGCGGCTGCACGAAGACGGTCACGTCCTCACAGGAGGGGCAGGGCCATGTGCGGCTGTCCAACGGAGGCTCCTCTCGGCGGTGGCTCTTCGGGCAACGGGACCGTTCCGTCCCGGTCCTCCGACCGTCGCACGCGCCACTGACAGAAACCGGGAGCTACCCCGGCGTGTCGACCGCCTCGGGCGCAGGCGCACCCCGGGTGGCGACGATGAGCGCCGCCTCCACCCGCTCCCGCTGCTCCGGCGCCACCGGGGACCCGGAGGGGTTGGCGACGTAGAAGGAGTCGACCGCATCCGCCCCGAGCGTCTCGATCCGCGCCGAGGTGACGTCGAGGCCCTCCGCCGCGATCGCCGCCGTGAGCCGGTAGAGCAGCCCGGCCCGGTCCCCGGCGCGCACCTCGACGATGCCGGTGGCCGCGCCGCTCACCTCGCCGTCGTGCCACGAGATCCGCGGCGGCGCTGCCCGCGCGCCGTCCTGGCGGTAGTCGGCCTCGCGCTGCCGCAGCCGCTCGGCGAGCGGGAGCGTGCCCTCCAGGGCGGCGCGCATCGCGTCGGCCAGGATGCCCGGCACCGGTGCCCGCCCGAAACGCGGGCGCACCGCGAACACACCCGTGCCGTAGCCGTCCTCGACCGACATCTTGGCGGCCCGGACGTCGAGCTGGTTCAGGGCCAGCACACCGGCGCAGGTGCTGAGCAGGCCGGGACGGTCGGGCGCCCCGATGGTGACCTGCTGGCCGTCGGCGACGTCCTCGACCCCCACAGTGACAGCTCCGGGGACATCGAGCAGCCGGCCGCTCGCCTGCGGCTCGGTCGGGTGCAGCACCGGCTCCGGTTCGGGCACCGGGCCCCCGGCCAGCTTGGCCTGCACGCGCCCGACCAGGGCCGCCACCAGGTGCGCCTTCCAGGGCGACCAGGCCGACGCGCTCGTCGCCGCGCCGTCGGCCTGAGCCAGGGCGTGCAGCAGGTGGAGGACCGCCGGGTCGCTCCCGATGGTCGCCGCCACCCGGTCGACGGTGGCGGGGTCGTCGATGTCCCGCCGCGTCGCGGTGGCCGGCAGCAGCAGGTGATGACGGACGAGCACCCGGACGGTCGCGACGTCGGGCGGGGCGAAGCCCATCCGCGTGGCGATCTCGGCCGCGATCGGCTCCCCCACCTCGCTGTGGTCCCCCGGCCAGCCCTTGCCGATGTCGTGCAGGAGCGCGGCGACCAGCAGCAGGTCGGGCCGGTCGACGTCCCGGGTCAGCTCCGCCGCGGCGGCCGCGGCCTCGATCAGGTGCCGGTCGACGGTGAACCGGTGCCAGGGGTGCCGCTGCGGGAGGGACCGCACGCGCTCCCATTCCGGGATCAGCCGGGTCAGCAGTCCCTCCTGGTCCAGCTGCTCGAGCACCGGGACCGCGGCGCGGCCGCTGGCGAGCAGCCGGAGGAACGACCAGCGCGCCTCGGCCGGCCAGGGTTCCGGCACCGGCGGGCTGTGGACGGCGAGCACCTTGAGCGTGTAGGGCGAGAGCAGCAGGTCCGCCCGCGCGGCGGCGGCGGCGGCGCGCAGCAACAGGCCGGGATCGGCGGCCGGCTTCGCGCCCTGGGCGAGCACGACCTCGTCGCCCTGGCGGACCACGCCGTCGGCGAGCGGATCGCGGCGCACCCGCCGGTACCGGCCGCGGGGCCGGCGGACCAGTGCCGCCTCCACCCGCCGCCACGTCTCGTCGGCGACGAACGCGAGCCGCCGCCCGGTCAGGCTCACCTCGCGGAGCAGCGCGTCCTCGTCGACCAGGCCGAGGGCGTCGGCCACCGGCCGCTGCTCCTGGCGGACGAGGACGTCGGCCGGACGGCTGGTCCGGCGGCGCAGCTCGTCCCGGACGTCGAGCAGGAACGCGTACGCGGACTCGAGCTCGGCCGCGGGCTCGTCGCCGAGCTGGGCGGCGGCGACCGCCCGGAGCACCTGCCCCTCGCGCAGGCCGCCGTAGGCCTCCTTGACGTCGGGCTCGAGCAGGAAGGCGAGCTCCCCCAGCTGCCGAGCCCGGTCGCGTCGCAGGTCGCGCAGCTGCGGGAGGAGCCGGGAGGCGGCCTGACGCCAGCTGGTGTGGGTGGCCGACCGGAGGCGGGCGGCGAGGTCGGCGTCCCCGGCCACGAGCCGGGCATCGAGCAGACCGAAGCCGGCCTTGGCGTCGGTCGAGGCGACCGAGACGGCCTCGGCGACGGAACGGACGGAGTGGTCCAGGCGGACACCCGCGTCCCAGATCGGGTACCAGAGGGCATCCGCGACCGCGGCGATCTCCGGCCGGTCCTCGTGGACCAGCACCAGGTCGAGGTCCCCGTGCGGCGGCAGCTCGCGCCGTCCCAGGCTCCCGACGGCGACCAGCGCGATGCCGTCGGTCCCGGTGCGCGGAGGCGCACTCCCCCGCCGCGGCTTCGACGGCGGCGTCCCACGCACGGCGTCGTCCAGGAGGCCGGCCAGCCACGCGTCGACCGCGTCGTTCCGCTCGGGACGGTTCAGTCCCGGCAGTCCCTGCAGGTCGAGCACGCGTCCCCCTCGATCACGCACCGGCCGGCCTCCTGTCGAGCACCTAGAGGGCGTCGTCCCCGCGTTCGCCGGTCCGCACCCGGACGATCTCATCGATCGTGGTCACCCAGACCTTGCCGTCCCCGATCTGCCCCGTGGAGGCCGCCTCGACGACGGCCTCCACGACGCGGGAGGCGTCGAGCTCGCTGACCACGACCTCGATGCGGACCTTCGGCACGAAGTCCACCTGGTACTCGGCACCGCGGTAGACCTCGGTGTGGCCGCGCTGGCGCCCGAAGCCCTGGACCTCGCTGACGGTCAGCCCCTGGATGCCGATCAGCTCGAGGGCGTTCTTGACGTCGTCGAGCTTGAACGGCTTGACGATCGCGGTGATGAGCTTCATGCCCGGACTCCTTCGGTGTGACGAGCCATGCCGTCCGTCGATGGGGCATGCGCCTGGCCGACGACAGATGTTGCCCCACCGGTGCCGAGCGACGCGAAGTCGTAGGCGGTCTCGGCGTGCTCCGCGCTGTCGATCCCGGCCACCTCGTCCTCCTCGGTGATCCGGAAGCCCATCGTCTTCTGGATGACGGTGCCGATCACGTACGTGACGACGAAGGAGAACACGAGGACGGCGAGCGCCCCCACGACCTGTCGCCACAGCTGGTCGACGCCGCCGCCGTAGAAGAGACCGTCGACACCGGCCGACGTCGCCGCCGAGGCGAAGAACCCCACGGAGATCGTGCCCCACAGGCCCCCGACCAGGTGGACGCCCACGACGTCGAGGGAGTCGTCGTAGCCGAGCCTGTACTTCAGTCCCACGGCGAGGGCGCAGAGGACACCGGCGACGGCGCCGATGAGGATGGCACCGATCGGGGTGACCGACGAGCAGGACGGCGTGATCGCGACCAGGCCGGCCACGACGCCGGACGCGGCGCCCAGCGAGGTGGCGTGGCCGTCGCGGATCCGCTCCGTCGCCAGCCAGCCGAGTGCGGCAGCGCCGGTGGCCACCAGGGTGGTCACCCACACCTCGGCCGCCTGCCCGTTGGCCGACAGGGCGGACCCGGCGTTGAACCCGAACCAGCCGAACCACAGCAGGCCGGCGCCGGTCATCACCAGGGTCAGGTTGTGCGGCCGCATCGGGTCACGCCCGAAGCCGCGCCGCGTGCCGAGCACCAGTGCGAGGGCGAGGCCCGCGGCACCGGCGTTGATGTGCACCGCGGTACCCCCGGCGAAGTCGATCGCCTTCAGGCTGTTGGCGATCCAGCCGCCGACCGCGGACTGCGCCCCGTCGAACGCGAAGACCCAGTGGGCTACGGGGAAGTAGACGATCGTGGCCCAGACGCCGGAGAAGACCATCCAGGGCCCGAACCGCGCGCGGTCGGCGATCGCACCGGAGATCAGGGCGACGGTGATGATCGCGAACACGGCCTGGAAGGCGACGAAGGCCATCGACGGGATGGTGAAGACCAGGTGCGTGGCCGCGAAGCCCTTGTCGACGCCCTCCGTGCCCAGCAGCTTCGACAGGCCGAAGAACTCGAACGGGCTGCCGACGAGACCGCCGCCGGCGTCGTTGCCGAACGCCATCGAATAGCCGTACAGAACCCAGAGCACGCTGATCAGCGCGAGCGCCCCGAAGCTCATCATCATCATGTTCAGAACGCTCTTCGCGCGGACCATGCCGCCGTAGAAGAGCGCCAGACCGGGGGTCATCAGCAGCACCAGCGCGGCGCTGGTCAGGACCCAGGCGGTGTCGCCGGTGTCCACGGCAACCTCCTGACGGTGTGGGAGTCGGACCACCGTCCCGGAGCCGGGCGGTGTTCGCGTTCACCGTGCCGTCGCCCTGTTTCCGCCGTGCGTGCTGAGTTGTTTCGGTGCCGTGAACTCCGTGCCGCCCGTCGCCCGGCATGTTCCACCGGTGTTGCGGACGCCGCGGGCGTGGCCAGGCCACGCCCGCGGGGAACGGTCAGGCGGCGGAGCGACCCTCGTCACCACCGGCCGCCAGGGACCCGAAGTACAGGGCGAGGGTCGCGGTGGCCAGGTGCAGGAAGTTGTCGGGGTCGGCGAAGCCCGACATACCGAGGACGTCGGTCACCCCCATGAAACCGAGCACCGTCACCAGCCCCAGGACGACGCCGATCGCGAGGTTGGCCAGACGCGCGGTGGTGTGCCGCGGCACGGAGGCCAGCCAGACGAGGGCGAGGACCACGTGGACGACGTTGTGCAGGGGGTTCACCGCGAAGATCAGCAGCGTGTGATGGTCGTGGCCGGCGAAGTCGCTGAAGCCGGTGACCGCGAAACCGGCGAGGCCGACGAGCAGGTAGACGACGCCGAAGACGGCGGCGAAACGCTGGGCGGGGGTCCACGCGCGCAGGCCGGTGACGGCAGGACGGGTCGGGGAGGTGGTCATGGTCGCTTTATCGGCGTCGGAGTCCCCGACTCCACACGAGTCCTCAACGAACAGGTCGCTCAGGGCGAGACGGTCCGAACCGCCGCCGGGTCGAGGCTCCAACCGGGCTCGTCCGTCTGGCGGACGAGCAGCTCGCCGAGCGCATCGGCCGTGAGCGGCCGGGCGAAGTAGAAGCCCTGGCCGTACTGGCAGGCGAGGCCCCGCAGCGTGGTCACCTGCTCGGGCGCCTCGATCCCCTCGGCCACCATCTGCAGGCTCAGCGCGTGCGCCAGCTGGCTGATCGCCGACACCATGACCGAGCGCTGTCCACCGTTCTCGCCGCCGACCGCGAGGCCGGGATCCTGGTCGGCGATGCGGTCGACGAAGGACTTGTCGATCTTGAGGATGTCGACCGGCAGGTTCTCCAGGTAGGCCAGCGAGGAGTAGCCGGTGCCGAAGTCGTCGACGGCCAGCCGCACGCCGAGCGCACGCAGCTCCAGGAGCGTGCCCACTGTCGTGGGCAGGTCGACCAGCAGCAACGTCTCGGTGATCTCCAGGACGAGGTGGGCCGGATCCAGCTGCGCGTCCTCGAGCGCGGCGCGCACCGAGCCGACCAGGCCGGGCTCGTCGAGCTCGCGGGCCGACAGGTTGACGCTCACGGTCATCGGCGGGTGCGTCGTGTAGTCGCGCTGCCACGCAGCCATCTGCCGGCAGGCCTCGCGGAGCACGTACCGGCCGATCGGGACGATGAGTCCGGTCTGCTCGGCCAGCGGGATGAAGTCCAGCGGGGGCACGAGGCCGCGGTCGGGGTGCTGCCAGCGGACGAGCGCCTCGACACCGGCGAGCCGGCCGGTCTCCAGCTCCACGGTGGGCTGGTAGTAGACCGTGAACTCGCCCCGCTCAACGGCGCGGGTGAGCTCCGCCTTGAGCTGGAGCTGGCCGATGATGGCCGAGTCCATGTCGGGGGCGAAGACCGCCGAACGCCCCTTGCCGGCTTCCTTCGCCGCGTACATGGCGACGTCGGCGTGCCGGAGCAGCTCGGCGGCGTCGTGCTGACCGGCAGCACCGGTCGCGATGCCCACGCTGGCGGTGATCCGGACCTGCGCGTCCGCGCCGCCGCCCGGGAAGGGCTCGGACAGGGCGGCGAGCAGCCGGTCGGCGGTGGCCGTCGTCCGGGCCGGGTCGGCGCCGTCCTCGATGAGGACCGCGAACTCGTCGCCACCGAGGCGCGCGATGGTGTCGCTGGGACGCAGGACTCGGCGGAGCCGCTCGGCGACGGCGACCAGCAGCTCGTCACCGGCGGAGTGGCCCGCGCCGTCGTTGACGGCCTTGAAGTCGTCGAGATCGACGAACAGGACCGCCACCGGCGTCGCGCGACGGTCGGTGCGGGCCAGGGCGTGCTCGAGCCGGTCGGCGAAGAGCGCGCGGTTGGCCAGTCCGGTCAGGGCGTCGTGGAAGGCGTTGTGCTGGAGCTGGGCCTGGAGCTGCTTCTGCGCCGTGACGTCGCGGGTCGTGACCACGACCGCCCGCACGTCCGGGTCACCGAGCAGGTTGGTGTGGATGTTCTCCACGTGCCGGTAACTGCCGTCGCGGTGCCGGAGCCGCAGGTGGGAGATCGCGGTCTCCTGGTCGCCGGCGATGGCCTGGGCGCGGGCGGACAGGTAGGTCAGCCGGTCGTCGGGGTGGACCAGCTCGACCAGCTGCGTCCCGGTGAGCTCGTCAGCGGCGTAGCCGAGGAGACGGGTCACCGACGGCGTCTGGTACGTGATCGCCAGGCGGTCGTCGATCAGGGTGATCAGGTCCGAGGAGTTGTGCACCAACGCCTGGAACCGCGCCTCACCGCGGGCCGTCGCCGCGGCGACGCCCTCTTCACCGGAGCGGCGGGCGGCCTCGAAGCGGCGGAACAGCAGCCCGGCCATGACGGCGGCGAAGACCATCATGAACAGCGTCTCGAAGTCGGCGACGCGGCCGGCGCTGTCATTGGCCTCGCGATGCCGGGCGTCGGCCTTCTCCACGGCAGCGTGCAAGCGGTCGCTCGCGTCCTGGGCGGCAGCGAGCACGCTGACGGTGCCGGAGGTCGCTCCGGCGCCGGTCAGGGCCTCCCGGGCGGCGGCGGACGCGCGCCGGTAGTCGGTCACGGCGGTGGCGACGTCGGCGTCGTCGGCGGCATCAGGGGTGGCGGCGACCCGTCGAGCCGCGGCGTCGACCGCGGAGCCCGCGTCGGCGAGGGCTGCGGCGTCCGGCAGTCCGGTGGTGGTCTGCCAGAGCAGCGCGTCCTGCGCGGAGGCAGCGGCATAGAGATCGGCGAACAGCACGTTCGCCTGCGAGCGGGCGTCCGCCTGGTGCCGGAGCGCCACGACGCTGAAGCCCATTCCGAGGGCGATGTTGAAGGCGAGGACGACCGCCAGCCAGCGGCGCCAGGACATGCGCGCGCGGCGACACAGTCGTGCGAGGCCACCGGCCACGTCCCGTTCCTTCCCGCCGTGCGCCGGCCACGATGGCGGCGTCCTCCTCCTGATCGGACGTGTCCTGCCGGAACTGAAGGTCGGCGCCGGGACTCACCCCCTGTGGGGAGACGGCCACCTCGTCCCGGGGTGCTTGTTGCGAACAGTTCGCAGTAAGGTCGCTGGCGTGACGACGGCGACCCGGGCGGAGCTGCGGACCTCCACGACACCGGGTGGTCGGTTCTCGCGACGGGACCGCCGGTCGATCCTCGGGATGGCGGGGTTCGTGGCCCTGCTGCACGTGGTCGGCTGGGGCGTGCTCGTATTCGCCGTCGCGCCGCACGAGTACCGGCTCGGCAGCACCGGCGTCCTCGGCGTCGGCGTCGGGCTGACCGCCTACATGCTCGGCGTCCGCCACGCGTTCGACGCCGACCACATCGCGTCGATCGACAACACCACCCGCAAGCTGGTCGGCGAGGGCCGGTCGTCGGTCGGCGCCGGGTTCTGGTTCTCCCTCGGCCACTCCTCGGTCGTCTTCGCGGCGAGCCTGCTGCTCGTCGCCGGCGTCCGATCGGTGGCCGACGCCGTCCAGGGCGGCGACTCCCAACTGGCCACGACCCTCGCCCTGGTGGGCACGCTCGTCGCCGGGTGCTTCCTCGTGCTCATCGGCCTGATGAACCTGGTCGCCGCGGTCGGCATCGCGAAGGTGTTCCGCCGGATGCGCAGCGGCGAGTACGACGAGGCCGAACTGGAGCGTCACCTGCACAACCGCGGCTTCCTCGCCCGCCTGCTGAGCCGGGTCACCCGGCGGGTGAGCAAGCCCTGGCACCTCTACCCGGTGGGCCTGCTCATGGGCCTGGGGTTCGACACCGCCACCCAGGTGGCGCTGCTGGTGCTCGCCGCCGGGTCGGCCGCGTTCGTGCTGCCCTGGTACGCGATCCTCGTGCTGCCGGTGCTCTTCGCCGCCGGCATGAGCCTGTTCGACACCGCCGACGGCGTCCTGATGTCGCGTGCCTACGGCTGGGCGTTCCTGCAGCCGGTGCGGAAGGTCTTCTACAACCTCGCCGTCACCCTGCTGTCGGTCACCGTCGCGCTGGTCATCGGGCTGATGGTCCTCACCGGGCTGGTCGTCGACCGGCTCGATGTGGACTCCGGACCGCTCGCCTGGATCGCGTCGCTGGACCTCGGCTACGTGGGATTCGGGATCGTCGGGCTGTTCGTGGCCACGTGGGCCGTGGCGCTGGCCGTCTGGCGGTTCGGCCGGATCGAGCAGCGCTGGATGCCCGAACAGCGTTAGCCGACACCGGCGACGAGCGTCAACTCGTCCCAGCCGATCCCGATCAGGGACTGACCGCTCCAGCCACCGGCGCCGTTACCGGCGTAGTCCCACAGCGTGCCGTCGGAGCGGGCGGCCAGGACGTCCGGATACCCGTCCCCGGAGAAGTCCCCGGCGGAGAACACCCGCGGGAACGGCAGCCACCCTTCGCCCACCTGCCGCTGCGACCGCCAGCCGCCGAACCCGTTGCCCGAGAAGAGCCACATCGCACCCGTGGGCGAGACGCCCAGGACGTCGGGGTAGCCGTCGCCGTCGAAGTCACCCGCGCCGAAGACCTGCGACCACCCGGAGAAGCCGATGCCGACCTGACGCGGGGCCCCCCAGCCACCGCCGCCCGCTCCGGGGTAGAGCCACAACGTCCCGTCGTCCTTCCGCAGGCACATCACGTCGGGGTGGCCGTCGCTGTCGAAGTCGCCGGGTGAGAACACCGTCGAGCAGACGTCCCAGCCGACACCGACCTGCTGGGTGCCACTCCAGCCGCCTGCGCCGTTCGTCCGGTACATCCACAGCGACCCGTCGGCACTCTTGCGGTAGAGCAGCGCCGGGTGCCCGTTGCTGCCGAAGTCCCCCGCGAAGAACATCGTGTCGGCGAGCTGCCAGCCGACGCCCGCCAGCTGTTGGCCACGCCAGCCGCCGGCCCCGTTGCCGAGGTAGGCCCACAGGTTGCCGTCCGGGCGGGTGCCCAGGACGTCGCCGAACTGGTCGCCGTCGAAGTCCGTGTTGTTCCCGCGCAGGCCGCTGCCGCCGTCGAGGCCGACGAACGCGTATCCGTTCGCGCGGTACCAGGCGATGATCCGGGGCAGCGCGGCGACCGTGTTGCCCCGGAACGGGGTCACCTGCGAGTCGGGCTCGTGGCTGGCCTTGGCGTCGTGCATCAGGACGATCGGGTGCGCTTGTCCGCCGATGTTCGTCGCGGCGCTGACGATCGCGTCCACCGATGCCTGGGAGTAGAAGGCGGGTTGCTGCCAGTCCAGGGTGTCCACGCTCCACAGCACGCCGGACGTGCCGGTCTGCTGGGTCGCGGTCAGGACGTTGGTCGTGAAGCCGCCGGGCGGCCGGAAATAGCAGGGAGTCCGGCCGGTCAGCACGGTCTGCTGCGACGCCGTCCGAGAGATCTGGTCGGTGAGGTAGGGCACCGTCCAGCCGCCCGGCACCGCCGACGGGTAGTCGTGGTCCCACGAGTGGTCGGCCAGCAGGTGCCCGTCCGACACGATCTGCCGGGTCATGGCCGGCCAGGTGGCGTCGTGGGCGCCCGTGTCGAAGAAGGTCGCTCGGACGTCGTACTCCCGCAGGACCTTCAGGACCTGCGGGAGGAACGGCCCGGGCCCATCGTCGAAGGTGAGCGCCACCGTCCGGGCTGCCGTCGCCGGCGCACTGGTGATGAAGCCGGTCGCAGGGGGCGGGCAGGTCTGTGCCGCGGCCGGCCGGCTGCCGACCGTGGAGACGCCGCCCAGCGCGACGCCGAGCACGGCGGCGAGAACGAGCGGGCGGTGGACGAGCCGGCGCGACCCCATGGGGACCTCCCCCCGGGCCGCCGCTCAGCCGCCGCGACCCGGGTTCAGTCTCCCGCTCCGACGAGGGCTTCGGCGAAGGTTTTTGCGACGAACGGGGCGAGGTCGTCCGGTCCTTCGCCGAGTCCGATCAGCTTCACCGGGATCCCGAGCTCGCGTTGGACGGAGACGACGATGCCGCCCTTTGCGGTGCCGTCGAGCTTGGTGAGGACGACGCCGGTGACGGTCACCGCCTCGGTGAACACGCGGGCCTGCACGATCCCGTTCTGCCCGGTGGTCGCGTCCAGGACCAGCAGCACCTCGGTGACCGGCGACTGCTTCTCGACGACCCGCTTGATCTTGCCGAGCTCGTCCATGAGACCGGACTTCGTGTGCAGCCGGCCGGCCGTGTCGACCACGACCGTGTCGACCTCGGCCTCGACGCCGGTCCGCACCGCCTCGAACGCCACGGCCGCCGGGTCGCCGCCCTCGCGCCCGCGGACCGTGAGGACCCCCACCCGCTCGCCCCAGGTCTCCAGCTGATCGGCGGCGGCGGCGCGGAAGGTGTCGGCGGCGCCGAGGACGACGCTCTTGCCGTCACCGACGAGCACGCGGGCGATCTTGCCCACGGTCGTCGTCTTCCCGGCGCCGTTGACGCCCACCACCAGGACGACGCCGGGCCGCCCGTCGTGCCGGTCGGTGCTCAGCGTCCGGTCGAGGTCGGGCCCGAGGACGGCGGTGAGCTCGTCGACCAACAGCTCGCGGAGGTCGGCGCCGGAGGCGGTGGCCAGCACCATCGACTTGGTCCGCAGCCGTTCCACGATCTGGGTGGTCGCGGCCACGCCGACGTCGGCGGCGAGGAGGACCTCCTCGAGCTCCTCCCAGTCGTCCTCGGTGAGCTTCTCGCGCGCGAGCACGGTGAGCAGCCCGCGGCCCAGCGAGGACTGCGACCGGGCCAGCCGTGAGCGCAGCCGGACCAGTCGCCCGGCCGAGGGCGGCGGGGTCTCGAAGGTCAGCCCGGGCTCGGGGACGGCGGGCGGCAGCTCGACGGCGGGCGGCGCCTCGGGGGCGGGCGGCGCCTCGGGGGCCACCGCGTCGGGCTGGTCGACCGGCGGTGCGGGCCGCTCCGGGGCGCGGGGCCGGGTCAGGGTCGTGCCGGCCGCCGCGTCGTCGTCCAGGCGGGCCGTCCTGCGTCCGCGGCCGACCAGCAGGGAGATGCCGGCGATCAGCGCGAGGACCAGGATCGCGATCGCGATCAGCACGAATTCCATGCCCCGCAGTGTCCCTGACAGGCTGGGTCCATGACCAAACCGGCCCCGGGTCCCGACCAGCCGCCCATCCCGGTGCGGCTGGTGACGTTCAACATCCACCACGGGGTTGGCGACGACGGGCGGCACGACCTCGCGCGGCTGGCCCGGGTGCTGGCCGCCGCCGACGCCGACGTGATCTGCCTGCAGGAGGTGGACCGGCACTTCGGCGACCGCAGCGAGAACGTCGACCAGGGCCTGCTCCTGGCGCGGGCGCTGGACATGCAGCTGGCCTGGGGCCCCGCGGTCGACGAGCCGCGCCCGGACGGCCGGCCGCGCGGCGAGTACGGGAACGCCGTGCTGTCGCGCCTGCCCATCCTGATCAGCGACGTGCACCGGCTGCCGGGCGGCGGGGAGCCGCGCAGCGCGCTGCGGACGATGATCGAGCTGGACGGCGGCGCGCTGTGGGTGACCGACACCCACCTGAGCCGCACCGGCGCAGACCGCGCCGCCCAGATCGCGGCCGTGGCGGAGCTGCACACCGGCCCGATGGAGACGGGCATCGTGGTGGGCGACTTCAACACCGCACCCGACGCGCCCGAGCTGTCCGCCCTGCGGCAGCGGTTCACCGATGCCTGGGAGCTGGCCGGCGAGCGCGACGACCGGTCGGGCTGGCGGTTCTGGCAGCACGACGGTGGGAACACCCATCCGGCGCGGTCGCCGCACCGGCGGATCGACCAGGCCTGGGTGACGGCCGGCGTGGACGTGACCTCGGCCCTGGTGCTCGACGGCGGCGGCGCGTCCGACCACCTGCCGCTGCTGGTCGAGCTGGCGGTCCGCAGCGGCGTCTGACTAGGCGGTCTCCAGTTCCCGCAGCCGCTGGCTGATCACGCCGGTGATCCCGTCGCCGCGCATGCTCACGCCGTAGAGGGCGTCCGCGATCTCCATGGTCCGCTTCTGGTGCGTGATGATGATCAGCTGCGACGTCGAGCGGAGCTGCTCCACCAGGGTCAGCAGCCGACCCAGGTTGACGTCGTCGAGGGCGGCCTCGACCTCGTCGAGCACGTAGAACGGTGAGGGCCGGGCGCGGAAGATCGCGACGAGCAGGGCGACCGCCGTCAGCGAGCGCTCGCCGCCGGAGAGCAGCGACAGCCTTTTCACCTTCTTGCCCGGCGGGCGCGCCTCGACCTCGATGCCGGTGGCCAGCAGGTCGTCGGGCTCGGTCAGGACGAGCTTGCCGTGGCCGCCCGGGAACAGGGTGGCGAAGACCTGCTCGAACTCGCGCTGCACGTCGGCGAACGCGGACGCGAACACGTCGTGGATGCGCTCGTCGACCTCGCGGACGACGGTGAGCAGGTCGCGCCGGGTGGACTTGAGGTCCTCGAGCTGGGTGGCGAGGAACCCGTGCCGTTCCTCCAGCGCCGCGAACTCCTCCAGGGCGAGTGGGTTGACCTTGCCGAGGGTGGCCAGGTCGCGCTCGGCCTTGGCCGCGCGGCGCTCCTGGACGGCGCGGTCGAACGGTTCCTCGCCCGACTGCGGCCCGTACTCGGCGAACAGTGCCGGCAGGTCGACGCCGTACTCCTCGGCCGCCCGCACCTCCAGCGCATCGATCCGGTACCGCTGCTCGGCGCGCGCCACCTCGTCGCGGTGCACCTCGTCGGTCAACCGGTCGAGCTCGCCGGTCGCGGTGCGCACCCGGGCGCGCACCTCGAGGAGCTCGGCCTCCGCCGCCGTCCGGCCCGAGGCGACGGCGTCCCGCTCGGCGGCCGCCCGCGCCACCGAGGTCGCGAGGGCCGCGAGCGCGACCTCCGCGTCCGTCCGCACCGCCGAGGCGACCGCCGCTCCCCGCTGCCGGGCCTCGCGAGCAGCAGCCGCACGTTCCCGCCCGGCCCGCTCCTGCCGGGCCTGACGGCGCAGCGACTCGGCACGCCCGTGCAGCGCGCGGGCGCGCTCCTCCGCCGTGCGCACGGCGAGCCGCGCCTCGGTCTCCCCCTGCCGGGCCGCCGCGACCTCGGCCTGCAGCCGATCACGCTCGGCGGTGGACGGCTCCTCCTCGACCGGCGCGGCCTCCGCCTCGGCCAGGCGCTGCTCGAGCCCTGCCAGCGACTCCTGGACCTGCTCGAGCGCCTGCTCCGCCCGGACCCGGGCGGCGAGGTGCCGCTCGGCCTCGGCACCGGCCGAGCGGGCGGCCGCGCCGAGCTCGGCCAGTTCGGCCGCGACCGTGGACCGCGTGCGGTCGAACGCCTGCCGGGCGGCGAGGGCCGCGTCGACATCGGCGGACCGGAGGGCCGCGGTCTCCCGGGCAGCGGCGAGCTCGTCGGCGAGGGCTGCGGCGCGAACGGCGGCCCGGCCCAGCTCCTCCTCGGCCTCGTCGACACGGGCCCGCACCACCAGGTTCGACGGCGCATCGCTCTGCCCGCCGATCGCCCAGTCGGCACCGACCAGGTCGCCGGCGGCCGTGACCGCCCGGACCCGGGGGTGGGTGCGGACGAGCGCGACGGCGGCATCCAGGTCAGGGACGACGGCGACCCGCTCGAGCGCCCGGGCCAGGGCGGGCTGCAGCTCGGCCGGCGCCTGGACCAGGTCGAGGGCCCAGCGGACGCCGTCCGGGAGCTCCGGCCAGCCGTCCCGGGGAACGGGCGGGAGGCCACCGGTCACGAGCAGGCCCGCGCGGCCCCCGTCGGACTCCTTGAGGTGCGCGAGCGCGGCGGCCGCCTCGGCGACACCCGAGACGACGACCGCCTCGGCCATGCCCCCGAGCGCCGCGGCGATCGCGAACTCCGCGCCCGCGGAGACGGTGAGCCGGTCGGCGACCGGGCCCACGACACCGGCGAGGCCCGAGCCCAGCACCGCGGCGGCGCCGTCGGCGGGGGTCAGGCCCTGGGCCAGGGCGTCCCGGCGTGCCTGCCAGGAGGCACGGTCGCGCTCGGCGGCCCGCTCGGCCTGGGTGAGCTCGGTGACCAGCCGCGCGGCCTCCGCGTGGGCGGCGACAGCGTCCTGATGGGCGGTGACCAGGGCGATGTCGCCGTCCTCGTCGCCGGCCAGCTCCGTCCGGCGGGCGGCGAGCCGCTCGGCGGCGACCTCGGCCCGGTCGGCCGCCTCACCGGCCGCGAGCGCCAGCCGCTCGATCTCCGCCTGGCCGGCATGCACGCGCGAGCGGGCCGCGGCGACCTCGCCGGAGAGCCGGGCAAGGCCCTCGCGACGATCGGCGAGTGCGCGAGCCGCGGCCACCCAGGCGCGTTCGGCCGCCGCGAGAGCCGTGTCGAGCTCTGCCCGCAGGGTGACCGCGCCGGCGAGTCGGGTGCGTTCGGCCTCGAGCCCGGCGGCGAGCTCCGCCTCGGTCGCCGCCACGCGGTCGGCCTCGGCGTCGAGCTGGTCGGGATCGCGGCCGGGCGCCGCCGCGGGCGCCACCGCGGACAGGTGCCGGTGCCGCTCCGCGGCCAGCTGGGCGATGCCCCGGAAGCGCTCGGTCAGCGCGGAGAGCCGGTACCAGGTCTCGGAGGCGCCCTGCAGGAGGGGCGCGCTGGCGGCCAGCTCCGACTCCAGCTCCGCCTCGCGCCGCGAGGCGATGGAGTGCTCCCGCTCGACCAGGGCGCGCTTCTCGCGGGCCGCCGTCTCGTCGGCGACGTCCCGGTCGAGGGCGTCGCGCAGCTGCACCAGGTCGTCGGCCAGCAGCCGCAGGCGGGCGTCACGCAGGTCGGACTGCACCCCGGCGGCGCGGCGGGCGACCTCGGCCTGGCGGCCCAGCGGCTTGAGCTGGCGGCGCAGTTCGGCGGTGAGGTCGGCGAGCCGGTCGAGGTTGTGCTGCATCCCGTCGAGCTTGCGGAGCGCCTTCTCCTTGCGCTTGCGGTGCTTGAGGACGCCGGCGGCCTCCTCGATGAAGGCGCGACGGTCCTCGGGACGGCCGGAGAGGACGGCGTCGAGCTGGCCCTGCCCGACGATGACGTGCATCTCGCGGCCGATGCCGGAGTCGCTCAGCAGCTCCTGGACGTCGAGCAGCCGGACCTTGTCGCCGTTGATCTCGTACTCGCTCTCCCCGGAGCGGTACATGCGGCGGGTGATCGACACCTCGGTGTAGGCGATCGGCAGCGCGCCGTCGGCGTTGTCGATCGTCAGGGTCACCTCGGCGCGGCCCAGCGCCGGCCGGCCGGCCGTGCCGGCGAAGATGACGTCCTCCATCTTGCCGCCGCGCAGGCTCTTGGCGCCCTGCTCGCCCAGAACCCAGGCGATGGCGTCGACGACGTTGGACTTACCGGACCCGTTGGGGCCGACGACGGCGGTGATGCCGGGCTCCAGCCGCAGCGTGGTGGCGGACGCGAAGGACTTGAATCCCTTGAGCGTCAGGCTGGAGAGGTGCACAGAACAGGCACCCTACCGGGGAAAAGAGCAGAACCCTGGGAAGTCGGGGGCGATGGTGCGACTGTGACGAACGGGTTCAGTTCAAGGACCCCGTCCCCCTCAGCGCTCGCGAGCTCGCACCGAGCCTCCGGGCGGGGCCAAGGGATCAGTCGAATTCAAGCAAGGGCGGGCTCGGCGGTGTCGCCGGCCATCGACAGCAGCTCGTGGGCGATGGCCGCGTCGCGCTGCTCGCGGAGGGCCTCCAGCTCCTTCTCCAGCCGCCGCACCTTGGCGCGCAGGGCCGCGTTCTCCTCCGCTACTCGGAGCTCCGCGGGTGCGACGACGTGACCGAACAGGGCCTTGGCCATGACTGCGGCGGCCTTTCCAGCGAGGAGGGTGAGCCCGGCGCCCCGGGAAGCGGTCGGCGCGAGCTGTGGCATCCCCAGGGTGACAGGCCCGGAGACGCTGGTCAACGCGGGACCGGCCTACTCCCCGTGTCGAGGGAGTGTCGTCTTCATCACCCTGTGGTGAACCCCGTGCCGCCCTCCACCGGCGCGGACCGGCGATCCACGCGCGACACCGAACCGGGCGCGCGGGGGCCGTCCAGCGCGGCGACGAGTGCGGCGACGTCGTCCTCGGGCCCTTCGACGACGACCTCGACCCGGCCGTCGGGGAGGTTGGTGGCCGACCCGGCCAGGCCCGCTGCGGTCGCGAGCTCGCGGACGAACCACCGGTACCCGACGCCCTGCACGTGCCCCGACACGACGGCGACGACGCGGGTGGTCATGCCTTGCGGGCCCGCGGGCTCTGTCATTGCCGCCGGGTCCGCGGCCGTGGCTGGCAGGTCGGGCAGCTGTAGCTCGACCGGTTCATGAAGGACTCGCGGCGGATCGGGGTGCCGCACCGCGGGCAGGGCCGGTCGGCCTGCCCGTAGACGGCCAGGAAGCGGGAGAAGTAGCCGCTCTGCCCGTTGACGTCGACGTAGAGGGAGTCGAAGGAGGTGCCGCCCTGGGCCAGGGCCTCCCCCAGCACGTCCCGGACGCCGTCCAGGAGGTCGGCCACCTGAGCACGGGTGAGCTTGTCGGTGGGGCGCCCGCCGTGCAGCCGGGCTCGCCACAGTGCCTCGTCGGCGTAGATGTTGCCGACCCCGCCGATCAGCGTCTGGTCCAGCAACGCCCGCTTCACCTCGGTGCGCCGGCGGCGCAGGGCCGCGGTGAACCCGGCCTCGTCGAAGCTCTCGTCCAGCGGGTCGATGGCGATGTGCGCCAGCCTGCCCGGGATCTGCTCGCCGTCGGCCTGCTCCACCGCCAGCCCGCCGAACGTGCGCTGGTCGACGAACCGCAGCTCGCGGCCGCCGTCGGTGAAGGTGAACCGGGCGCGCAGGTGGGTCTCGTCGGGCGAGGAGGGCTTCTCGACGAGCAGTTGCCCGCTCATGCCGAGGTGGCCGACCAGGGCGGCGCCGGTCGGCGAGCCGTCGGACTCGGCCAGCGGCAGCCAGAGGTACTTGCCGCGGCGATGGGCGGCGGTGAGGGTGCGGCCGGTCAGCGTCGCGACGAAGTGGTCGATGCCCTCGAGGTGCCGCCGGACGGCGCGCGGGTGGTGCACCTCGACGGCCGCGACCGTGCGGCCGGCGACCCACTGCTCCAGGCCCCGGCGGACGACCTCGACCTCGGGAAGCTCGGGCACGGCTCAGCCCTCGAGGAGGGTGTCCGACAGAGACCGCCAGGCGGCCTCGGCGGCCTCCTGCTCGGCGGCCTTCTTCGTCCGGCCCGCGCCCCGGCCGTACTCGGTGCCGGAGAGGACGACCACCGCGGTGAAGGTCTTCGCGTGGTCGGGGCCGTCGTCCTCCACGAGGTAGCTGGGGGCGCCCAGCCCGCGGGCGGCGCCGAGCTCCTGGAGGCTGGTCTTCCAGTCCAGGCCGGCGCCGCGCGTGGCGGCCTCGACCAGCAGCGGATCGAACAGCCGGTGCACGAGCTGCGCGGCCGTGTCCAGGCCGCAGCCGAGGTGGACCGCGCCGATCAGCGCCTCGACCGCGTCGGCGAGGATCGAGTCCTTGTCGCGGCCCCCGGTGCTCTCCTCACCACGCCCCAGCAGGAGCTGCGGGCCGATGCCGCCGTCCCCGAGCCGACGGCCGACCCCGGCGAGGGAGGTCATGTTCACGACGGAGGCACGCAACTTGGCCAGCTGACCCTCGGGGAGGTCGGGCTGGCTGCGGTACAGCTCGTCGGTGACGACCAGCCCGAGCACCGAGTCGCCCAGGAACTCCAGGCGCTCGTTGGTGGGCAGGCCGCCGTTCTCGTACGCGAACGACCGGTGGGTCAGCGCAAGACCGAGCAGCCCGTCGGGCAGCTTGACGCCCAGGGCGTCGTGCAGCCAGCGGGCGGCCCGATCAGCGTGCGTGGCCCCACCCGGCGCGTGCGGGTGAGTGCCTTCCACGACGGTGCTCAGCGCCGTGGGGTCAGACCGAGAGGACCTGACGGCCGGCGTACTGGCCGCAGTTCGGGCACGCCACGTGCGGGGGCTTGAGCTCGCCGCAGGCGCGGTTCGGGCACGGGGCCAGGGTCGGCGCGGAGGCCTTCCACATCGAGCGGCGCGAGCGGGTGTTGGAGCGGGAAGTCTTCCGCTTCGGGACAGCCACGGTCAGTTCTCCTCAGTGGTGGGGATCTCGCCGGGGGTGCCCGACGAGGAAGTGGTGGGGGTGCCGAACTTCTCGGCGAGCCCGGCCCAGCGCGCGTCCACGATCTCGTGGGAGTGGTCGGCCGGCAGGTCGTCGAGGCGCTGACCGCAGTCGACGCAGAGGCCGGCGCAGTCCTCGGTGCAGACGGGTGCGAGGGGCAGGTTCAGCACGACGGTGTCACGAGCCAGCGGGGCGAGGTCGAGGAAGTCCCCCTCGATACGGCGGACCTCGTCCTCCTCGCTGGTGGCCTCGGTCGTGCTGCCCTCGTAGGCGTACAGCTCCTGCACGTCGAGGTGCAGCGTGTCCTCGATCGGCTCCAGGCAGCGGGCGCACGACCCGGTGACGGGGACGTCGAGCTCGCCGGTGACGAGCACGCCCTCCATCACCGACTCCAGCCGCAGCTGCAGGTGCACCTCGCCGCCTGCCGGCACGCCGATGAGCTCGACCCGCCAGCCCTCGGGGGCGGGCACCGTGCGGTCGATCTCCTGCATGCTTCCGGCGCGGCGGCCCAGCTCCCGGAGGTCGATCCGCCAGGGGTTGGCTGCAGGACGCCGGTCACCCGCGGTCCGTGGACCCGGGGACACAGCGCCGGAGCGGTTCGAGGCAGCGGCAGGCATGTCAGTACTCGCGGTAGGCAGTGGGGTGATGGGCCCGGCCGGGGGCCACCCCATGAACAGCGGGGCCACCGGCGGTCGGACCAGGCAACGAGACTACCCGATCCGCCGCGGCGGTCGACGGGCAGCGAGGGGTCAGGGCTCGCGCAGGTTCGAGCGGGCCGTCTCGACCGAGTGCAGCATGCGCTCGAGCGTCGTCCCGAAGTCGGCGAGCCGGCTGTCGACGTACTGGTCCACCTCTGCGCGCATGCGGGCGACATCGGCGGCGGTCTGGGCGCCGAGTTCGTCGGCGCGGGAGACCGCGCCCCGGTAGACCTCGGTCTCGGTGATCAGCCGCTCGTGCTCGGCGACGGCCTCGGCGATCAGCGCCTCGCGGCGCGCGCGTCCGTCGCCGATCAGCTGGTCGGCCTCCGCCTCCGCGTCGGCGAGCAGCTGGTCGGCCTCTGCCTGCGCACGGGCCAGCAGGTCGTCGCGCTGCCGGCGGGCGGTGCCGAGCAGGTCGTCGCGCTGGCGGTGCGCCGCGGCGAGCAGCTGCTCCGTCTCGGTCCGGGTGCGGCCGGTGAGCCGCTCGGCCTCGGCCTGGGCCTGCTGGAGGATCTCGGTGCGCTGCTCGACGATGGCGCCGGCGGCCTGGACGTCCTCCGGGAGGGACTCCCGCAGGTCGTCGAGCAGGTCCAGCAGGTGGTCGCGGGGGACCATGCAGGAGCCCGACATCGGCACGCTGCGGGCGTTCTCGATGACCGTCGTCAGCTCGTCCACGGTCTCGTAGAGGCGGTAGACGACCTCGGTCATACCGCCTCCTGGCTGGCGCTCGTCGGCCGCATGCCCGACGGTGCTCTGTCCTCGCGTGATCTCGCAAGGTCGATCACGAGCCCTTGCCCTTCCGGGCGTGCTCCAGCAGCCGGTCATTGACGGCCTTCGGGACCAGACGGGAGACGTCGCCACCGAAGTTGGCGATCTGCTTGACCAGGCTCGACGACAGGTGACCGACCTGCGGGGCGGTCGGCACGAACAGCGTCTCGATGTTGGCCAGCTCGCGGTTCATCTGCGCCATCTGGAGCTCGTACTCGAAGTCGCTGACCGCCCGCAGACCCTTGACGATCACCGGGATGTCATGGCTGCGGCAGTAGTCGACGAGCAGCCCCTGAAAGCTGTCGACGACGACGTTGGCCAGGCCCGCGACGGCCTCGCGCAGCAGCTCCATGCGCTCGTCGACCGAGAACAGGCCGGCCTTGCCGGGATTGACCAGCACGGCGACGACGAGCTCGTCGTAGAGGCTCGCGGCCCGGTTGATGACGTCGACGTGACCGTTGGTCACCGGGTCGAAGGATCCGGGGCAGACGGCACGCCTCACGAGGAGCGACCGTACCGGAGCTGAGCCTCGCCGTACCGCCGGTCGCGCAGACCGGTCAGCGGTGTCGGCCACGCCCACTCCTTCTCGCGGCTGGGCCGCTCCACCACGACGACCGCCTCGGGGGCCAGCCAGCCGTGGTCGGCCAGCGCTCGCACCACGTCCTGGACCTCCTCGACCGGCGTCGCGTACGGCGGGTCGGCGAGCACCAGATCGAACCGTGCCGGCGCCGTCCCGCCGACCACGGTGGGCACGGAGCCGGCGATCACCCGACCGCCCGGCAACCCGACCGTGGCCAGGTTCTCCTTGAGCACCGGCAGCACGCCCGGCCCCGACTCGACGAAGACGACCGTCGCCGCCCCGCGGGACAGCGCCTCGAGGCCGAGCGCCCCGGAGCCGGCGTAGAGGTCCAGGACGGCGGCGCCTCGGAGGTCCATGAGCGCGGTCAGCGAGTTGAACAGGGCCTCCCGCGCGCGGTCGCCGGTGGGGCGGACGCCGGTGCGCGGCACCTTGAGACGCCGTCCGCCGGCCACACCCGAGATCAGCCGGGTCATGCGTCGCTCATGCCTTCTCGAGCCACTCGGCGCGCTCGTCGGTGGCCATCGCGGCCACCTCGGCGGCCAGCCCCGGGTGGTCCGCCAGGCCGCGCTCGGTCTCGAGGAGGGCCGTGGCCTCGCTCCGCGCGGTGGCGATGAGTTCCTCGTCCTCGAGCAGGGAGAGCATGCGGATGCTCGTGCGCGTGCCGGACTGCGCCGAGCCGAGCACGTCGCCCTCGCGCCGCGTCTCGAGGTCGAGTCGGGCCAGCTCGAAGCCGTCGGAGGTCGCCGCCACCGCGGCCAACCGCTGCCCGGTGCTCGACTGCATCGGGACGTCGGTGACGAGGAGGCAGAGGCCTGCGTGCTTGCCGCGGGCGACGCGGCCACGCAGCTGGTGCAGCTGGCTGACGCCGAAGCGATCGGCGTCCATGACGACCATGACGGTTGCGTTGGGGACGTCCACCCCGACCTCGACCACCGTCGTGGCGACCAGCACGTCGATCTCCCCGGCCGCGAAGGCCCGCATGCGGGCCTCCTTGTCCTCGGCGCCGAGCCGGCCGTGCAGCACGTCGAGCCGCAGCCCCGCGAGCGGACCGTGGCGGAGCAGCTCCGCGACGTCGAGCACGGCGACCGGGGGCTTGCGGTCGTCGTTCCCCGGCGGGGCGCCGTCGGCGTCCTCGGGCTCGTCGTCCGGACCGTCCTGGTCGCCGATGCGAGGACAGACGACGTACGCCTGGCGCCCGGCCGCGACCTCCTCCCGGACCCGCTGCCACGCGCGGTCGATCCAGGCAGGCTTCTCCACCTGGGGGACGACGGAGCTGGAGACGCCACCGCGCCCGCTGGGGAGCTGGCGCAGGGTGGAGGTCTCCAGGTCGCCGTAGACGGTCATGGCCACGGTGCGCGGGATCGGCGTGGCCGTCATGACCAGCACGTGCGGAGGCCGGTTGCCCTTGGCGCGCAGGGCGTCGCGCTGCTCGACGCCGAAGCGGTGCTGCTCGTCGACGACGACGAGACCGAGGTCGGCGAAGTCGACGCTCTCCTGCAGCAGCGCGTGCGTGCCGATCACGATGCCTGCGCGGCCGTCGGCGACGGCCGCCCGGGCCTCGCGCCTCGCGGCTGCCTTCAGCGAGCCGGTCAGCAGCGTCACGCGGGTGCCGGACGGGTCGCCGTCGAGCTCGCCGGCGCGACCGAGCGGGCCGAGGAGCTGGCGGATGCCGCGGGCATGCTGGGCCGCGAGGACCTCGGTCGGCGCGAGCAGGGCGGCCTGTCCCCCGGCGTCGACGACCTGCGCCATGGCACGCAGGGCGACGACCGTCTTCCCCGAGCCGACCTCACCCTGGAGGAGACGGTGCATGGGTTGCTCGCGGTCGAGCTCGGCCGCGAGCACGTCCCCGACCTCGCGCTGGCCGTCGGTGAGCTCGAAGGGCAGCGCCGCGTCGACGGCGTCGAGCAGCCCTCCGGCGACCCGTGGCCGGGCGATGCCGGGCTCCAGGGCCGCCGCCCGCCGCCGGGCGGCGAGGGTGAGCTGGAGGATCAACGCCTCGTCCCACTTCAGCCGGTCGGTCGCGCGTTCGACGTCCTCGTACGTGGTGGGCCGGTGGATGTCGAGCAGTGCGGCCGGCAGCGACAGCAGGCCGTGACGCGCGCGGATCTGCTCGGGCAGCGGGTCCTCCACCAGGTCGGCGAAGCCGCCGCCGGCGCCGAGGAGCAGTTTCACCGACTTCTGGATCACCCAGCTCGAGACGTCCTTGCTGGCCGGGTAGATCGGCACGAGCGCGCGGGCCCAGTCGGTGTCGTCGTCGGCCCCGTCGAGCAGGTGCATGTCGGGGTGCGCGAACTGCTTCTCTCCGCGGTACTCCCCGACCGTGCCGGCGAACATGCCCCACGCGTCGGGCCGCAACTGGGCGTGCCGGTGGTTGAAGAAGACGAGCTTCATGCGGCCGCTGCCGTCGCCGACCACGACCTCGGTGAGCGTGCCCCGGCGGTTCTTCATCGGGCGGGTGTTCACCGAACGCACCTGGGCCAGGACGGTCACGCGGTCGCCGACCTGGACGTCGGCCAGATCGGTCTGCTCACCGCGGCGGGCGTAGCGGCGGGGGTAGTGCCGGAGCAGGTGGCGGACCGTGTGCAGGTTGAGCTGCTCGGCCATGCCCTTGGCCGTCCTGGGACCGAGCACGCGGGACAGCGGCGTCTCGAGGGTGACGCTCACTCGACACCGACCTGCAGCAGGATGCCGTCGGCGCCGCCGCCGTACCGGGTCACCTCGATCGTCGGGTGCGCGGTGGCCAGGTGGCGGCAGACCTGATCGCCCAGAGCCTCGTCGCGACCGATGACGAGCGTGGCCATCTCCCCACCCGCCGAGAGCAACCGGTCGAGGAGCTCGCACGAGACGGCGGCGAGGTCGTCGCCGATGAGCAGGACGTCGCCCTCGGCGGATCCGAGGACGTCGCCGGGGCGACAGGTTCCGGCCATCGTGAGGGCCTCCTGCTCGGCGATCGTGACCTCGGCCCAGCGGGTCGCCGCGGCAGCCTCCGCCATGGCGATCAGGTCGTCGCCGAAACGCCGCGCGCGGTCGGCGACCGCGAGGGCGGCCAGGCCCTGCACCGGCGACCGGGTGGGGAGGACTCCGACGTCGCGGCCGAGCTCGCGGGCACGGGCGGCGGCGCGGGCGGCAACCGCCGAGAGTGACACGTCGTTCGGCAGGACGACGACCTCGACGGCGGCGGAGGCGATCACCTCGTCGAAGATCTCGTCCTCGCTGACGCCGTCGGGACCGCTGCGGACGACCCGGGCGCCCTCGCCCAGGAAGAGGGCGGCGAGGCCGTCGCTGCCGGCGATGGCGATCACGGCGCGGGCACCGGGCACGGGCGCCGACGGGAGCACCGGAGCCAGCGGGGTGACCGAGATGCGGTAGGGGCGCCCGGCCTCGATGCCCGCCTCGATCGCGGCTCCGACGTCCGCCACGTGCACGTGGACGTTCCACTCCCGGCCCTCAGGGGTGTCGACGCCGACGACGACGAGGCTGTCGCCGAGCTCGGCGAGGCGGTGGTGCAGCCGCTCGATCGCGCCTTCATCGCTGTCGGCGAGGAGGTACTGGACCTCACTGCCCGGACCGGCCGGGGGCTGGTGCGGCAGGTGCTCGCCGGAGTGGCGGTGCCCGTGGTCACGCCTGGCCAAGGGGGCGCGGGCCGGTTCGACGCCGGTCACCGTGGTGACGAGCGCGTCGAGGACGAGACAGAGGCCGGCGCCTCCGGCGTCGACCACACCGGCGTCGCGCAGCGCCTGCAACTGGTCGGGGGTGTGCTCGAGCGCGGCGCGAGCGCCGTCGGCAGCCGCCCGGACGACGTCGGCGAGATCGGCAGCTCCCGCGTCGACCGCGGCCACGGCGGCCTCCGCGCTCGCCCGCGCGACGGTGAGGAAGGTGCCCTCCTCGGGGTCGGCCACCGCGGTGTACGCCGTGTCGGCGGCCTTCTGCAGCGCGGTCGCGAGGGCGGCTCCGTCGGCCGGCGGCTGGCCGGCGAGCTGGTCGGCGAGGCCGCGGAGGAGCTGCGCCAGGATCGTGCCCGAGTTGCCCTTGGCCCCCAGAACCGCGCCGCGGGCGAGGACCGACCAGGCCGACTCGGTGGTGCGCGGACCCTGGACGTCGAGGGCGGCGACCGCGGCCTGCGCGGTGAGCAGCAGGTTGGTGCCGGTGTCGCCGTCGGGAACCGGGAACACGTTGAGGTCGTCGAGCCGGGTCCGGGACGTGGACAGGGCGTCGACCGCGGCCCGGTACCACGCACCGACCGCGGCATCGTCCAGCGCCTGCAGCACGGGCGGAGGGTACCCAGACGGTCTGACAGGATCGGTCCGGCGAGCGGTTCCCGGGCCGGACAGGGGGGTGCGGCGACGTCCGCCCCCGGGAGCGGTTAGACTTGTCGACGGTCTTGTTGCGGGTGCTGCCTTGCCCCGCTGTCTGTGAACGATTCTCTGGGAGTGATCAACCGTGGCTGCCGTGTGCGATGTGTGTGGCAAGGGGCCCGGTTTCGGTATGTCGGTGTCGCACTCGCACCGCCGCACGCCGCGCCGTTGGAACCCGAACATCCAGTCCGTGCGGGCGCTCATCGCCCCCGGCAACCGTCGCCGGATCAACGCGTGCACCTCGTGCATCCGCGCCGGCAAGGTCGTGCGCGCCTGACCTGAGGGTCGGCGCGTCCCGGTGGTCCCGGGTGAACCCCGGAGGTCCTCGACCTCCGGGGTTCTTCGCGTGCGCACCGTGTGGACCCGCAGCACCGCACCCACGCCTCCGACTCCCGCCGCCCGCGTTCGACGCTCGGACGGGTCACCGGGAACGGCGGACCGCAGTCCGAGCATCCCCCCGGCATGCCGAGCCGACCCGTGGAGACCGTCGTCGACGGCGGACGACAGACCTCCCCGAAACTCCGGAGGACGTCAGACTCCGGTCAGGCCTCGACCACGCGCCGCCGTCACGATGAGCTCCACCACCGTCTCCAGCGGCACCGCCGTCGTGTCGATCACCAGGTGGTAGTGCTGCGCGTCCGCCGGGTCGCACCGGTAGAAATGCCGCACGTAGGCCTCCCGGGTGCGGTCGTTGGCCTCCATCTCGCGGCGGACCTCGTCCGAGGACCGGCCCGACCGCCCGACCGCCGCGTCCAGGCGCCGGTCGCGCGGGCCGTCCAAACGCACGTGCAGCGCGTCCGGCCGTTCCTTCAGCACGAGTGCGCCCGCTCGGCCGAGCACGACTCCCCCGGCGCCGTCGGCGATCTCCGCCAGCACGCGCTCGGTCTGCTCCCGGTAGGCACGGGCGTCGGGCAGGTTCGACGTCGGCAGCACCCCGCCGACCGGGTCGGGCATCGTCCCCAGCGAGGCGACCAGCCGCCAGAGCCCGCGGACGACGGTCTCGTCGTTCGCCTCGGCCTCCGACACCGGCACTCCCAACCGGACGGCCACCTGCGCCGCGATCGCGCGGTCGTGGAACGGCATGCCCAGCCGCTCGGCCACGGCCCGCGACACCTCGGCGCCCGCGGCCCCGTACGCCGCCGACACGGTCACGACGCCCATGTCGACCCCTCCGTCTCCGTCCCGGGGGCGAGATCCTTCCCCAGGAACACCGCCCCTGGCGAGCAGGCGTAGATGCCGTATCCCTCGATCGGGCCGTAACCGAGGTCGGTGTACAGAGCCACGGCCTCCGGCTGCTCCTGGCCGGTGTTCAGCACGACAGAGGCATGCCCGGCCCGGGCGGCGCCGTCCTCCAGCGCCGCGACGACCACCTGCGCGAGCCCGCGGCGGCGGAACCGGGGCACGACGTACACCCGCTTGATCTCCGCGACGCCGGGCGACTGGACACGCCACGCCCCGCATCCGGCCGGCTCGCCGTCGATCTCCGCCACCAGGAAGATGCCGAGCGGCGGCAGGAACTCGGCGGCATCGACGACGGCCGCGTCCCGCCCGCCGTAGCGACGCACGTACTCCTCCTGCACCTGCTCCACCAGGTCGTGCGCCACCGGGTGGTCGTAGGGCAGGGGGCGCAGGGTGACCGCGGTCCCGTCGCGCAGTCGTTCAGCCGAAGTGGACATGCCCGGGTCCTTCCGCGCCCACCGCCTGGACGGCGTCCGCAGCGGGGCGGCCGTCGACGAACACACCCGCGCGCCGCGGGCCGGTGCGCACCGTCCCGATCGCCGACCAGCCCTCGGGGAGCGGGGTGCGTGCGGGGAAGGTCGCGACCAGGGCGTGATCCTCCCCGCCGGTGAGCACCCACGACATCGGGTCGACCCCGAGCGCCGCGCCCACCTGCTGCAAGGCGCCCGGCGGCTCGAGGCACACCCGCTGGAGAGCTCCGCCGTCCAGGTCGACGGTGACCCGGCTGTCGGCGGCGAGGTGGCCGACGTCGGCCAGCAGGCCGTCGCTCACGTCGCACATCGCCGACGCCCCGGCCTCCGCCGCGGCCGGCCCGGCGGCGTACGGCGGCGCCGGACGGCGGTGCGCCGCCACGGCCGCGATCGGGCTCGAGAAGCCCCGGCGCAGAACGGCGAGGCCGCACGCCGCCCAGCCGAGCCGGCCCGCGAGCGCCACCACGTCCCCGGGGCGCGCCCCCGAGCGCAGCACCGGCGCCCGGCCGCCGAGATCACCCAGCGCGGTCACCGAGAGCACCACCGCCTCGCTGTCCGGGGCCGACGCGACCAGGTCCCCACCGACGACGGCGGCGCCGAGCGGGCCACACTCCGCGGCCAGCCCCGCGGCCACTCCCTCCAGCCACGACGTCGGGGTGCTCGACGGGCAGGCCAGGCCGACGAGCAGCGCGGTCGCGGTCCCACCCATGGCGGCGATGTCGGCCAGGTTCGCCGCGGCGGCCTTGTGCCCGATGTCCTCCGCCGACGACCAGTCGCGCCGGAAGTGCCTGCCCTCGACGAGGACGTCGGTGCTCGCGACGACCCGGCCGTCGGACGTCTGCAGCACCGCACCGTCGTCGCCGGGGCCCACGAGCGCGGCCCGCGCCGAGCCGGCCTGGGCGAGCACCCGGGTGATCACGCCGAACTCTCCGACGACGCGGACGCTGTCGGCCGGATCACCGCGGGGAACGAGGGGGCGGGGGCGAGTCACCTGTCCCATCCTGCCGCTGCGGTAGGTTGCCGATCTGTCCGCCACCCGGCAGGACGGCCGCACTGCCCGAGGAAAGGTCTCCCGTGGTCCACGCCTACATCCTCATCCAGACCGAGGTCGGCAAGGCCGCCCAGGTCGCCACCACCATCGCCGAGATCGACGGCGTGACGAAGGCCGAGGACGTCACGGGTCCCTACGACGTGATCGTCCGCGCCCAGGCCGAGAGCGTCGACGAGCTCGGCCGCCTGGTCGTCGCCCGCGTCCAGTCGGTCGACGGCATCACCCGCACGCTGACGTGCCCCGTCGTCAACATCTGAGTCAGCCCTGAGCGAGGAGAGCCGCCCCCGCGACCCGCTGCGCCGGGTCGCGCTCATCGCGACCGCGATCCTCGTGCCGGTGGTCGTCGCGCTGGTCGTGCTGGTGAACGTGCTGGGCGGCTCCGACGACGCGCCCGCCGACGTCTCGGGCGCCACGGCGACCGCACGGGAGGACCTCCCGGTCCTGCCGGTGGAGGTCCCGCCGGTCACCCCCGAGGCCGAGGCCTCGTGTCCGGCCCTGATGAAGACGCTGCCGCTGGAGCTGTCCGGTCAGCAGTCCCGGCGGGTGAAGTCGGACACGCCGTTCGCCTACGCCTGGGGCGATCCACCGGTGGTCCTGGTCTGCGGGGTCGACCGCCCCGCCGGCTACGTCGTCGGCGCCCCGGCCATCCAGATCAACGGCGTCCAGTTCTACGTCGACACCGACGCCCCCGACACGACCGTGTGGACGACGGTCGACCGTCCGGTCTACGTGCAGATCTCGCTGCCGTCGTCGGTCGACAGCGCCCCGGTCACCGCCCTGACGCCGCAGATCGCCCAGGCCCTCCCCTATCGGGATCCGCAGCCCGGCCGGTGACTCACGGCGGCAGGCGGTCCAGCTGCGCCCGGACGACGGCGCGGACCTCCTTCTCCGCGGCCCCCAGCGACTCCGCGACGGAGGTCACCGAGACGCTGAACGCGCCGTGCCCGCACCAGGCCAGGGCCGCGGGCCCGCCCAGCGACGCCTGGGCGTCCGCGTCGTCGACGGTGAGCATCCGGCAGCCACCCGGTAGGTCCGGCGGGTTCTCGTGGACGACGGCGCCGTACTTCTCGGCGTCGTTCCGGGCGAGGTCCCGGGCGTAGGACCCGGCCCCCGCCCGCGCGCCGAACTGGTCGACGAAGACGCCGGTCATGGGTCCCGACCCCGTCCCCCAGAACCGTTCCCACCCGTAGCGGTAGCCGTACCGCTCCAGCACGTCGCGCTCGCGCCGCGGATCGTCGGAGTAGTCGGCGATGTCGTCCATCGACTTGGGTCCGGCCGGCGGCTGCAGCTCCTCGTCGGGCAGCCGCGGCAGACCGGAGGGCACCTGCGTCACGACGAGGTCGCTCAGCTCGTCGACCGATTCCGGGGTCGGGACGGCGGCGGCCGGGGTCGGCGCCCCTTCCATGGTGCGCGCGCAGCCGGCCGCCGTGGGCAGGCAGGTGAGCACGGCGAGCAGGACGGCGTCCCGGAGGCTCGGCCGCCCGCCGATCACCGAACCGGCCGCGAGCCGGCCGCCAGCGCGGTGGCGATCAGCCGGTCGACGAGTTCGGGGTAGGGAACGCCGCTGGCCGCCCACATGCGAGGGAACATCGAGATCGGCGTGAAGCCCGGCATCGTGTTCACCTCGTTGATCACCAGGGTGTCGCTGCCGTCGGGCGCCGTACCCAGGAAGAAGTCGACCCGCGCGAGCCCCCGGCAGTCCATGGCGAGGAACGCCCGGCGGGAGGCGTCCTGCACCGCCGCGGTCTGCGCCGGCGTGAGGTCGGCCGGCACGTCGAGGTCGACCGAGTCGTCGAGGTACTTGGCCGCGAAGTCGTACCAGTCGACCCCGGCCCGCAGCCGGATCTCCGCAGGCAGACTCGCCTCGGGCAGGCCGGTGCCGGGATCGGCCAGGACACCGCACTCGATCTCGCGGCCGGGCAGCGACGCCTCGACGATGACCTTCGGGTCGACCGCTGCCGCTGCTGCCACCGCCTCCGGGAACTGCGCCCAGTCGGTGACCTTGGTGATGCCGATGCTCGACCCCGCCCGGGACGGCTTCACGAAGACCGGCAGACCCAACCGCTCCCGCGCCGCCTCGTCGAGGACGGCGGGGTCGGCGCACACCGCGCCGGTGGCGTCCCGGAGAACCACGTGGTCGCCCTGCGGCAGCCCGGCCGCCGCGAGGAGCTTCTTGGTGAACTCCTTGTCCATCGACGCCGCGCTCGCGAACACCCCGGAGCCGACGTACGGCAGCCCGGACATCTCCAGGAGCCCCTGGATCGTGCCGTCCTCGCCGTACGCGCCGTGCAGCACGGGGAAGACGACGTCGACCTCGGTCAGCGCCGTGCCGATGGCGGCGGCCGGCTCCAGGACGGCGAGCCCGCGCCCGGCCGGATCGCCGACCAGCGACACCGCCGTCCCGCCGCTGACCTCGGGCAGGTGACCGTCGGTGATGGCCAGGCGCTGGTCCGGATCGGCCAGCACCCACCCGCCCTCGCGCGTGATCCCGACCGGAACCACCTCGTAGCGGTCGGGATCGAGCGCAGCCATCACGCTGCCCGCCGACACGCAGGAGATGGCGTGCTCAGCGCTGCGGCCGCCGAAGACGACCGCGACGCGCAGCTTCTCACCCATGCAGGGCCCCGTTCCAGCTCATCACCGCGACCCTAGTGGAGGTGGTGTGGCAACCTCTCGGAGTGCGCGAGAACGCGGCCGTCGACGCCGTCCCCGGGGCCGATCCCGCGTTCTCCCTCGGCTTCCGCCTGGCCGGTGCCGCGGTCCACCTGTACACGGCCAGTGGCTCGGTCCTCGGCCTGCTCATCGTCCTGGCCGCCATCGACGGCGACGTCGAGGCCGCGCTGTGGCTGGGCCTGGCGACGCTCTTCATCGACGGCACCGACGGCATGCTCGCGCGGCGCTTCCGGGTCAAGGAGACGATCCCCTGGTTCGACGGCGCCCTGCTCGACAACATCGTCGACTACCTGACCTACGTCTTCGCGCCGCTCGTGCTGCTGTGGGCGACCGGCTACCTGCCCCGGGGCCCCCTCGGCTGGGTGGTGGCGGCACTGCCCCTGCTCGCGTCCTGCTACCAGTTCTGCAGGGTCGACGCGAAGACCGCCGACCACTTCTTCCTGGGCTGGCCGAGCTACTGGAACGTCCTCGCGTTCTACGTGATCGTGCTCGACCTCGGCGAGCTCGTGACCGCCGCCCTGCTGGTCGTGTTCGCGGTGCTCGTCTTCGTGCCGATCCGCTACCTCTATCCGTCCCGGATGCGCTCCCTGCGAGGGCTCACGCTCACGCTCACCGTCGTCTGGCTGGTCACGTACGCGGTGCTCGTCGTCCAGCTGCCCCACCCGAACCCGTGGGTGGTGGCCGTCTCGCTCGGCTACATGGCCTACTACTGGGGCCTCAGCATCTGGCTGACGGCACGCGGCGCCGGTGCCCGGCGCGTCGCGCGATCAGTCGAGGGCAGCCAGGGCGACTGAGAGGTCCTGGACCAGGTCCGCGGTGTCCTCGATGCCGCACGACAGCCGCACGAAGCCCGGGGCCACGGCGTCCCCGCCCCACTGGGCCCGCCGGTCGATCGTGCTGTGCACCCCGCCGAAGCTGGTGGCGGCGGTCCACAGCTGCGTGCGGGAGATCAGCGTCGCCACGGCGGCCTCGTCGGCCAGGACGGCGGAGACGATCCCGTTCGGCCGCAGCATCTGCCGGGCCGCGAGGGCGAACGAGGGGTCACCCGCGCGCCACGGCCACCGGACGCCGGTCACCGCCGGGGAGCCGGCCAGGAGGTCGGCCACCGCCGCCGCGGTGGCCGCCTGACGGGCCAGCCGCAGGTCCAGCGTGCTCATCGAGCGGTGCCCGAGCCACGCCTCGAAGGGGCCCGGCGTGTTCCCGGTGAGGTTCCGCCAGCGCTGCAGGCGGTCGAACAGGTCGTCGTCGGTCGTGCTGACGTGGCCCAGCAGCAGGTCGCTGTGCCCGGTGAGCGCCTTGGTGTCGCTCCCGATCGTCAGGTCGGCGCCCAGCTCCAGCGGGCGCTGACCCAGTGGCGTCGCGGTGGTGTTGTCGACCGCCACCACCGCCCGCGCCTGGTGCGCCGCCGCCGCCACCGCCGCGATGTCGCAGACGTCCAGCTCGGGATTGCTCGGCGTCTCGAGCAGCACCAGCCGGACGCCGGCCAGCCCCCCGCGCGCGGCCACCGACTCGATCTCCGGCGTGGCGACGTAGTCGACGGAGACCCCGAAGCGCGTCAGCTCGTCGCGGGCCAGCAGGCGGGTCGCGTAGTAACCGTCCGACGGCAGGACGACCCGGTCTCCGGCGCGCACGCACGTGAACACCGCCGCGCTGATCGCGGCCATCCCCGTGGCGAAGGACAGGCACCGGCCGCCGTCGAGCGCACCCACGGCCGCCTCGAACTCGCGCAGGGTCGGGTGCTCGGTGCGCGCGTAGGCGTCCAGTCCCCCGGCGCGCGGCGGCCGGTCGCCGAGGTGGAACGGCGCCGCGAACACCGGAGAGGGCCGCAGGGGCGCACCCGGGACGGGCTCGCCCTCGCCGCCCCGGACGGAGCGCGTGCCGTCGCCCCAGGTGGACGGCGTCACTCCGGCTTCGCCTCGCGCGACATGATCTCCTTCACCATCTGCGCCGGCGACTCGCCCTCGTGGCAGACGCGGACGACGGCCTCGGTGATCGGCACGTCGACGCCCCGGGCGCGCGCGAGGTCGAGCACCGACCGGCAGCTCTTCACGCCCTCCGCGGTCTGCCGCGTGCTCTCCTGCACCTCCTCGACCGACATCCCCCGGCCGAGCTTCTCCCCGAAGGTCCGGTTCCGCGACAGCGGCGAGCTGCAGGTGGCCACGAGGTCACCCAGCCCGGCGAGCCCGGCGAACGTCGTCAGCTCCGCCCCCAGCACGAGGCCGAGGCGGGCGGTCTCGGCCAGGCCGCGAGTGATCAGCGACGCCCGGGTGTTGTCGCCGAAGCCCAGGCCCTCGGCCATCCCCACGGCCAGCGCGATGATGTTCTTCACCGCCCCGCCCAGTTCGCAGCCGACCATGTCGGGATTGGTGTACGGCCGGAAGTAGGGCGTGTGGCAGGCCGCCTGCAGGGTCGTCGCCCGGTCGGCGTCCGTGCACGCGATCACCGTGGCGGCCGGCTGCTCCTCGGCGATCTCCCGGGCGAGGTTCGGCCCGGAGAGGACGGCGACCCGCTCGGGGGCGGCACCGGTCACCTCGGCGATGACCTCGCTCATCCGCTTCGTCGTCCCCAGCTCGATGCCCTTCATGAGCGAGAGCAGCGTGGCGTCCGGGGGCAGGAGGTCCGCCCACTCCTCGAGGTTGCCCCGCAGCGACTGCGACGGGACGGCGAGGACGACGATGCCTGCGTCCCGCAGGGCCTCCGCCGGGTCGGCGGTCGCGCACACCGCCGAGGGCAGTCGCACACCGGGCAGGTAGTCCGGATTCTGGCGCTGCTCGGTGATCGCCGCAGCCAGCTCCGGACGCCGCGCGTGCAGCATGACGTCGCAGCCGGCATCGGCGAGCACCTTCGCGAAGGTCGTCCCCCAGGAACCGGCTCCGAGCACCGCGGCCCGCGTCACGCAGCAGTTCCGGGGACGTCGCCGGGCAGCTCGCGCCGCGGACGGGGGTGGAAGGTCGACGGGGCGGGCTCGTGGCGCAGCTCGGCCAGCTGGTCGCGCACCCGGGTCATGATCAGGTCGGTCGTCTCCCTCAGCATCTGGGCCGACAGCGGAGCGCCGTCGCGAAGCTGTGCCCGCGCGGCGGAGAGGTCGATCGGCTCCCCGACCAGGTAGTCGGCAGGTGCGCGCAGGCGCAGGTGGAACTTCTTGCGGTGGTAGTCGTGCACCGCCTGCGGTCCCCACTGGGCGACCGGGACGACGACGGCGTCGGTGGTCAGGGCGAGGCGGGCCACCCCGGTGCGCGCCTGCATCGGCCACCAGTCCGGATCGCGGGTGACCGAGCCCTCGGGGTAGATCACGATGACGTTCCCCGCCGCCAGGTCGGCCCGGGCCGCGTCGAGCGCCGCGTGCGCGTCGGCGGAGAACCGGGCGACCGGGATCTGCCCGGCGCTCTTGAGCAGCGGACGGAGCACGCCCTTGAACACCGACTCCTTGGCGAGGAAGTGCGGCATCCGCCCGCTGTCGAACACCAGCCGCGCGCACGCGATCGGATCGAAGATCGACACGTGGTTGGCGACGACCAGCACCGGGCCGCGGGGCGGCAGCCGCTCGGCGTGCCGGTACCGCAGCCGGAACATCAGCGAGGCGAAGGGATAGACCAGCACGATCGCGACGCACATCCCGAACGGCGGCACGCCCCGCGTTCGCCATTTCATCGGACGGCGATCGGACGTCTCCTCGGCCACGGGCCCCCTTCCCCTCGACGCGGTGTCTGCTCGTGCGCGTGTGATCATGCCCATGATCGACCTCCGTCGCCGCCCCGCCGCGCACCGGGGGGTCGCGCCATGCTCACATGGGTCCGTGCCCAGCTGGTCGGTCGTCGTCCCCGCGAAGCGGCTGGCCGTGGCGAAGACGCGGCTGCGTCCCGTCACCGCGCCGCTGGGTCACGGCCACGACGACCTGGTGCTCGCCCTGCTCGCCGACACGGTGACCGCGGCCCTCGGCAGCGAGGTCGTCGGCGAGGTGGTCGTGGTGACCGACGACCCGGCGGCGGCCGACCTCGTGCGCGGACTCGGGGCGCGCGCGGTCGCCGACGAGCCGGACGCCGGGCTCAACGCCGCCCTCGACCACGGCGCATCCGTCGCCCGGCACGCCGCGGTCGCGGCGCTCTCCTCCGACCTGCCGGCACTGCGCCCCGAGGAGTTGGCGGCCGCCCTGGCCGCCGCGTCCGCCGTTCCGCGCGGGTTCGTCGCCGACGCCCACGGCACCGGCACGACCCTGCTCACCGCCCTCGCCGCGCCGCTGCGCCCGTCGTTCGGGCCGGGCTCGGCGCAGGCCCACCGGGCGAGCGGCGCCGTGCCCCTGTCCGGACACTGGCCGGGGTTGGTGCGCGACGTGGACACCGAGGCCGACCTCCGGGACGCCCTGGCGCTCGGTGCGGGACCACGCACGACGGCGTTCGCCGTTCACCTGGGTGGGGCACGATGAGCGGGTGCCCCCCGAGAGCCCGACCCGGCTGCCCGCCGACCGGTTCCTGAACCGCGAGCTGTCCTGGCTCGACTTCAACGCGCGGGTCCTCGAGCTCGCCGAGGACGACACCCTGCCGCTGCTGGAACGGGTCAAGTTCCTGGCGATCTTCGCGAGCAACCTCGACGAGTTCTACATGGTGCGCATCGCCGGCTTGAAGCGCCGTCAGACCACGGGCCTCAGCGTCCGGTCGCCCGACGGCCTCACCATCCGTGAGCAGCTGGAGCTGGTCACGCAGCGCACGCAGGACCTCGTCCAGCGGCACGCCGACGTCTTCATCAAGGACGTCAGCCCGCGACTGGAGGAGGCCGGCATCCGGATCGTGCACTGGGCGGACCTGGCCGACGACGACGCCCGCCGGCAGCGCGAGTACTTCCGCGACCAGGTCTTCCCGGTGCTCACCCCGCTGGCGGTCGACCCCGCGCACCCGTTCCCCTACATCAGCGGGCTGTCGCTGAACCTCGCCGTCAGCGTCCGCGACCCCGACAGCGGCGTCGCCCACTTCGCGCGGGTCAAGGTGCCCAACAACGTGCCGCGGTTCGTCCGCGTCGGGCCGGCGGACGAGTCGGCGGCGTTCCTCCCCCTCGAGGACCTCATCGCCGCGCACCTGCCGCAGCTGTTCCCGGGCCTCGAGGTCGTCTCCCACCACCTGTTCCGGGTCACCCGCAACGCCGATCTCGAGGTGGAGGAGGACCGCGACGAGGATCTCCTCCAGGCCCTGGAGCGCGAGCTCGCCCGCCGGCGGTTCGGACGCGCCGTCCGGCTCGAGGTCACCGAGACGATGGACCCGCAGATCCTCGACGTCCTGCTCAGCGAGATGGAGATGAAGCCGCAGGACGTCCTGCAGGTGCCGGGCCTGCTCGACCTGGGCGCCCTGATGGCGTTCTACGACCTCGACCGCCCGGAGCTCAAGGACGAGCCGTTCGTGCCGGCCACCCATCCCCGGTTGTCCGACGGCGAGACGCCCAAGAGCGTGTTCGCCACGCTGCGCGAGGGAGACGTCCTGCTGCACCACCCGTACCACTCGTTCGCGACCAGCGTGCAGCGGTTCATCGAGCAGGCGGCCTCCGATCCGAACGTGCTGGCCATCAAGCAGACCCTGTACCGCACCTCCGGCGACTCGCCCATCGTCAACGCGCTCATCGAGGCCGCCGAGGCCGGCAAGCAGGTCGTCGTCCTGGTGGAGATCAAGGCGCGCTTCGACGAGGAGGCCAACATCAGCTGGGCCCGATCGCTGGAGCGGGCGGGCTGCCACGTCGTGTACGGGCTGGTGGGGCTGAAGACCCACTGCAAGACCGCGCTCGTCGTCCGGCGGGAGCACGGCGTCCTGCGGCGGTACTGCCACATCGGCACCGGCAACTACAACCCGAAGACCGCCCGGATCTACGAGGACCTCGGCGTCCTCACCGCCGACCCGCGGGTGGGTGCCGACCTCACCGACCTGTTCAACGTCCTCACCGGCTACTCGCGGCAGACCAACTACCGCACCCTGATGGTCGCCCCGCACGGCATCCGCAGCGGGCTGATCGAGAAGATCCGGCGCGAGGCGCGGCACGCCGCCGAGGGCCGGCCGTCGGGCATCCGGTTCAAGCTGAACAGCCTGGTCGACGAGCGGATCTCCGACGCGCTCTACGAGGCGTCCACCGCCGGCGTCCCGGTCGACCTGCTGATCCGCGGCATCTGCGCGCTGCGTCCCGGGGTCCCCGGGCTGTCGGAGAACATCCGGGTGCGCTCGATCGTGGGCCGGTTCCTGGAGCACTCGCGCGTCATGTCCTTCGCGAACGGCGGCGACCCGGAGTGGTGGCTGGGCAGCGCCGACCTGATGCACCGCAACCTCGATCGACGTGTCGAGGTGCTGCTGCGCGTCTGCGACGAGCACGCACGCGCGGAGATGGGCCGGATCTTCGAGGCGGCGCTGGCCGACGACATCCGCTGCTGGGAGCTGGGCAGCGACGGGTCGTGGACCCACTTCGACGGCGAGGACTTCCAGGCCGCGCAGCTGGAGCGGGTCGGTGAGCTCGCCGGCTGAGGGCCGGGTCGTCGCCGCGGCCGGCGGTGCGGTCTGGCGGCGGACGGCCGGTGGAACGCTGGAGGCCGTCGTGGTCCACCGGCCCCGGTACGACGACTGGTCGCTGCCGAAGGGCAAGCTCGACGCCGGTGAGCACGGGCTGACCGCCGCCGTCCGCGAGATCGACGAGGAGACCGGCCTCGAGGTCCTCGCCGGTCGGCGCAGCATCCGCACGACCTATCCCGTGCTCGAGGGCCTCAAGCGGGTCGACTACTGGGTGATGCAGGCGCTGGGGGGCACGTTCGACCCGGACGACGAGGTCGACGAGCTGCGCTGGCTCCCGCTGCCCGAGGCGGCCGCCCTGTGCTCCCACGACCACGACCGGGCAGTGCTCGCCGATCTCGCCCGCGCCGACGTCCCGCTCATGCCCACGCTCGTGCTCGTCCGGCACGGCCGGGCCGGCGACCGCGCGGACTGGGACGGTCCGGACGACCTGCGGCCGCTCGACCCGCGGGGTCGGCATCAGGCCCAGCGGCTGGCCCGGGTGCTGCCGCTGTTCGGCCCGACCGCGGTGTACTCCGCCCGCCGCACGCGGTGCGAGCAGACCGTCGCTCCCCTCGCCGCGTGCCTGGGGTTGCCGGTGCTCCCCCTGCCCGAGGTGGGCGAGGAGGAGTTCGCCGATGATCCGGACGCCGGCATGGCGGTCGTCGAGCGGTTTCTCGAGCCGCGGGACGAGCCGGGCGTGACCGTGGTCTGCAGCCAGGGTGGCGCGATCCCGTCGGTGCTCATGCGCCTGGGGGTCCAGTTCGCAGCCACCCGCAGCTACCCGCCGTCGGCGAAGGGCAGCGTCTGGGTTCTGGGCGGCCGGCCGGGGTCGCTGTCCGCGGACTACTACCGCGACCTCGAGCCCGAGTTCTGAAGGCCCCCTCCAGGGGCACCGCCCTGAGCGTGCGAGGGGTGGGTAGGAGGGGGTCCTCTTTCAGATGACGGGCAGCGCCTTCGGGAGGAACGACGGACGCGTCGCCTCGAAGGCCTCGATGTCGGGCAGGTTGCGCTCGGTCAGGCCGATGTCGTCCAGCCCTTCGAGCAGCCGCCACCGGGTGTAGTCGTCGATCTCGAACGGTCGCCTGATGACCTCGCGGTGTCGCTCGTACGAGACTTCCTTGGCGTTGAGGTCGACGGTCACCGGCGTGGTGGGGTCGGCCTCCACCGCCGCCCAGAGCGCCTCGACGGCGGCCTGCGGCAGCAGCACGGTGAGCAGGCCGGCCTTGGTCGAGTTGTTGCGGAAGATGTCGGCGAACCGCGAGCTGATGACGACCCGGAAGCCGCCGTCCATCAGCGCCCAGACGGCGTGCTCCCGGGAGGAGCCGGTGCCGAAGTCGGGGCCGGCGACCAGCACGGAGGCCTCGGCGTACTGCGGCTGGTTGAGCACGAAGTCGGGCTCGTTGGTGCGCCAGGCCTCGAACAGCCCGTCGGCGAAGCCGGTGCGGGTGATCCGCTTGAGGTACACGGCCGGGATGATCTGGTCGGTGTCGACGTTGCTGCGCCGCAGCGGGGCGCAGGTGCCGGTGTGGGTCGTGAAGGCGTCCATCAGACGGTCACCGTGTCCTTCAGGTCGGCCGGGGCGGTCAGCTTCCCGGTGAGAGCGGTCGCGGCGGCCACGGACGGCGACACGAGGTGGGTGCGACCGCCCTTGCCCTGGCGGCCCTGGAAGTTGCGGTTGCTGGTCGAGGCGGAGCGCTCACCGGGCTTGAGCTGATCGGGGTTCATGCCCAGGCACATGGAGCAGCCCGCGCCGCGCCACTCCGCGCCCGCGTCGATGAACACGCGGTCGAGGCCCTCGGCCTCGGCCTGCGCCTTCACCGCCACGGACCCGGGGACGACGAGCATGCGGGTGTCGGGGTCGACGTGCTTGCCGCGCAGCAGCTCGGCGGCGACCCGGAGGTCCTCGATCCGGCCGTTGGTGCAGGAGCCGAGGAAGACGGTGTCGACCTTGATGTCGCGCAGCGGGGTGCCGGCGGTCAGGCCCATGTAGGCCAGCGCCTGTTCGACGTCGCGGCGCTCGCCCTCGTCCGCGAAGTCGGCCGGGTCGGGGACGCTCCCGTCGATCGGCAGCCCCTGCCCGGGGTTGGTGCCCCAGGTGACGAACGGCGTCAGCGACGAGGCGTCGATGTGCACCTCGCGGTCGAACACGGCGCCCTCGTCCGTGCGCAGCGTCGTCCAGTACTCGACGGCGGCATCCCAGTCCGCACCCTGGGGCGCGTGCGGGCGGCCCCGCAGGAACTCGAAGGTGGTCTGGTCGGGGGCGATCAGCCCGGCCTTGGCGCCGGCCTCGATCGACATGTTGCAGATGGTCATCCGGGCCTCCATCGAGAGCTTCTCGATGGCGCTGCCCCGGTACTCGATGACGTGCCCCTGGCCGCCACCGGTGCCGATCTGGGCGATGACGGCGAGGATGACGTCCTTCGCGCTCACGCCGGGCGGGAGCTCGCCGTCGACGTTCACGGCCATCTGCTTCGGGCGGTACTGCGGCAGCGTCTGGGTGGCCAGCACGTGCTCGACCTCGCTGGTGCCGATGCCGAACGCCAGCGCGCCGAACGCGCCGTGGGTGGAGGTGTGGCTGTCACCGCAGACGATCGTCATGCCCGGCTGCGTCAGCCCCAGCTGCGGGCCGATCACGTGCACGATGCCCTGGTCGCGGTCGCCCATGGGAGCGAGCCGGATGCCGAACTCGGCCGCGTTCTTCCGCAGCGCCTCGATCTGCGCGCGGCTGACCGGGTCGGCGATGGGGGCCAGGATGTCCAGCGTCGGGACGTTGTGGTCCTCGGTCGCCATCGTGAGGTCCGGACGGCGGACCGTCCGCCCCGCGGCCCGGAGGCCGTCGAACGCCTGCGGGCTCGTGACCTCGTGCACGAGGTGCAGGTCGATGTAGAGCAGGTCGGGCTCGCCCGCGACGCTGCGCACGACGTGGGCGTCGTAGACCTTCTCCGCCAGTGTCTTCGCCACTGTTCTTCCCCTCACCGGACATCTCACCCGCATTTGTATCCCACAACGTGAGATGCGAGTATTGCTGTGTGGGACAGCCTAACCCCGTCGCCGTCTTGGACAAAGCGGTGGCCATTCTCCGCGCCGTCGCCGACGAGCCGGCGACGCTCGCCGAGCTCGTCAGCCGCACCGGCCTGCCCCGGGCGACGGCGCACCGACTGGCCGTGGCGCTGGAGGGACACCGGCTGGTCCGGCGCACCGCGGAGGGTTCCTGGGCCCCCGGGCCGGCGCTGACCGAGCTGGGCCGGGAGGGCGCCGATCTCGCCGACCTGGCCGGCCGGCACCTGGTGACGCTGCGCGACGCCAGCGGCGAGAGCGCCCAGTTCTACGTGCGGGACGGCGCCACGCGGGTGTGCGTCGCCGCGGCCGAGCGCACCAGCGGGCTGCGCGACACCGTGCCGGTCGGCGCCCGGCTGCCGATGACGGCGGGGTCGGCGGCGCACGCGCTGCTCGCCTTCACCCCCGCCGAGGAGGTCACCCGCCTCCTGCCCGCGGCGAGCTTCACCGCGCGGACGCTGCTCGAGGTCCGGCGGCGCGGCTGGGCGCACAGCATCGCCGAGCGCGAGCCCGGCGTGGCGTCGCTGTCGGCGCCGGTACGGGACGCGAGCGGTGGCGTGCTGGGCGCCGTGTCCATCTCCGGCCCGGTCGAGCGGTTGGGCCGGCGGCCCAGCCCGGAGATCGTCGGCGCCGTCCTCGATGCGGCGGCCGCGATCTCCCGGTCGGCGCGTTAGTCCCCCTGCTCGAGGTTCCTGCGAACGATGTCCTGCTTCTCGTCGTCCTTCGGCGGCGCGACCACGATCGGGCGCAGGCGCGACCACAGCGCGAACACAAGCGCGAAGACGATCATGGCGAGGCCGACCCAGAGATTGGCGTTGAAGCCCTCGGTCTTCTTCAGGGCGTCGGCGCCGTTGTCGACCAGGCCCATCACGACGAGGACGACGCCGTAGAAGCCGATCAGGGCGGCGATGACGTTGCGGACGTCGAAGGCGCCGGCGGCGTGCTTCTCGCCGGACCCGTGCTCTGCGGTGCTCATCGGGGTGGCTCCTGACTCATCGGAAGATGACATTGAGAGCGATGACCATCACCAGCGAGATGCCGGCCAGCCTCGTCGGCGACCGGTACCAGGGCAGGCTGGCCGCCTCCGGGTCGGTGCGCTGTTCCCTGGGCGTCTCGGAGTAGACCAGTCCGGCCAGTTCCTTCACCGGCTTCTGCGCGGTCACCTGGCTGACGACCACGCTGACGACGATGTCGACGACGAACGCCGCTGCCGCCGCGACGAAGCTCGCCCCCTGGCCGCGGAGCGGCAGTGCGCCGACGGACAGGGCCCCGAGCGAGTCCTCGCTCAGGATCGCGACGCCGACGGCGGCGAGCGTGCCCGAGACGAGGCCTGCCCAACCGGCCGTGGCGGTCATGCGCTTCCAGAACATGCCGAGGATGAAGGTGGCGAACAGCGGCGCGTTGAAGAAGCCGAACAGGGTCTGCAGGTAGTTCATGAGGTTGGTGTAGCCCGACGCGATCAGCGCCGTCCCGATCGCGATGATCGTCGCCCCGAGGGTCGCCAACCGGCCGACGTTCAGGTAGTAGTGGTCGGGCCGGTCCTTGCGGACGTAGGTCTGCCACAGGTCGTAGCTGAAGACGGTGTTGAAGGCCGAGATGTTGGCCGCCATGCCCGCCATGAACGCGGCCAGCAGCCCCGCCAGCGCGACGCCGAGCAGGCCGTTGGGCAGCACGTCGCGCATCAGGTACAGGATCGAGTTGTTGTAGTCGAAGTTCTTGTCGCCGGCCGCCTTGGCCTTGGTGACCTCGGGCACGAGCACCGTGGCGATGAGGCCCGGGATGACCACGATGAACGGCACGAACATCTTGGGGAACGACCCGATGATCGGCGTCGCGCGGGCGGCGGAGATCGAGTTCGTCGCCATGGCCCGCTGCACCTCGACGAAGTTCGTCGTCCAGTAGCCGAACGACAGCACGAAACCCAGCCCGAACACGATGCCGATCACCGACCAGAAGGGGCTGGAGAAACCGGTCAGGTCGGTGGCCGGCCAGGATGCGAGCTGGTCGGCTCCTCCGCCATTGGCGTGGGTGACCTTGTCGATCAGGCCGCCGATGCCACCCACGCGGTGCAGGCCGATGAGCATCAGCGGCAGGAGCGCGGCGACGATGACGAAGAACTGCAGGACCTCGTTGTAGATGGCCGCCGACAGCCCGCCCAGCGTGATGTAACTCAGGACGACGATCGCGGCGATGATCAGCGAGACCCAGAGCGGCCAGCCCAGCAGCAGCTGGACGATGTGCGCCAGCAGATAGAGGTTGATGCCGGCGATCAGCACCTGCGCGACCGCGAAGCTGATCGCGTTGACCAGGTGCGCGCCCGTGCCGAACCGGCGCCGCATGAACTCGGGGACGCTGCGGACCTTCGACCCGTAGTAGAAGGGCATCATCACGACGCCCAGGAAGAGCATCGCCGGGACGGCACCGATCCAGAAGTAGTGCATCGTCGCCATGCCGAACTGCGCGCCGTTGGCGGACATGCCGACGATCTCGACCGCGCCGAGGTTCGCCGAGATGAACGCCAGACCGGTGACCCACGCGGGCAGGGACCGGCCGGACAGGAAGAAGTCGAGGCTGTCGGAGACCCGGCGCCGCGCGGCGAACCCGATCAGCAGGACGACGGCGAAGTAGACGACGACCAGGGCGTAGTCGACGACGTTCGCGTCCAGTCTCAGATCACTCACGCTGCGCTCGCTTCCGGGAGGAGGGTCAGGCCAGGCGCCGCGCGCCCGTCGAGGGGACGGTCACGAACGTGCGGGGCTCGCGCGCGCCGTCGCGGGCGAAGCGCCCGGCGATCGCGGCGGTGACCGTGTCCACCGCGTCGGCGTCGACCAGCGCGATGGCGCTGCCCCCGAACCCCCCGCCGACCATGCGGGCGCCGTGGGCACCGGCCGACAACGCCGCCTCGACGATGGCGTCGAGCAGGGGAACCGAGATCTCGAAGTCGTCCCGCAGCGATGCGTGCCCGGCGGTCAGGATCGGCCCGATCGCGCGGGGGTCTGCATCCCCCTGCAGCGCGGCGACCACCTCCAGCACCCGGGCGTTCTCGGTGACGATGTGCCGCGCCCGGCGCAGCAGGACGTTCCCCTGCGGACCGGCGTCGGCGAGGACGTCCAGGGCGGCGACGTCGTCGACCTCGCGCAGCAGCCGGACCCCGAGCCGCTCCGCCGCCGTCTCGCACTCCTGCCGGCGGTCGCCGTAGCCGCCGTCGGCGTGGTCGTGGGTGACGCCCGAGTCGACGACGAGCAACGCCAGCCCGGCCGCGGCGAGGTCGAGCGGTATCTGCTCGCTGACCAGGTCACGGGTGTCGAGGAACAGCGCGTGCCCGGCCGTGCAGAGCACCGAGGCGGACTGGTCGAGGATGCCGGTCGGGGCTCCCACGAAATCGTTCTCCGCCGAGCGCGCGAGCTCCACCAGGTCGGGGGGGCGCAGGTCGGGACCGACGAGATCGCGGAGAGCCAGCGCGACCGAGCAGGTCAGCGCGGCGGACGAGGAGAGCCCCGCCCCGACGGGCACGTCGGTGTCGACGAGCACACTCACCCCGCCCAGCAGCCGGTCCCGGAGCCCGAAGACCACGCCGGCCGGATACCCCGCCCAGCCGTCGGGGCGGCCGGGCGCCAGCTCCTCGATGCCGAGCTCCACGACCTCGCCGTCGCCCTGGAGCGAGGCGAACGCGACCCGCCCGTCCTCGCGCCGCGCCACCGCCGCGCGGGTGGTGTGCTCCATGGCCACCGGCAGCACGTAGCCGCCGTTGTAGTCGGTGTGCTCGCCGATCACGTTGACCCGGCCGGGCGCCGCCCAGACGCCCTCGGGGTCGGTGCCGAACCGCTGCGCGAACCCCGTGCGCGCCCGCTCGACCTCGGCGCTCATCCGACGACCACGGCGCGCAGCTGCTCGGCGACGTCCTCCGGGTTCGTGTCGGTGATGAACGCGCCCATCCCCGACTCCGACCCGGCCAGGTACTTCATCTTCCCGGGGGCGCGGAGCAGCGAGAACAACTGCAGGTGCAGCCACCAGTCGTCGCGGCCCTCGTGCACCGGGGCCTGGTTCCAGGCGGCGATGTAGGGCATCGGGGCCTCGAACCGGCGGGCGAACCGCGCGAGCACGTCGAGGTAGACCTCGACGAAGCCGTCCCGCTCGGCGTCGGTGAGTGCCGGGATGTCGGGCACCCGGCGCGTGGGGAACAGCTGCACCTCGTACGGCCAGCGGGCGGCGGCCGGGACGAACGCCGTCCAGTGCTCGTTGGCCGTGACCACGCGCGGACCCGACCGTTCGGCGGCCACGACCTCGGCGAACAGGTCGCCGCCACCCGCCTCCCGGTGCCGGCGCACGGAGGCGAGCAGCTTCTCGGCCCGCGGCGGGAGGTACGGGTAGCCGTAGATCTGCCCGTGGGGGTGCGACAGCGTCACCCCGATCTCCTCGCCGTGGTTCTCGAACGGGAAGACGTACTCGATGCCGTCGATGGCCCCGAGTGCCTCGGTGCGGTCGGCCCACACATCGACGACCAGGCGGGCCCGGTCGGCTCCCAGGTCGGCGAAGACGCGGTCGTGCTGGTCGGTGAAGCAGACGACCTCGCAGCGGCCGAAGCCCGGACGCAGTTCGGCGATCGGGTTGCCCGGCGCCCCGGCGGGGACGTCGCGGTCGACACCGGTGGCCAGCGACGGGAACCGGTTCTCGAAGACGACGACCTGGTAGTCGCTCTCCGGGATCTCGGTCGGGCGGCCGGGTCGGGACGGGTCGAGCGGGCACTCGTCGGCGGGCGGCAGGAAGGTGCGCGTCTGCCGGTGGGATGCGATGGCGACCCACTCCCCCAGCAGCGCGTCGTACCGCAGCTGCGACCGGGTGGCGACCGCCGGCAGGTCGCGGGTGTCGACCGCGTCGCGCGGGACGGAGTCGGAGTCGGAATCGGAGTCGAAGTAGATGATCTCCCGGCCGTCGGCCAGTCGACGGCTCGTACGGATCACGACAGGACGCTATCCCCCGTGAAGATCATCGGGCCACTCGGCACCGGAGACGACGAGAGCCCCCGGTCGTGGACCGGGGGCTCTCGAGCGCCCGAGCGGGCGGCGTAGCCCCGAAGGGATTCGAACCCTCGCTACCGCCGTGAGAGGGCGGCGTCCTGGGCCGCTAGACGACGGGGCCGTGCAGCACCGATTCTGCCATGCGGCCGCCCGGGAACGGCGAGAGCCCCCGGTCGAGGTGACCGGGGGCTCTCGAACGCGTAGCCCCGAAGGGATTCGAACCCTCGCTACCGCCGTGAGAGGGCGGCGTCCTGGGCCGCTAGACGACGGGGCCGTGCGGGAGGAACCCAAGTTCCTCGCTGGGGTACCAGGACTCGAACCTAGACTAACGGAACCAGAAACCGTCGGGCTGCCAATTACCCCATACCCCATGGGTGGCACCTCGCGGCGCCGCAGAAGACGATACCTGACGGCGCGACCGCCCCCGCCACCCACCCCGGCCGGGCGCGTCAGGCGGCGGCGACCGGCTGGGGGCGGCCCGGTGTCCGCAGGTCCAGTGCCGCGGTACGCGTCTCGGGGTGCAGCCGGTCCCGCGAGCGCGCGACCACGGCCACGTACGCCGCCGCCGACAGCACGCTGACCAGCAGCAGGACGGGATCGAGCCCGCCGGAGTACGACCCGGTGTCGACGCCCTCGCCGAGCGCCCCGGCGAGCACGAACACCAGCACGTTGTTCACCGCGTGCAGCACGATCGCCGCCTCCAGGCCGCCGGTCAGCCAGACGACCGCCGAGGCCGCCAGCCCGAAGGCGAACCGGTCGAGGAACGTGGGGACGTCGGGCGGCAGGTGCGCCGCGGAGAAGATCGCGGCGGTCAGCACACCGGCCAGCACGGCCCCGGCCCGGGGCGACCGCACCCAGCCGGCGATGCACTGGCTCAGGTACCCGCGGAACAGGTACTCCTCCGCCGCCGACTGCAGCGGGGTCGTGAGAACGACGACGAGCAGCAGCCAGCCGAACGACGCGACCGGCCCCGTGGCCGGCTGGCCGGCGAACAGCACGCTGATCAGCAGCGACACCGCGATGCCCACGCCGAGCGTGCGCAGCGCGATGAGCGTGTACGGCAGCACCAGCCGCCTCCGCAACCGGCCGAGCACCGACGACGACCAACCGCGGCCCATGCCGTGCACCGCGACCCAGGCGAGCCACACCACCGGGATGGCGACGATCAGCGACAGGTTGGTGATCAGCAGCGTGACCGGGTCGGCGAGGTCCAGGCGATCGACGTCCGCACCGGCGGCGATCCCGGCGAGGACGACGAGAACGGCGGCCACGAAGTAGACGACCGCGAACAGCAGCAGACCGAGCAGCGGCCGCCACCAGCCCCAGTCCCGCGACCGCATGGCCCACAGGAAGGGCTGCGGGACGTCGTGCGGCGGGGTGCCGGGCGGGGGCGACCACCGCAGCGCGGGCGGCGGCGGCATCGCCCACGGAGCCGGTGGGCCCCAGGGCGCCGCCGGCGGCTGCCACGGAACCGGTGGGACCGGGTACGGCGGGCGGATCGTGGGTGGCGGCCCGGCGTAGGGCTCATCGCCCGCGCCCGGCAACGTCATCCCGCAGTCATCCGGCAGTCACCCCGCCGACGGCCGCTCGGTCAGCGCCCGGGCGGCGGCCAGCCGGCCCAGCGCGCGATCACGGCCCAGCAACTCGATCGACTCGTACAGCGGCGGGGAGACCGTGCGGCCGCTGATCGCGACACGGACGGGCCCCAACGCCTGCCGGGGCTTGAGTCCCAGCCCCTCGACCAGGGCGCCCTTGAGGGCCTCCTCGATGGCGGGGATCTGCCAGTCGGCGAGGTCGCGCAGCGCGGTCGCGGCGGCGTCGAGGACCGCGGCGTCGTCCGGGCGCAGGTGCTTGGCGGCGGCGGCGTCCTCGACCTGGACGTCGTCGACGAACAGGAAGCCGAGCAGGCCGACGGCGTCGGAGAGCACGATCATCCGCTCCTGAGCCAGCGGCGCGATGGCCTCCAGCACCCGCTGCTGCTCGGCGGTGAGTGGGTCGGCCACCAGCCCGGCCGCGGCCAGGAAGGGGATCACCCGCTCGGTGAACTCCGCCACCGGCAGGGCGCGCAGGTGCGTGGCGTTGATCGCTTCGGCCTTCTTCAGGTCGAACCGGGCCGGGTTCGCGCTCACCCGGGTGACGTCGAAGGCCTCGACCATCTCCGCGGGCGAGAAGACGTCGCGGTCGTCGGCGATCGCCCAGCCCAGCAGCGCCAGGTAGTTGATCAGCCCCTCGGGCAGGAAGCCGCGCTCGCGGTAGACGTCGAAGTTCGACTGCGGGTCGCGCTTGGACAGCTTCTTGTTGCCCTCGCCGAAGACCAGCGGCAGGTGCCCGAACCGCGGCGTGCCCCGGGCCACGCCGATGTCGGTGAGCGCCCGGTAGAGGGCGATCTGCCGCGGGGTCGAGGGGAGCAGGTCCTCGCCCCGGAGCACGTCGGTGACACCCATCAGCGCGTCGTCGACCGGGTTCGTGAACGGGTACAGCGGCACGCCGTTGCCCCGCACCAGCACGAAGTCGGGCACCGACCCGGCCGCGAAGCGGATCTCGCCACGGACGAGGTCGGTCCACACCAGGTCCTCGTCGGGCATCCGCAGGCGCAGCACCGGCTCGCGCCCCTCGGCGCGGAAGGCCGCCTTCTGCTCGTCGGTGAGGAAGCGGTCGTGGTTGTCGTACCCGAGCTTGGTGTCCTGGCCGGCGGCGAGGCGGCGGGCGTCGACCTCCTCGTTGGTGGAGAACGACTCGTAGGCGTGCCCCGCGGCCAGGAGCTTGCCGGCGACGTCGGCGTAGACCTCGTGCCGCTCCGACTGCCGGTACGGGCCGTGCGGGCCGCCGACCTCCGGGCCCTCGTCCCAGTCCAGGCCGAGCCAGCGCATGCAGTCGAGCAGGTGCCGGTAGGACTCCTCCGAGTCGCGGGCGGCGTCGGTGTCCTCGATGCGGAACACGAAGGTGCCGCCGGTGTGCCGGGCGTGGGCCCAGTTGAACAGCGCCGTCCGCATGGCCCCCACGTGCACCAGGCCCGTGGGTGACGGGCAGAAGCGGGTGACGCTCATCGGGCGCCCGCCGTCGACACCGGCTCGGCGGACGTGACGGTGTTGGACAGCGTGCCCAGGCCCTGGACCGTGCACTCGACCACCTGGCCGGGCCGGATCGGGCCGACCCCGGACGGCGTGCCGGTGAGGATCACGTCGCCGGGCAGCAGCGTCATGACCTGGGAGATGTAGGAGATCAGCGTCGGCAGGCCGAAGATCAGCTGGCTGGTGCGGCCCTTCTGCCGGAGCTCGCCGTCGACGGTGCAGGAGATCTCGAGGTCCGTCGGGTCCAGGCCCAGCCCGCCGAGGTCGGTCTCGATCCACGGGCCGATGGGGCAGAACGAGTCGAAGCCCTTGGCGCGTGTCCACTGCACGTCGGACTTCTGCATGTCCCGCTCGCTGATGTCGTTGCCGATCGTGTAGCCGAAGACGCTGGCCATGGCCTGCTGCTCGGTCACGTTGCGCGCTCCGCGGGCGCCGATGACCACGGCCAGCTCGACCTCGTGGTGCACGTTCGTGCTGCCCGGCGGGATGCGGATGGCGTCGCCGGGGCCGATGACCGAGGTGGACGGCTTGAGGAACATCAGCGGCGCCGTCGGGGCGTCCCCGGTGCCCATCCCCTTCATCTCCTCGATGTGCTCGGCGTAGTTCTTGCCGATCGCGACCACCTTGCTCGGCAGGATCGGCGACAGCAGCCGGACGTCGGCCTGCGCGAAGCGCGTGCCGGTGAAGGAGATCTGGCCGAACGGGTGCCCCTCGATCTGGGCCACCTGGCCGTCCCCGTCGAGAACGCCGAAGGACATGCCCTGAGGTGAAGCGAAACGGACGATGCGCACGTCCCGAGGTTAGACGGGCCGCATCCTGCCTACGGAGAGCCCATGGCCTGCCGCTTCTCCGAGCTCGTCGTCGACTCCCGGGACCCCGAGGCGCTGGCCGCGTTCTGGGCCGCCGTCCTGGACTACCGGGTGCTCGGACGGGAGGACGACGGTTCGGTCGAGATCGGGCCGGCCGAAGGCTTCGGGGGTCCGGCACCCACCCTGGTCTTCGGGCCGGTGTCCGACCCGACGCCGGGGAAGCTGCGGCTGCACATCGACGTCAACCCCACCGACCGCGACCAGGAGGCCGAACTGGAGAGGTTGCTCGCACTGGGCGCTGTGCCTGCCGACGTCGGGCAGCGGGGCGACGAGGGCTGGCACGTCCTCGCCGACCCGGAGGGCAACGAGTTCTGCCTGCTCCGTCAACGGCTGCCCTCCGGGCAGCGATCGCGGCCAGCTGCCGTCCCCCTGTCCCGATGAGCCCATCCGTCGTCACTGCGCGGACCCCTCCGGGGCCCACTCGCGACGACCTCGCCAAGGAGTCCCTTTGATCCTCATTGTCGTGAAGTTCCCCGTTCGGCCCGAGCGCTCCGAGGAGTGGTCGACGGTCGCGGCCGACTACGCCCGGGCCGTCAATGCGGAGGAGGGCAGCCTCTTCTTCGAGTGGTCCCGCAGCCTCGACGAGCCGGACACGTTCGTCTGCGTGGAGGGGTTCCGGGACGCGGATGCGGGTGCTTCCCATGTCGGCACGGACGCCTTCAAGCGCTTCGTCGACCTCGCGCCCGACCTGGTCGCGGCGCAGCCGCAGATCATCTACGTGGACGCGCCGGACGTGGCCGGCTGGGGCCCGATGGGCGAGATCTCGCCCCGCTGACCTCGGCTCAAGCCGGACGGCGGAGGACGGCGTAGGTCAGCGCGTCGACGAGCGCGTGCCACGAGGCCTCGACGATGTTGCTGTGCACGCCCACGGTGGTCCACTCCCCCACGCCGTCCGTGGTGTCGACGAGCACCCGGGTGGTGGCGCTGGTGCCGCCCTTCCAGCCCAGGATGCGGACCTTGTAGTCGGCCAGCGAGACGTCGGCCAGCTGCGGGTACTTGCCGACGAGCGCCTGGCGCAAGGCGTTGTCGAGCGCGTTGACCGGGCCGTTGCCCTCCGCCGTGCAGATCATTCGTTCGCCCTGGCCATGTTCATCCTTGATGTGCACCTTCACGGTCGCCTCGCTGACGACGACGCCGTTGCCCCAGTGCTCGACCGACGTCTTGTAGCTCTCCAGCTCGAACAGCGGCGCCGGCGCGTCCGGGAGCTGGCCGCGGAGCAGCAGCTCGAAGGAGGCGTCGGCCGCCTCGAACGACCAGCCGTCGGCCTCGAGGACCTTCACCTGGTCGACCACCCGGCCGATGGCGTCCGCCTGGCCGTCGAGGTCGACCCCGAGCTCGCGCCCCTTGAGCTCGATGGACGCCCGGCCGGCCATCTCGGTGACCAGGATGCGCATGTCGTTGCCGACGACGGCCGGGTCGAGGTGGTTGTAGAGCTCGGGGCTGACCTTGATCGCGCTGGCGTGCAGACCGGCCTTGTGCGCGAACGCCGAGGCGCCGACGAAGGGCTGGTGGTCGTCGGGCGCGATGTTGGCCAGCTCGGCGATCGCGTGGCTGACCCGCTGCAGCTCGGGCAGGCACTCGGCCGGCACGACCGGCAGGCCCATCTTGGTCACCAGATTGCCGATCAGCGCGAAGGTGTCGGCGTTGCCGGCGCGCTCTCCGTAGCCGTTCGCCGTCCCCTGCACGTGGGTGACGCCCGCCTCCACCGCCGCGAGGGAGTTGGCGACCGCGCAGCCGGTGTCGTCCTGGCAGTGGATGCCGAGCTTCCCGTCGACGCGGGACCGCACCTCGGCGACCACCCGGCCGATGCCCATCGGCAGCATGCCGCCGTTGGTGTCGCACATGACCCCGACCTCGGCGCCGGCCGCGAACGCTGTCTCCAGCACGCGGACGCCGTAGTCACGGTCGTGGGCGTAGCCGTCGAAGAAGTGCTCGCAGTCGAGGAAGACCCGCCGTCCGTGGCCGACGAAGAACGCCACGGTGTCGGCGACCATCGCGAGGTTCTCCTCCAGCGTCGTCCGCAGGGCTTCCCGGACGTGCCGGACATCGGACTTCGCCACCAGGCAGACGACCGGGGTCTCCGCGTCGAGCAGCGCGCGCACCTGCGGGTCGTCCTCGACGCGGACGCCGGCCTTGCGGGTGGACCCGAACGCCACCAGCTGGGCGTGCCGCAGCTTCAGCTCGGTGCGGGCGCGGGCGAAGAACTCCGTGTCCTTGGGGAGCGCGCCTGGCCAGCCGCCCTCGATGAACCCGACACCCACCTCGTCCATGAGCCGGGCCACGGCCAGCTTGTCGGCGACGGAGTAGCTGACGCCCTCCCGCTGGGCGCCGTCGCGCAGGGTGGTGTCGAAGACGTGGAAGTCGCTGGCGGTGAGGGTGGTCATCTGGTTCTCCGGAGCGGTGGATTCGGCCCGAACACGAAAAAGACCCCCCGGGTACGGGAGGTCTGCGCGCAGTCGGGGAGGTGACTGCGCGCTAGGTGATGATGATCGAGCCGGTGGTGTGCATCGGGACAAGTGAACCACGGCCATCCCCGGCCGCGGCACCCGCCGTGCGGTGGCCGTTCCCGAGCGATGTGCACCCAGGGCGCATTCCCGGGTTCAGGACGCGCCCCGGGTGCACATCACCGCCGGTCGAGCGGTGCTGGCCTCAGCCGCTGGCGAGGGCGGCGAGCCGGTCGCCGACGTCCGTCGTCCGGACGGGGCCCCCGGCGGGCCGGGTGGAGAGGTCGAAGGCGACCGCGGCGTTGACCTTCTTCGCCTCCTCGGCTCGGCCGAGGTGCTCCAGCAGCAGGCCGACGGAAAGCACGGTGGCGGTCGGGTCGGCGACGCCCTGGCCGGCGATGTCAGGGGCCGAGCCGTGCACCGGCTCGAACATGCTGGGGTTGGTGCCCGAGGCGTCGAGGTTGCCGCTGGCCGCCAGCCCGATGCCGCCGGTCACGGCGGCCGCGATGTCGGTGACGATGTCACCGAAGAGGTTGTCGGTGACGATGACGTCGTAGCGGCCCGGGTCGGTGATGAAGAACATCGAGGCGGCGTCGACGTGCTGGTAGGCCACGGTCACCTCGGGGAACTCGTCGGCCACCTCCTCCACGACCCGAGACCACAGACCCCCGGCGTGGGTGAGCACGTTGGTCTTGTGGATCAGCGTCAGGTGCTTGCGCGGCCGCGCCACGGCCCGCTCGAACGCGTAGCGCACCACCCGCTCGACCCCGAACGCCGTGTTCAGCGAGACCTCGGTCGCGACCTCCTGCGGGGTGTCCTTGCGCAGCACGCCGCCGTTGCCCACGTACGGGCCCTCGGTGCCCTCCCGGACGCACAGCATGTCGATGGGCCCCGGGGCCGCCAGCGGGCTCTGCACACCGTCGAAGAGCCGCGCCGGACGCAGGTTCACATGGTGGTCGAGCTCGAACCGCAGCCGGAGCAGGAGCCCGCGCTCGAGGATGCCCGGCGGCACGCTCGGGTCGCCGATCGCGCCGAGCAGGATCGCGTCGTGCTGACGCAGCTCCTCGACGACCGTGTCGGGCAGCAGCTCACCGGTGCGCTGCCAGCGCATGGCACCCAGGTCGTAGTCGGTGGTCTCCACCTCGGGAGCCACCTCCCGGAGGACCTTGAGGCCCTCGGCCACCACCTCGGGACCGATCCCGTCTCCCGCGATCACTGCCAGCCGCATGGGGAATGACCCTAGGTCAGGCGGTGTGGAGGTCAGCGGCCCGGGCCTGGTTCGCCCCGATCCGGCCGGCGATGTCGCCGAGCAGGTCGGAGGGCACCGGGCTGTCGACGACGACCGCCATGAGCGCCTGCCCACCGCGGTTGGTGCGACTGACCTGGGCGCCGGCGATGTTGATGCCCGCTTCGCCCAGCGCCGCGCCCACCGTGCCGACGACGCCCGGCCGGTCGGTGTAGACGAAGAAGAGCAGGAAGCCCGACAGGTCGAGATCCATGTCGAAGCCGAGGACCTCGACGAGCTTGGACACCTGGTTCTTGCCGAACAGCGTGCCCGAGACCGTCACCTCGGTGCCGTCGGCCATGGCGCCCCGGAGCTGGATCAGGTTGCGGTAGTCGGGGCTCTCCACGTCGCTGGTCAGCGCGACCTCGAGGCCTCGCTGCTCGGCGAACAGGGGCGCGTTGACGTAGGTGACCTGCTCCTCGACCACGTCGGAGAAGACGCCCTTGAGGACGGCGAGCTGCAGGACCGAGTCGTCGAACTCGGCCAGCTTGCCGCGCACGTCGACGGTGACCGACTGCGCGAGCCCGCCCGCCACCGCGGTGAAGACCCGGCCGAGCTTCTCGGCGAGCGGCAGTCCCGGTCGGACGTCCTCGGCCACCACGCCGCCGGCCTGCACGTTGACCGCGTCGGGCACGAACTCGCCCTGCAGTGCCAGGCGGACCGAGTGCGCGACGGCGGTGCCCGCCTTGTCCTGGGCCTCGGTGGTCGAGGCGCCGAGGTGGGGGGTGACGACCGTGTTGGGCAGTCCGAACAGCGGGCTGTCGGTGGTGGGCTCCTTGGCGTAGACGTCGATGCCCGCCGCGCCGACCTGCCCGGACGTCAGCGCGTCGGCGAGCGCGGCCTCGTCGATGAGCCCACCACGGGCGGCGTTGACGATGATCACGCCCTTCTTCGTGGTGGCGAGCTCCGCCGCACCGATGAGGCCCACGGTCTCGGGGGTCTTCGGCAGGTGGATGGTGATGAAGTCGGACTCCCGGAGGAGTTCCTCCAGCGAGACCAGCCGGACGCCCAGCTGGGCCGCGCGGCCGGGCTGGATGTAGGGGTCGTAGGCGATCAGCGTGACACCGAAGGCGGCCAGCCGCTGCGCGACCAGGACGCCGATCCGGCCGAGCCCGACCACGCCGACGGTCTTGTCGGTCACCTCGACACCCATGAACTTCGATCGCTTCCAGGCGCCTTCGCGCAGGGACGCGTCGGCGGCCGGGATCTGCCGCGCCGCGGCGAGCAGCAGGGCGACGGCGTGCTCCGCGGCGCTCGTGATGTTCGACGTCGGCGCGTTCACCACCATGACACCGCGCTCGGTCGCCGCCGACACGTCGACGTTGTCCAGGCCGATGCCGGCGCGCGCGACGACCTTCAGGTTGGGTGCCGCGGCCAGCGCCTCCGCGTCGATCCGGGTGGCGCTGCGGATCATCACCGCGGCCGCATCGGCAAGGGCCGGGAGGAGCGCGGCCCGGTCGGCGCCGTCGACGTGGCGGATCTCGACGTCGGACCCGAGGACCTCCAGGACGCTCGGGGCCAGCTCTTCGGCGATCAGGACGACGGGCGCAGACGTGGTCACAGGGCAACAGCGTAAGCAGCCCACCCTGTGGGACGACACCGCCCGGCGGGGTGCGCATCCTTGTGCCTGCCACGACGCCCCGACATCCTGACCGCAGTGACCCGCGTGCGCGGGAGCCGACGGAGGAGACGATGAGCCAGCCCACCGACCCCGGTCGACCCGACACCCCCTACGGGCAGCCTCAGGGACAGCCCGGTTACGGACAGCCGCAGTACGGCCAGCAGCCCCCGTACGGACAGCCCGAGCCGGGTCAGCAGCCGGCGTACGGCCAGCAGCCCGAATACGGGACGCAGCCCAGCTACGGCCAACCGCCCGCCTACGGACAGCAGCCCGCGTACGGGCAGCAGCCCGCCTACGGCGAGAGCCAGTACGGCCAGCAGCAGTACGGCACGCCGGCTCCCTACGGGGCGCAGTACGGGCAGCAGCCCGCCTACGGCCAGTACGGCGGGGGCGCTCCGGCACGGCCCGGGCACGTGGTCACCGCCGCGGTCCTCGGTTTCATCCTGGGCGCGTTCGGCGTCCTCGCCAGCATCGTGCTGTTCATCGGCGGCGCGTTCGTCACCGGCGGCGGCGCCGCGGGGAACGACGAGATCCCGGGGCTCGGGGCCGTGGGCGGCGCGATCGGCGGTGCACTCATCGTCATCGGTCTGCTCGCCCTCGCCTGGACGGTCGTCATCATCTGGGGCTCGGTCTGGGCGCTGTCCGGACGCAGCCGGGTGATGCTCCTGGTCGCCGGGTCGATCGCCCTGGCACTGACACTGATCGGCTTCTTCGGCAGCCTCGGCGACAGCAGCACCAACGGGGGCGGCATCTTCTTCCAGCTGATCTTCGTGGTGGCCTCTGCCGCGATCGTCGTCCTGCTGTGCCTGAGGCCGGCAGCCGATTTCTTCGCCGCCCACCGCGCCCGTCGCAGGGGCTGACGGGCGGGTCGTATCCGGATCGATATCCGGCATCTCCCCCAAGGCGATGTGATCCGCCTTACACTCCGCGACCGACCCGCCACTACGGCGGCCCCTGAGGAGGAAGCTGCCCCATGTCCAGCCCGACGCCCGGTTCCGACCCGAACTACCCGCAGGGCGCCACCCCGCCGGGCCAGCCCGGTTGGGGTGCGCCCCAGCAGCCGGCCCCCGGCTACAGCCCGGCGCCGTCCTACTCCGCAGGTCCCCCGGCGAACGCCGGCCAGCGGCCCGTGCAGGTCAGCGCCGCGGCCATCATCGGCATCGTCATCGGCGCCCTGGGCATCCTCGGCCTGTTCGCGATCGGCCTGTACTTCGCCTTCAGCGCCGTCCTCGGCCTGCTGAGCCTGCTCTCCGTGGCGGCCGCCGTGGTCACGCTGGTCGGCGGGATCCAGGCGATCCAGGGCAAGTCGCCGCGACTGCTCATGCTGGGCGCCTACGGCTCCATCGCCGTCCAGCTGCTCACGTTCCTCTGGGCCCTGATCGACGGCTACGGCTTCCTGTTCTTCGGATTCCTCGGCCTGATCCTGCCCGGCGTGATCGTGTTCCTGCTGATGCAGCCGCAGTCCAAGCAGTACTTCGCCTCGCGGGGCATCAGCTACTGAGGCTCACCCGACAGGACGGAAGAGCCCCCGCTGCCTTCGGGCAGCGGGGGCTCTTCCTCGTTCGCGGTACTAGCTGCGGGCAGCCGTGCCGGTGTAGTCGTCGGACGCCGACACCCAGCTCATGAGACCGCGCAGCTTGCGGCCGGTCTCCTCGATCGGGTGCGCCTCGGCCTCGGCCCGTCGGCGCTTGAAGTCGGGCGCGCCGGCGTCCTGGTCGGCGATGAACGCGGCCGCCCACGAACCGTCCTTGATCGCGGCCAGGACCTCCTGCATCGACTCCTTCACGTGGGCGTCGATCACCTTCGGGCCGGAGGTGTAGTCGCCGTACTCGGCGGTGTCCGACACCGACCAGCGCTGCTTGGCGATGCCGCCCTCGTACATGAGGTCGACGATCAGCTTGAGCTCGTGCAGGCACTCGAAGTAGGCGATCTCGGGCTGGTAGCCGGCCTCGGTGAGCGTCTCGAAGCCCGCGGTCACCAGCGCCGACATGCCGCCGCAGAGCACGGCCTGCTCCCCGAAGAGGTCGGTCTCGGTCTCCTCGGTGAAGGTGGTCCTGATGACGCCGGCCCGGGTGCCGCCGATGCCCTTGGCGTAGGACAGCGCCAGCTGCAGCGCCTGCCCGCTGGCGTCCTGCTCGACGGCGACGAGGCAGGGCACGCCCTTGCCGTTCTCGAACTCGCGGCGGACCAGGTGGCCCGGGCCCTTGGGCGCGACCATCGCGACGTCGACGCCGGCCGGCGGCTTGATGTAGCCGAACCGGATGTTGAAGCCGTGACCGAAGAACAGCGCGTCGCCGTCCTGCAGGTTCGGCTCGACCGACTCCGCGTACAGCGTCCGCTGCACGTGGTCGGGCGCGAGGATCATGATCAGGTCGGCCTCGGCGGCCGCCTCCGCCGGAGTGAGGACCCGCAGCCCCTCGGCCTCGGCCTTCGGCCGGCTCTTGCTGCCCTCGGGCAGACCGACCCGGACGTCGACGCCCGAGTCGCGCAGCGAGAGGGCGTGGGCGTGCCCCTGGCTGCCGTACCCGAGGACGGCGACCGTGCGCCCCTGGATGATCGAGAGGTCGGCGTCGTCGTCGTAGAAGATCTCGGCGGCCATGTGCGTGGTGTTTCCCTTCGGAGTAAGGACCCTCCTGCCCCCCACTGCTCGCACGCTCGCAGCGGGACCCTGCAGGAGGGCCATCGGTGTGTGTTACGCGGTTCGTTCGACTGGACGAAGGGTTCCGGCGCCCGACATCGAGCGCGGGCCCCGGCCCAGGGCGACGGTGCCCGACTGGGCCATCTCCTTGATCCCCAGGGGGGCGAGGACGGCGAGCAGCGCCTGGAGCTTGTCGGGCGTACCGGTGGCCTCGAGGGTCACCGTGTCGGGGTTGACGTCCACGACGCGGGCCCGGAAGAGCTCGGCGGTCTGCAGCACCTGGGTGCGCTCGGACATCGGCGCGCGGACCTTCACGAGCAACAGCTCGCGCTGCACCGCGGCCCCAGTGTCCAGCTCGACGATCTTGATGATCTCGATCAGCTTGTTCAGCTGCTTCGTGATCTGCTCGAGCGGCTGGCTCTCCACGTCGACGACGATCGTCATGCGGGACAGGTCGGGGTTCTCGGTCGGCCCGACGGCGAGGGACTCGATGTTGAACCCGCGGCGGCTGAAGAGCGCCGAGACGCGGGCCAGGACACCGGACTTGTTCTCGACCAGCACCGACAGCGTGTGACGGGTCATCAGACCTGGTCCTCTCCGAAGACGGGCCGCACGTCGCGGGCGGCCAGGATGTCGTCGTTGCTGGCGCCCGCGGCGACCATGGGCCACACCTGGGCGTCGTGGCCGACGACGAAGTCGATGACCACCGGCGCGTCGTCGATCTCCATCGCCTTCTGGATGACGGCGTCGACGTCGTCCTTGGTCTCGCAGCGCAGCCCCACGCACCCGAGCGCCTCGGCGAGGGCGACGAAGTCGGGGATGCGCACGGCCTTGCGGGTGCCGTCGGCGTTGAGGGGGTGCAGCTTGGTGTTGGAGTAGCGGCCCTCGTAGAACAGGGTCTGCCACTGCCGCACCATGCCGAGGTTGCCGTTGTTGATGACGGCGACCTTGATCGGGATGCCCTCGATGGCGCAGGTGGCGAGCTCCTGGTTGGTCATCTGGAAGCAGCCGTCGCCGTCGATCGCCCAGACGGTGGTGCCCGGGAGGCCGTACTTCGCGCCCATGGCGGCGGGCACGGCGTAGCCCATCGTGCCGAGGCCCCCGCTGTTGAGCCAGGTGCCCGGCTTCTCGTACTTCACGAACTGCGCGGCCCACATCTGGTGCTGGCCGACACCGGCGGCGTAGACCGCGTCCGGGCCGGCGATCGCACCGAGGCGCTCGATGACGTACTGCGGCGAGAGCGAGCCGTCCTCCGGCCAGTCGTAGCCGAGGGGGTAGCGCGACCGCCAGTCGTCGAGCTGGGCCCACCAGGCCGACAGGTCCGGAGTGCGCCCGGCCTCCCGATCGCTGCGCAGGGCCTCGATCAGCGCGACGATGGTCTCCTTGACGTCACCCACGATCGGCACGTCGGCCTTGCGGTTCTTGCCGATCTCGGCCGGGTCGATGTCCGCGTGCACGACGAGCGCGCCGGGCGCGAAGGTGGCCAGGTTGCCGGTCACCCGGTCGTCGAACCGGGCACCCAGTGCCACCAGGACGTCGGCCTTCTGCAGCGCGGTGACCGCGGTGACGTTGCCGTGCATGCCGGGCATGCCGAGGTTCAGGGTGTGGCTGTCGGGAAACGCGCCGCGGGCCATCAGCGTCGTCACCACCGGGGCGCCGGTGAGCTCGGCCAGCTCGGCGAGCTCGGCGCTGGCGTGTGCCTTCAGGACGCCGCCACCCACGTACAGGACCGGACGCCGCGCCCCGGAGATCAGCGCGGCCGCCTCGCGCACCTGCTTGCCGTGCGGGCGGGTGGTCGGCTTGTACCCCGGCAGGTCCAGCCGCGGCGGCCAGGCGAAGTCCGTCGTCGCCTGCAGGACGTCCTTCGGGATGTCCACCAGCACCGGCCCGGGACGACCGGTCGAGGCCAGGTGGAACGCCTCGGCGATCCGCTGCGGGATCTCGGCCGCGTCGGTGACCAGGAAGTTGTGCTTGGTCACGGGCATCGTGATGCCCCGGATGTCGGCTTCCTGGAAGGCGTCGGTGCCGATCGCGCCGCTGGGCACCTGGCCGGTGATCGCGACGATCGGCACCGAGTCCATGTGCGCGTCGGCCAGCGGGGTCACGAGGTTGGTCGCACCCGGCCCCGAAGTCGCCATGCAGACCCCGACCTTGCCGGTGGCCTGGGCGTACCCGGTCGCGGCATGCCCGGCGCCCTGCTCGTGGCGGACGAGGACGTGGCGGACCTTGGAGTCGAACAGCGGGTCGTAGGCGGGCAGGATCGCCCCGCCCGGGATGCCGAAGATCACCTCGACCCCGACGGCCTCCAGGGAGCGGACGAGGCTCTGCGCGCCGGTGATCCCGGTCGCCGGCTCCGGCGCGGCCGCGGCGACCGTGCGGGCCGCGGTCTCGACACCGGTCAGGGCGTTCGCTGCTTCCCGGGTGGGGGCCTCTCGACCTGCGGTCTCGCTCGGGGTGGTGGTCATTCGGCGTTCTCCTGGGCCTTGCGTGGCGGGCATTGCGTGGGGGAGCAAGTCTTCGGGCAACAAAAAACCCCTCGTGCCACAGGCACGGAGGGGTCAGCGCGTCGGTCGGCGGACCGGCGCGCTAGGCGATTACGAGGCTGCTGGTGGGCAGGCAGGTGCGGGGCACTTGCACACTGTGCGCCTGACCCGGCGGCGACGTCAACCAGCGCGTCCCACTGTGTGGACTGTCATGTCCATTTCCGGCACGGACGCGGCGTCGAGGGCGCTCGCGTCGAAGCCGGCCAGGACCTGCGTGAGCTCGATCACGTCGACCGGACGGCCGAAGCGCCAGCCCTGCAGGTACTCGCAGCCCATCTGCTGGAGGACCTGCATCTGACCCGCGCCCTCGACGCCCTCGGCGACGACGTCCATGCCGAGGCGGTTGCCCATGTCGATCACGCTGGAGACGATCGCCGCAGCGCGCTGGTCGCGCTCGATGTCGGCGATGAACTCGCGGTCCATCTTCAGGATGCGGACCGGGAGCCGGGCCAGGTAGGCCAGCGACGAGTAGCCGCGGCCGAAGTCGTCGACGGCCAGGACGCAGCCCATCTCGTGCAGCGTGGCGAGGTCGCTCTCCAGCCGGTCCTCGGTGTCGAGCATGACGGACTCGGTGATCTCCAGCACGAGCTTGCTCGGGGGCAGCCCGGACGCCGCCAGCGCCTTCGCGACGTCCGGGGCCAGGCAGCCGGCCTGCAGGTGCCGCACGGAGACGTTCACCGACGTCTGCACGTCCCAGCCGGCGGCCAGCAGGGCGGCGGCGTCGGAGGTTGCCCGCTGCAGCACCCAGCGCTGCAGGGTCACGATCAGCCCGTCGTCCTCGGCCAGCGAGATGAACTCGTCCGGCGGCACGGTGCCGAGGACGGGGTGGTCCCAGCGGACGAGGGCCTCCAGCCCCAGGATGCGACGCTGCGAGACCCCGACCACCGGCTGGTAGACGACGCGGAACTGCTCCTGCTCGATGGCCGCGACGAGGTCGCGGGCGAGCCGGGTGCGCCGGCCGGCCGCGCTGTCGATCGCGTGGCCCGCCGTCCGGACGCAGCTCTTGCCCGCCGCCTTCGCCGCTCGCAGGGCGACGTCGGCCTGGCGGATCGTGGTGGACACGTCATCAGCCGGGTCGAGCTCGGTGACGCCGACGCTGCCGGAGACGTCGAAGACCAGCCCGGCGGCCACGCCCCCGTCGACGGCGCCCTGCGCCGGGCGCAGGGCGCGCAGGTCCGCGACGATCCGCTCCGCGAGCGCCGTCGCCTCCTCCAACCCGTCGGTGACCAGGACGGCGAACTCGTCGCCGCCCAGCCGGCCCACCAGGTCGCCGTCGCGGACGGTGGCCCGCAGCCGGGCGGCCACCTGGACGAGGACGTGGTCGCCGGCCTCGTGGCCGGCGATGTCGTTGACCGGCTTGAAGCCGTCGAGATCCAGCAGCAGCAGGCAGGCCGGGGCGCCGCCGGACGCGACGCGGGCCCGGGCGCCGGCCAGTGCCGCCATCAGGCGGGCCCGGTTGGGCAGCCCGGTCAGGTAGTCGGTGTAGGCCAGCCGCTCGAGCTCCAGCTCGTCGCTGCGCCGGCCGGCGACGTCGCGCAGGTGCAGCACCACGCCGTCCGCGGTGTCCGATCGCCGGTTCGGGAGGACTCCGCCGGGCACGCCCGCCGTCACCGCCGTCCGCACGCTCTCGAACTGGCGCCACGACCCGTCTCGGCCGCGCAGCCGGAAGACCGGCCCGCGCCCGTCGTCGTCCGCCGCCGGGTGCAGCGCCCGGTACAACTCGTGGCGGTCGTCGGCGTGCACGAGGTCCCGCAGCTGACGGCCCTCGAGATCGCGCGGCGACCAGCCCGAGGGGGTCTGCGTCGAGGCCCAGGTCACCTGACCGCGGTCGTCGAGCACGAGGGTCACGTCCGCCGCGCGGTGCACGAGCGTCCGGAAGAAGGCCTCGGTCCGCAGGACCTGCCGGGTCAGGCGAGCGCCGTCGCGCGCCCAGACCAGGGTGCGGGCGAACGTGAGCACCATCAGGCCGCCGACGCTGACCGCCTGCAGCGGCACCAGCGGACGGCCGAACGCCAGCCCGCCGAGCAGGAGCAGCAGGACGCCGAAGCCGAGGCAGTAGCTGACGACGACGCCGGCGAGCGGCACCGGCGCCGTGGGTCGCTCGGCCCGCGCCCGGGGACCCGGGTCGACGGACAGGGCCTGGGTGCCCGAGGCGAGCATGGCGAGATAGGCCGTGCTCGCGACCACGTCGAGGACCGGCGACGGACGGCCGACGGCGAGCGCGCCGCTGACCATCGTCACCGCCAACGAGGCGAAGGTGAGCAGCAGCCAGGCGGCGGCCGCCCGCCGCGGTGCGGACACGCCGGCGAACGTCACCAGCCCGGCCGCGCACAGTAGCGCGCTGACCGCCGGGTAGCCCACGGTCAGCATCAGGGTGGCCGGACCGTGGTCGACCCCCACCGTCAGCGGGAAGAGCATCTCCAGCAGGACGCCGAGCGCGGTCAGGGCCACGGCGGCGTCCAGGACGGTCTGGACCCGGATCCGGCCGCCGGTCGAGCGCACCAGCCGGACGCAGATCAGCGCCGCGACCGGACCGGTGGCCGCCAGCGGCAGGTCGGACAGACCCGCCGCCGACGGGTTGACGCCGAGGTCGCCGAGCGCGCGCACCAGGTGGCCGAGGGCGAGCAGCCCGGCGATCGCCGCGAACCCGCGCCACGTCGCGGTCGCGACGGGATCGATCCGGCGGCTGTGCCGGAGCACGGGCACCGCGACGGCGACCGTCGCCGTGGCCAGCAGGGCCGGGCCGGTGCGGCCGTTCCACTCCGGTCGCACGAGCTGGAGCAGCCCGGCGACCAGCGCGGCGCCGGCGAGGAACGTGAGCGTGGCCGTCCGTGGCCACACCCGGTGACTGGTGATCATCGGGAGCCGACCAGCCCCGGCCAGAGCGCGCCGGCGTCGGCGGACAGCAGAGCGGCGAGCGGCACGGGACGCGAGAAGAGGAAGCCCTGGGCGAAGCCGCACCCGAATCCACAGAGCGCGGCCAGCTGCGCCGGAGTCTCCACGCCGGTGGCCACCACGTCGAGGCCCAGCGCATCGGCGATGCCGATGATCGACTCGCACAGCGCCCGGCTCTGCGGATCCCGGTCGATGCGGGTGATCAGCGCGCGGTCCAGGGTCACGATGTCGATCGGCAGGCGGGTCAGGTGGGCCAGCGCGGACGAGCCGCTGCCGAAGTCGTCGAGGGCCACGTGCACGCCGAGTAGCCGGAGGCTCGACACGTCGAGCCCGGTGCGCTCGTCGTCGGACATGACCGCAGGCGCGTTGATCTTGATCACCAGGCGACCGGGCGCCAGGCCCGACCTGCGCAGCGCCTGCTCGACGTCGGGCACCAGCGCGCCGGTCTCCAGGTAGGCGAACGGCACCTTCAGGCCGATGCGCAGCGGCTCGTCGCGCTCGGGCAGGCCTGCCGCGGCACACGTGGTCTGCTCGACCGCCCAGCGCAGCAGTTCGCCGATCAGGCCGGCGCGCTCGGCCAGCGGCAGGAACTCCGACGGCGGTATCTCCCCGAGCTCCGGGTGCCGCCAGCGCAGCTGGGCCTCCATGCCGGTCATGCGCTGGTCCCGGAGGGAGACGATGGGCTGGAAGAGCAGGAACAGCTCATCGCCCGCCCGGGCGCCCTGCAGGTCCTTCTGCAGCCGCTCGCGGCGCGCGGCCACGTCGCCGAGGGCGTCCTGGTAGCGACGCGCCGACCCCGGGCCGGCCTCGTGCGCCGCCCGGACCGCGAGGTCGGCATGGGCCAGCAGGTCCTCGATGCTCTGGCCGGCCACGATCGGGACGACGCCGACACCTGAGGTCAGCTCGATGATGCCGCCGGCGGTGACGATCGGCTGCTCCACCACCGCCAGGCAGCGGGAGGCCAACCGGTCGGCGTCGGCGTCGCTGCCCTCGGCCAGGACGGCGAACGCACCGCCACCCATCCGCGCGACGGTGTCCTCACCCCGCACGGTGGCGCGCAGCCGCCGGCCCACCTCGGCCACGGCATGGGAGACGATCTCGCGCCCCGCGCTCGCGCGGGTGGCGGCCAGGCCGTCGAGCTCGATCATCAGCAGCGTCGTCGGGCGGTCCGCGACACCGGTCGCGGCCTCGCGGACGAGCCGGAGGAAGCCCGCCCGGTTCGGCATCCCCGTCATCGGGTCGGTGTACGCGATGGCCTGCAGCGCCTGCTCACGGGCATACCGGTCGGTCATGTCGCGGCAGTGCAGGACCACGGCGCCGACGTCCGGCACGTCGCGCAGGTCGGAGATGCCGGCCTCGAGGTAGCGCCACTCCCCCGTCGCGGCGCGCAGCCGGACGGTGAGCAACCCGGTGGCCGGCTGGGTGGTCGCCGGGGCGGCGCCGGGCTGCGTGGCGGCGCCGGGCAGCGCGGCGGCCAGGGCCGCGGCGTCGTCCGGGTGCACCACCTGCAGGATCGGGCGCCCGACGAGCGTCGGGGCGTCCTCACCGAGAGCCCGACCCAGCGCCGGGGACGCCCAGCGGACGTCCAGGTCGTCGTCCAGGATCACGACGGCGTCGGCGGCGGACTGGACGACGGAGCGGAAGTAGGACTCGCTGCGGCGGAGGCGGGCGGTGAGCCGCTGTTCCTCGCGGTGGCTCAGCACACGCTGGACGACGGTGAGGACGACGCAGAGCACGATCCCGGCGACGGCGCCGGCGCTGGGGCGGGAGCCGCTGAGCGCCACGGCGCCGACGGTGACCGCGGCCGCCATCAGGGCCAGCTGGGGCAGCAGCGCGCTCACGGCGACGCCGAGTCGCGCCTGGGGCCGCTCCACGGCCGGCCGGCGGTCGAGCAGCGCCGCCTGCGCCATGAGCAGGAGACCGGCGGCCATGACGCACCGGGCGAGCCCCGCCGGCACGGGGGGCGTGCCCGCCAGCAGGGCGGAGGTGGCGAAGCCACGGCCGAGGGTGAGCAGCACGATGCCGGCCAGCAGGACCGCGGCCATGCAGCGGCGACCGGCCTCGATGACGGTCAGGAGGGTGAGCCCGGCGGCCATGACCGCCGAGGTGGCGCACACGGCCGAGCCCAGGACGACCTGTTCGAGGAGGTCGAAGGCCGCCCAGCTGCCGGCCGGGCCGACGACCAGGACCCCCACCACCACGAGGCAGGCGGCGAGGAAGAGGGCCACCTCGACCGCGATCCGGGGCCCGGCACGGAGGCGGTGCCGGTCGACCAGGGCCAGGATCGCGACGATCGAGACGACGTAACCGGGCACGGTGGGCGCCCAGCGGAGCACGGCGATCGTGGTGGGGTCGAGGTCGCCGTTGATGAGGGTGAGGACCACGCCGGACACCGGCAGCAGCGGGGCGATGGAGAGCAACCGCCAGGCGCGGCGCCGGCCACTGCGGACCCCACTGCGCCAGAGGACGACGGCGGCGAGGAGTCCGGCACCGATCACGGCGAGCTGCCCGGCGAGCGCCAGCCCGGGCCGCGCGGTCGCCAGCGCGCAGCCCAGCGCGACCGGTACCGCGGCAGCGAGCAGCCACCATCGACGGGAGTCCACACCGTTTCCTCGGCATGGTCACCGTCGGTGAGAAGCCGGGGTACTGCCCCCGTCACCCGTTCGGGGGGTGTCCCGCGACGGGGTCAGCTCACCCGCAGATGGCGCCCTGCGCCGCCGATCCGACGAGCTTGGCGTACTTGCCGAGCACCCCGGTGGTGTAGCGCGGGGGCAGCGGCTCCCAGCCGTCGCGGCGGGCGGCCAGCTCGGCCTCGTCGACGACCAGGTCGAGCGTGCGGGCGGCGAGGTCGAGCCGGATCGTGTCGCCGTCGCGCACGAACGCGATCGGGCCGCCGTCCGTCGCCTCGGGCGCGACGTGCCCGATGCACAGGCCCGTCGTCCCCCCGGAGAACCGGCCGTCGGTGAGCAGCAGGACGTCCTTGCCCAGGCCGGCGCCCTTGATGGCGCCGGTGACGGCGAGCATCTCGCGCATCCCCGGGCCGCCGCGCGGCCCCTCGTAGCGGATGACGACGACGTCGCCGGGCTTCAGGTTGCCCTCGGTGACGGCGTCCATCGCGCCCTGCTCGCCGTCGAAGACGCGCGCGGTGCCCTCGAACGTCTCGGCGTCGAAGCCGGCCGACTTCACGACCGCGCCCTCGGGCGCCAGCGAGCCGTGCAGGATCGACAGGCCGCCGGTCTTGTGGATCGGGTCGTTCATCGCGTGGATGATCGCGCCGTCGGGGTCCGGCGGGGCGATCTCGGCGAGGTTCTCGGCCATCGTCTTCCCGGTCACGGTCAGCGCGTCGCCGTGCAGCAGGCCGGCATCGAGCAGTGCGCGCATGACGACCGGGACGCCGCCGATGCGGTCGATGTCGGTCATGACGAACCGGCCGAACGGCTTCACGTCGGCCAGGTGCGGCGTGCGGTCGCCGATGCGGTTGAAGTCCTCGAGCGTCAGGTCGACCTGCGCCTCGTGCGCGATCGCCATCAGGTGCAGGACGGCGTTCGTGGAGCCACCCAGAGCCATGACGACGGTGATCGCGTTCTCGAACGCCTTCTTCGTCATGATCTGCCGCGCGGTGATGCCGTGGCGCAGCATGTTCACCACGGCCTCGCCGGAGGCCACGGCGAACGCGTCGCGGCGGCGGTCCGGCGCCGGCGGGGCGGCACTGCCCGGCAGGCTCATACCGAGGGCCTCGGCCGCGCTGGCCATCGTGTTCGCCGTGTACATGCCGCCGCAGGCGCCCTCGCCGGGGCAGGTGGCCTTCTCGATCGCGGTCAGCTCGTCGCGGGTGATCTTGCCGGCCGCGCACGCGCCGACGCCCTCGAAGACGTCGATGATCGTGAGGTCGCGATCACCGAGCTTGCCGGGCAGCGTCGACCCCGCGTACAGGAACACGCTGGCCAGGTCGAGCCGTGCGGCGGCCATGAGCATGCCCGGCAGCGACTTGTCGCAGCCGGCCAGGAGGACGGAACCGTCCAGGCGCTCGGCGAACATCACGGTCTCGACCGAGTCGGCGATGACCTCGCGGCTCACCAGCGAGGCGCGCATGCCCTCGTGGCCCATGGAGATGCCGTCGGAGACCGAGATCGTGCCGAACTCCAGCGGGAACCCACCGGCGGCGCGCACGCCCTCCTTCGCCCGCTTCGCCAGCCGGTCCAGCGAGAGGTTGCAGGGCGTGATCTCGTTCCAGGAGGACGCGACGCCCACCTGGGGCTTGGCGAAGTCGTCGTCGCCCATGCCGACGGCGCGCAGCATGGCGCGGGCGGGGGCCTTGGCGTCCCCGTCGGTCACCTCGTAGCTGCGCGGCTTCATGGGGCTGTGCTGGCCGCTGGTGGTGCCGGTGCTGGTCTCGCGATCCTCGACGCTGGTCACGATCGGCGATGGTAGGCCGCGGGCCGGACAGGACCTGCGGCCCGGGTGGGAGGATGGCCGCTCGTGAGCTCCCCCGCGCGGCTGCGCATGAACCGGACAGCCCTGTTCCCCGTCGGCCTGCTCGCGCTCTGCACCGTCCCGCTGGCCTTCGCCGCCCCGTGGACGCCGATCCTGCTCGTGATCCCGCTGGCCGTCGCGCTCTGGGTCCTGCGGGCCGGCGTCGACGTCGCGGACGAGGGGCTCACGGTCCGGTCCCTGGCCGGGCAACGGCAGGTGCCGTGGCCGGACGTCGCCGGGATCCGGGTCGCCCCCCGCGGCGCCCTGTTCGTGGTCACCACCCGCGGCACCGAGCTGCACCTGCCGGTGATGCGGGCGCGGGACCTGCCTCGCCTGGGGGCCCTGTCCGGCGGCCGCATCGACGTCCCCCAGCCACCTGGATGAACCGTCAGTAGCCGTCGACCACGTTGATCAGCGGCTCGCCGGCCAGCACGCGCGCGATCTGGTCGGTGACCGCCGCGGCGGCCCGCGCGTTGGTCTCCGGCACCGCTCCCCCGACGTGCGGGGTGAGCAGCAGCCCGGGCGCGGACCAGAGGGGGTGCCCCTCGGGCAACGGCTCGGGGTCGGTGACGTCGAGCGCCGCCCGCAGGCGGCCGGCGGTCAGCTCGGCCAGCAGGGCGTCGGTGTCGACGACGACGCCGCGCGCCGCGTTCACCAGCAGGGCGCCGTCCGGCATCGCGGCGAGGAAGGCCGCGTCCACCATGCCGGTCGTCTCCGGTGTCACCGGCACGATGAGGATCACCACATCGGCGTGCGGCAGCAGCTCGGGCAGCTCTGCGGTCGAGTGGACGCCGTCGCGCGCCGTCCGGGCGACGTAGGTCAGCCGCACGTCGAACCCCGCGAGCATCCGGCCGATCGCCGTCCCGATGTCGCCGGCACCGACGACGAGCACGCGCGCCCCCACCAGCGAGGAGAAGGTCTGCGACGACCAGCGGCCGGCAGCCTGTTCGCGGACGAAGAACGGGAGGCCCCGCTGGGCGGCGAGCGTCGCGGCCACCGCCCACTCGGCGGTCGACGGCGTGTGCGCACCGCGGGCGTTGCACAGGAACACGCCCTCGGGGAGCCGGCCGGCGAAGCGCTCCGCGCCGGCACTGAGCAGTTGCACCAGGCGCAGGTGCGGCAGCCCGTCGACGAAGCCCTCGGGGAGCGTGGCACCGGCGCTGCGCGGCACCCAGACCTGCGCCAGCGCGGCGTCCCCGGTGGGCGGGCCCTCGTCGGCGTTCACCCGGAAGGCCCGGACCCGCGGGGAGAGCGCCTCGACCGCCTGTCCGAGGGCCCTGGACGGAACGAGTACCCGGAGGATCTCGTCGGGCTCGAGCGGAAGACGCGGCACGGGCACCGACTCTAGGCGGCGCGGCGGCGCCCGCACGTACTGTGGATACCGTGCGGCCTGGGGCGGGAGTTCGGATCTCGCGGGTCCTCGCCGTCCTCACCGCCGCGGTGCTGCTGGCCGGCTGCGGCGACGACGGCTACCACCCGGCCGGCCCCTTCCGGCCGCTGCCGGAGGGGGCGCCTCCGGAGGTCGGGCCGCCGACGTCGAAAGCGCCGGTTCCCGGCGATCCCGCGCAGCCGGAATCGGGGGACAGCGCCGGCGACCCGAACGTCGTCGCCTCCGGACTCGACGTGCCGACGGGCGTCGTCGTCCTCGGGGACGGCAGCGCCATCGTCGGCGAGCGCGAGACGGGCCGGCTGCTGCAGGTCTTCGCCGACCGGTCGCCCGCACGCGAACTGATGACCCTCCCGGGGATCGACACGACCGGCGACGGCGGGCTGCTGGGCCTGGCGGTCTCGCCCACCTACCTCGAGGACGGGCTGGTCTACGCCTACCTGTCGACCGCGACGGACAACCGGGTGGTCCGCTTCCCGCTGGGCGGTACACCCAACCCCGTCCTCACCGACATCCCCCGCGGCGCGACCGACAACGGGGGCGGTCTGCTCTTCGGCGCCGACGGCACCCTGTTCGTCGGCACCGGCGACACCGGCGACCCGGCGCTGGGTGCCGACCCGAACTCACTCGCCGGCAAGGTGCTCCGGATCGACACCTTCGGCCGCCCGGTCGGCGCCTCGCCGGTCTACAGCCGGGGCCACCGCGACGTGACGGCGCTCTGCCAGAGCGCCACCCCCGACGGCGGCGCGACCCTGTACGCCACCGACGCCACCACCGTCGGGGCCGACGAGCTGGACGTGATCGTCGAGGGGGGTGACTACGGCAGCCCCGGTGGACGGACGCCGCTCGCGGAGGTCGACGCCGCCGAGGGCGGCCTCGGCGGCTGCGCGGCCATGGGCACGGGGGTGTTCCTCGCGGCGATGGACGGCCAGCGCATCCGGGCGCTGACCATCGACGCGAAGGGAGCGGTCACCGGCGACCCCGAGGACTTCCTCACGCGGCAGTACGGCCGGCTGCGCAGCGTCGTCGCCGACGCCGAGGGCGCCCTGTGGATCACGACGTCGAACCGGGACGGCGTCGGGACGCCGACGGCCGACGACGACCGGGTCCTGCGCATCCAGCCGCCGAGCACCGCCGGCAGCTCACCGCTGTGACATTGCGATGACATTGCGATGACATTGCGATCCTCCGGATCGCACCGCGGCCACGTGCCGTCCCCCGGGTGAGCTGAGCGCGTCCGTGCCCTCCTCGGGGAACCCTCCGGGCCCCCTCGTCGGTCACCCCGCAGTCAATCTCTCTTCCAGCATGCGCTTCACCGTTGCCGCGTCGGCCTTGCCGCGGGTGGCCTTCATGACCGCCCCGACCAGCGCACCGATCGCCTGCACCTTTCCCGACCGCACCTTCTCGGCGACGTCGGGGTTGCCCTCGATCGCCGCGTCCACGGCGGCCACCAGCTCGTCGGACTCCCCCATCACCGCGAGTCCGCGGGCCTCCACCACCTGGGCGGGGTCGCCCTCGCCGGCGAGCACGCCGTCGAGGGTCTGGCGGGCCAGCTGGTCGTTGATCGTGCCGGCGCCCACCAGAGCCACGAGTTCGGCGACCTGTCCCGGCGTCACGGCCAGCTCGCCCAGCTCGATGCCGGCGTCGTTGGCCCGGCGGGCCAGCTCGCCCAGCCACCACTTCCGCGCGTCGGCCGGTGAGGCCCCGGCGGCGACGGTGTCACCGACCAGGTCGACGGCGCCGGCGTTGACGACCCAGGCCATCTCCGTGGGCGAGATGCCCCACTCCTCCGAGAGCCGCGTGCGACGGGCGGCCGGCAGCTCGGGCAGGGCCGCGGCCAGCTTCTCCACCCACTCCTCGTCGGGAGCGATCGGCACCAGGTCGGGCTCGGGGAAGTAGCGGTAGTCGGTCGCCTCCTCCTTGCTCCGGCCGGACGACGTGCTGCCGGAGTCCTCGTGGAAGTGGCGGGTCTCCTGCACCACGCGGCCACCGTCGTCGAGGACGGCGGCCTGGCGGCGCATCTCGTAGCGGACGGCGCGCTCGACCGACCGCAGCGAGTTGACGTTCTTGGTCTCGCTGCGGGTGCCCCACTCGAGGCTGCCGATCGGCGCGATCGAGAGGTTGACGTCGCAGCGCAGGCTGCCCTGCTCCATCTTGACGTCGGAGACGCCGAGGGTCCGCACGATCTCGCGCAGCTCGTCGACGTAGGCACGGGCCACTTCTGGGGCCTTCGCGCCGGCGCCCGGGATGGGCCGGGTGACGATCTCGACGAGCGGGATGCCGGCCCGGTTGTAGTCGATCAGCGAGTGGTCGGCGCCATGGATGCGACCTGTCGAGCCGCCGACGTGCAGGTTCTTGCCGGTGTCCTCCTCCAGGTGCACCCGCTCGATCTCCACGCGGTAGGTCTCGCCGTCGACCTCGACGTCCAGGTGCCCGGCCGTGCACAGCGGCTCGTCGTACTGGCTGGTCTGGAAGCCCTTGGGGATGTCCGGGTAGAAGTAGTTCTTCCGGGCGAAGCGGCACCAGGTGGCGATCCGGCAGCCCAGTGCCAGGCCGATCCGGATCGTCGCCTCGATCGCCGCGGCGTTCGCCACCGGCAGCGCGCCGGGCAGCCCGAGGCAGACCGGGCAGGTCTGGGTGTTGGGCTCGGCGCCGAAGGTGGTCGAGCAGCCGCAGAACATCTTGGACGCCGTGCCGAGCTCGACGTGGGTCTCCAGGCCGATGACCGGCTCGTAGCGCGTGAGGACCTCGTCGAAGTCGACCAGCTTGTCGGTGCTCACGGAGTGGGGCCTTCCTTGGGAGCGGTCCGACCGGTGACGAGGGCGCCGACACCGGTCAGGACGCCGAGGACGATGAATGCGGCGAAGACCGGGCGGCCGGTGACGGCCCACAGCACGATCCCGGCCACCACGACGAACGCCGTCAGTGCCCAGGCCGCCTTGAGTGCGCCGTTCATGCCGCTTCCCCCTTCGCTTCCGGGAGGACGAGCTGGTCGAGGAATCCGCCGTCGCCGCGGTCGGCGGTGAGCGCCGCCTCCAGGGCAGCGGCCACGCGGTAGCAGCGGTCGTCGGCCAGCGCCGGTGCCATGATCTGGAATCCGACCGGCAGGCCGTCCGACAGCCCGCACGGCACCGAGATCGCCGGCAGGCCCGCCAGGCTCGCCGGCAGCGTGCACAGGTCGGCGGCGTACATGGCGATCGGGTCGTCGACCCGGGAACCGAGCGGGAAGGCGACCGTCGGCGTGGTCGGGCTGACCAGCACGTCGACGCCCGGGTCCTCAGCGGTGCCGAAGGCGCCCGAGAAGTCGCGGCTGATGAGGGTGCGCACCTTCTGCGCCTGCCCGTAGTAGGCCTCGTAGTAGCCGCTGGACAGGGCGTAGGTGCCGAGGATGATGCGCCGCTTCACCTCGGGCCCGAAGCCCTGCTCGCGGGTCAGCGCCATCACCTCGTCGAGGTCGCGGCTGCCGTCGTCACCGACACGCAGGCCGTACCGGACGCCGTCGAAGCGGGCCAGGTTGGACGAGGCCTCGCTCGGGGCGATGAGGTAGTAGGCGGCCAGGGCCAGGTCGAATGCCGGGCACGACACCTCGCGGACCTCGGCGCCCATCGACTCCAGCCGTGCCACCGCTGCGGTGAAGCTGTCGAGCACGCCCTGCTCGTAGCCGTCGGTGTGCCCCTCGCCGCCCAGCTCGCGCACGACGCCGACCGTCACACCCGACAGGTCGCCGTCGGCCCCGCGCCGGGCGGACTCGGCCAGCACCGGCAGCGGCGCCGCGATGCTCGTGGAGTCCAGCGGGTCGTGGCCGCCGATCGCCTCGTGCAGCAGGGCGGCGTCGAGGACCGTCCGGGCCATCGGGCCGGCCTGGTCGAGGCTCGAGGAGAACGCGATCAGGCCGTACCGGGAGACCGAGCCGTACGTGGGCTTGTGGCCGACGAGGCCGGTGACGGCGGCGGGCTGGCGGATCGACCCACCGGTGTCGGTGCCGATCGCCCAGGGCGCGAGGCCGCCGGCCACGGCCGCCGACGAGCCGCCGGAGGAGCCGCCGGGGATCCGCTCGGGGTTCCACGGGTTGCGGGTCACGCGGTAGGCGGAGTTCTCGGTGGAGGAGCCCATCGCGAACTCGTCCATGTTGGTCTTGCCGAGCAGCACCGTGCCGGCGGCCTTCAGGCGAGCGGCCACGGTGGCGTCGTAGGGCGGCTTCCAGCCCTCGAGGATCTTCGAGCCGCTGGTGGTGGGCACGCCCTCGGTGACGACGACGTCCTTCAGCGCGACCGGGATGCCGGCCAGGCCACCCAGCTCACCTGCGTCGACCTCCGCGGCACGGGCCAGTGCGGCCTCCGGGTCGACGTGCAGGTAGGCGCCCAGCTCGCCGTCGGTCGCGGCGATGCGGTCGAGGTAGGCCTGGGTGATGTCGACCGAGGTCGCGCCGTCGGCCAGCGCGGCCTGCAGTCCCACGACGTCCATCGAGGTCAGCTCGGCGCTCACGCCTCCTCCCCGAGGATGCGCGGCACCCGGAAGCGGCCGTCTTCGGCCGCCGGAGCGCCGGCGAGGACGACGTCGCGCGGCAGGCACGGGCGGGCGACGTCCTCGCGTACGACGTTGGTCATGGGGACGGCGTGGGTGGTCGGCGGAACGTCCTCGACCGCGGCCTTCCCGACCTGTGCGACGGCGTCGAGCACGGCGGTCAGCTGCCCGGCGAAGAGATCGAGCTCCTCGTCGGTCACCGCCAGCCGGGCCAGGTGCGCCAGGTGCGAGACATCCTTCCGGGACAGCGTGCTCATGCTGGGGCGGGACTCCACTTCGGCGGTGCGCGACGGCTCGTCCTGAGCCGGGAACGTGACCTGGTCACTCTACGTGGGGCGGTCCGGGGCGGGTCCGCCGTGGAACCGCCGTGAGAGGCTGCACCCGTCGCGATCAAAGGGGATCGACCCGCACCCTCGAGTTCGCCCCGGAGGAACCGTGTCCTATCTCCTGCGCCTGGTGGTGCCCGACCGGCCCGGCAGCCTGGGGGCGGTGGCCACCGCCCTGGGCGAGGCCGGCGCCGACATCGTGTCCCTGGACGTGCTCGAGCGCGGGCAGGGCGTGGCCGTCGACGACGTCGTGGTGGACCTGCCCCGCGACCGGCTGCCCGACAGCCTGATCACGGCAGCTCAGGCGGTGCCGGGGGTGACCGTCGAGTCGATCCGCCCGTTCGCCGGCCCTCTCGACACCCACCGCGAGCTGGAGCTGCTCGACGAGCTCGCCCGGGCCGGGGAGGCCGCCTCGGCCAAGCTGCTGGCCGCCGAGCTCCCCCGCGTCTTCCACAGCGGCTGGGCCGTGGTGCTCGAGTCCGCGGACCCGTGGGTGGTGGCCGCCGCCTCGGACGCCGCCCCGGCCTTCGAGGGCCTCGAGCTGCCCTGGATGCCGCTGCACGGTCCGCGGCTGCTGCCGAGCGAAAACGACTGGCTGCCCGAGCGGTGGCGGGAGATGGCGATCGAGATGATGGCCGCGCCGTACGGGGGTCCGGGCTGCGCGGTCGTTCTCGGCCGGTCGGGCGGCCCCGGCTACCGCCGGTCGGAGCTGATGCGGCTCGCGCACCTCACCGGCATCGCGACGACGGTGGCCTCGCTGCCCCCGGTCTGAGCGGTCTCAGTCCGAGCCGTCGCCGATCGTGGCGACCTGGCGGGCGGCGTCGGGACCGTCCTCGAGCAGCGCGCGGAAGCCGTCGTCGTCCAGGATCGGTGCCTTGACCTGCACGGCCTTGTCGTACTTGCTCCCCGGGTCGGCGCCGACGACGACGAAGCCGGTCTTCTTCGACACCGAGCCGGTGACCTTGCCGCCCTGCTCCTGGATCGCGGCGATGGCCTGGTCACGGCTGTAGTCGCGCAGCGAGCCGGTCACGACGACGGTCACTCCGGTCAGCGGGCCGGGCGGGGCGTCCTCCCCCGCGTCGGCCATCCGGACGCCGGCGCTGCGCCACTTCTCCACGACGTCGCGGTGCCAGTCGACGCCGAACCAGTCGCGCACCGAGGCGGCGATGGTCGGGCCGACCCCGTCGGCCGCGGCGAGCTCCTCCTCGGTCGCGGCCATGATCCGGTCCATCGACCGGAAGTCACGGGCCAGTGCCTGCGCCGCCGTCGGACCCACGTGCCGGATGGAGAGCGCGACCAGCACGCGCCAGAGCGGCACGTCCTTGCGGCTCTGCAGGTTCGTCAGGAGCTTCGCGCCGTTGGCGGAGAGCCGGCCGTCCTTGTTCGTGAAGAACGCCGAGCGCTGGAGCTTCTCCTCGTCGAGGAAGAAGACGTCGCCCTCGTCCTCGAGCAGGTGGCTCTGCAGCAGCGCGACGGCCGCCTCGTAGCCGAGGTTCTCGATGTCGAAGGCGCCGCGCCCGGCGACGTGGAAGACGCGCTCCCGCAGCTGCGCCGGGCAGGACCGGGCGTTGGGACACCGGATGTCGGCGTCGCCCTCCTTCTCCGGCCGCAGCTCGGTGCCGCACTCCGGGCAATGCGTCGGCATCTCGAAGGCATGCTCCGAGCCGTCGCGGGCGGCGACGACCGGGCCGAGCACCTCGGGGATGACGTCGCCGGCCTTGCGGATGACCACGGTGTCGCCGATGAGCACGCCCTTGCGCTTGACCTCGCTGGCGTTGTGCAGCGTGGCGAGCTGGACCGTGGAGCCGGCTACCTTCACCGGCTCCATGTAGGCGAACGGGGTGACCCGGCCGGTGCGGCCGACGTTGACCCTGATGTCGAGGAGCTTGGTGGTCGCCTCCTCCGGCGGGTACTTGAACGCGATCGCCCAGCGCGGGGCCCGCGACGTGGAGCCCAGCCGCCGCTGGAGCGCGTACTGGTCGACCTTCACGACGACACCGTCGATCTCGTGCTCGACCGAGTGCCGCCGCTCCTTTGTGTCCTCGATGAACGCCCACACCGCCTCGAGGTCGTCGACCACCCGGAAGCGGTCGCTCACCGGCAGGCCGAGGTGCCGCAGCCGGTCGTAGGCGGCGGACTGCCGGTCGACCTGGAAACCCCGGTGCGCGCCGACACCGTGCACGACCAGCCGCAGCGGCCGGGACGCGGTGACCCGGGGGTCCTTCTGGCGCAGTGACCCGGCGGCGGCGTTGCGCGGGTTCGCGAACGGCGCCTTGCCCTGCTCGACCATGCCGGCGTTGACGTCGGCGAACGCAGCGACGGGGAAGTAGATCTCCCCACGCACCTCCAGCAACTCCGGCACGTCGTCACCGGCCAGCTGCTGCGGGACGTTGTCCATGGTGCGGACGTTGGCGGTGACGTCCTCCCCCGTGGTCCCGTCGCCGCGGGTGGCCGCCCGGACGAGGCGCCCGTTCTCGTAGACGATGGCGACCGCGACGCCGTCGACCTTCAGCTCGCACAGGTAGCTCGCACCGGCCGCGCCCTCGCGCTCGACCCGGGCCGCCCAGGCCGACAACTCGTCGCTGGAGAAGGCGTTGTCGAGGCTCTGCATGCGCTCGAGGTGCTGGACCGGCGCGAACGTCGCGGTGAAGCCACCGTTGACCTTCTGGCTCGGCGAATCGGGGGTGATCAGCGCGTGGTGGGCCGCCTCGAGCGCCTTGAGCTCGCCCATCAGCTCGTCGTACTGGCCGTCGCTGACCAGCGGCTCGTCGCGGACGTAGTACGCGAAGGCGTACCGGTCCAGCTCCTCGGACAGGTCGCGGTGCCGCGTGCGGGCGTCGTCCGGGACCTCCGTGAGGTCCTCCCGTTCGGCCGCCGCGGCCACCTGCGGCTCGTCCAGTTCCGCCTCAGTGCTCACCGGTGCACGGTATCCGCCGGGTACGACGATGAATCGCTGGTCACCCGGACGGGCCTCAGTCCGCCTGGAGGTACTTGGCCGCCTCGCGGACGTGCGTCATCGCGGCGCGTGCGTAGGCCGGCGTCGCACCGGCCAGCCCGCACGCGGGTGTCAGCGTGACCGCGGAGGCCAGCCGGTCGGCGGGGAACCCCAGCTCGTTCCACCAGGCCCGCACGCGGGACGCGGTGGCCTTCGGCGTCCCGAGTGGGGCGTCGATGCCCGGCACGACCCCGGGGAAGAGGTGCGTGCCTGCCTCGATGGCGGTGCCGACGGAGTCGAGGTCCTGCACGAGCCCCAGGTCGAAGGAGAGCGCTGTGGCCCCCGCCACGCGGAACAGGTCCAGCGGGGCGCGGGGTGCGCAGCAGTGCACCACGACCGGGACGGCGATCCGCCGCACCAGATCCGCGAGCTCCTGCTCGACCACGTTCGGCTCGACCGCAGCCAGCTTGCCGAATCCGCTCGCCGTCGGCAGGCCGCCCTGCAGGACCGCGGGCACCGAGGGCTCGTCCAGCTGGACCACGAGGGTGGCACCCGGCACACGGGCGCCGACCGCGGCGACATGTGCGGCGAGCCCCTCCGCCAGCGACTGCGCGAGGTCGCGGCGGGCCCCCCGGTCGACCACCGCGCGGTCGCCGCGACTGCGCTCGAGCCCTGCCGCCAGCGTCCACGGCCCCGCGGCCTGCACCTTGAACGGACCGGTGTACCCCGAGGCGACCTCGTGCAGGGCGTCGAGGTCCCTGGCGATGAACTCGACGGCCCGACGCTGGTCCATCCCCCCGCGCGGGACCAGCCGCCAGCCGGCCGGGGTCAGGTCGACGGCGACGTCGACCAGCAACGACGCGCTGCGGCCGATCAGATCCGCGCCCGCGCCGCGGCCGGGGAGCTCCGGCAGGTGCGCGAACGCCGGCAGCTCGCCGACCACCACGCGGATGGCCTCCACCGGGTCGGTGCCGGGCAGTGATCCGACGCCCGAGGCCGGCCCCCACGCGAAGGGGACCGGCCTCGGGTCAGTGCTCTCGCTCGGCGTGGTCACGGCGGCGACGGTAGCCCGCTCCCGCCGTGACCCCGATCAGCTGCCGGTCAGCGGCCCCGCAGCCAGGCGAGCAGCTTCGTGATGATGGCGGTGATCACCGTCTTCACGTCGGAGCCCACCGTGCCGAGGGTGACGGTCGTCGTCGCGGTCTCCCCCGACGCGCCGGTCAGGGTGACGGCCTGCTGCCCGGCCTTCAGGTCGGCCGGCACCCGGAAGGCGATCGCGACCGCGCCCTTGTCGTCGGCCGCCGCGGTCCCCAGCACGCGCCCGTCCGCGAGGGTGGCGGTGATCGACTCGCGCGGCTCGAGCAGCGTGCCGCGCACGGTGACCTGCTGGCCGCGGGTGGGGTTGGCCTGGTCGTTGCTCGCGGTCGCGGCCTGCGGGTTGCACGGCGCACGGCCCGAACCGTCGTCGTCGAACGGCTGCGCCCGGTCGAGCGACACGGCCCGGTCGAGGGCCGGCGGCGCCACCGGGGAATGAGCGGCCAGGTAGTCGTTGAGGACGTCGACGTCGTTGGGTCCCGTCACGTCGACCTTGTCGCCCCGGCGCTCCTCGGTGAAGGCCGGGGAGCTGTCGCCGCCGTCGACGAGGAACGAGTTGGCGACCACGTCGTACGTGGTGGCGAGTTCGAGCGAGACCCCGCCGACCTTGATCGTGGCGGCGTCGACCCGGGCACCGAGCGGCGCGTTCGGGTCGAACGAGTACGTCAGTCCGGCCTGGGGGTCCTCCAGAGGACATGCGGGAACAGACCGCCCCGTGGGCGGCCTCGTCGACGGTGGTTTCGTGAGCCGCGCTCAGGAATTCACGCACCGGAACGGGCTCGTCACAGAAGCTGGCTGGACGTTGGCTGTAGCCAAGAGCTAGTGACGAAGCGTTTCTTCGCGTTCACGCGCCGTACGCACGGCAGCCTGTCCGAGCACCCGATCGCCCCGCACAGCGTCCGGCTCGTACAGCACCGCCGACTGCCCGGGCGCCACCCCGCGCTGGTCCTCGGCGAGCCGGATCAGCAGGCCGCCGGCACCGTCGTCGGTCACCTCGCAGGCCACCGGCTCGGCGTGCGCGCGCAGCTGGACCTGCGCGGTGAACGGCAGCGCGGGCACCGATCCGGTCCAGGTGGGGGCGCCCGTGCGCACCGATCCGATGCCGGCCAGGTCGCGCGTGCCGATCGTGACCGTGCGGCTGACCGGCTCGATGGCCAGCACGTAGCGCGGGCGCTGGTCGCCGACCGCGACGCCGAGCCCCTTGCGCTGCCCGACGGTGAATCCATAGGTGCCGTCGTGCTCGCCCACCGTCGCTCCGGTGGCGGCGTCGACCACCGGGCCGGGCCGGCTGCCGAGCTTCCGGGCGAGGAACCCGCGGGTGTCGCCGTCGGGGATGAAGCAGATGTCGTGCGAGTCGGGCTTGGCCGCCACCGCGAAGCCGCGCTCGGCGGCGATCTCCCGGACCCGGTCCTTCGTCATCGGGCCGAGGGGGAACATCGACGCGGCCAGCTGGTCGGCGCGGAGCACGCCGAGCACGTAGGACTGGTCCTTGGCCGCGTCGACCGAGCGGCGCAGCTCGCCGTCGGCCAGGCGCGCGTGGTGCCCCGTGACGACGGCCTCGAAGCCGAGGGCCAGGGCCCGGTCCAGGACCGCCGAGAACTTGATCTTCTCGTTGCAGCGCAGGCAGGGGTTCGGCGTCCGCCCGGCCGCGTACTCGGCCACGAAGTCGTCGACGACGTCCTCGGTGAACCGTTCGGCGAGGTCCCACACGTAGAACGGGATGCCGAGCTCGTCGGCGACCCGCCGCGCGTCGTGCGCGTCCTCGACGCTGCAGCACCCGCGCGCGCCGGAGCGCAGGGTCTGCCGGTCCGGCGAGAGCGCCAGGTGGACGCCGGTGACGTCGTGTCCCGCGTCGACCGCCAGCGCGGCGGCGACCGCGGAGTCCACTCCCCCGCTCATGGCGGCGAGGACCCTCATCGGGAGCCCAACCCGGCCCGCCGAGCCCGTTCGACCACGGGCTCGATCACGGCGAGCACCGCATCGACGTCGGCCTCGTCGGAGGTGTGCCCGAGGCTGAAGCGCAGCGAGCTGCGGGCCCGGTCGGCGTCGGCTCCGACCGCCAGGAGCACGTGACTGGGCCGCGCCACACCGGCGCTGCACGCGGACCCGGTGGAGCACTCGACGCCGCGGGCGTCGAGCAGCATGAGCAGCGCGTCGCCCTCCGCGCCGGCGAAGGACAGGTGTGCGTTGCCCGGCAGGCGGCCCGGCCCGCCGGCGATCCGGTCGTCGAGGGCGGCGCCGTTGAGCATCACGTCGGGCACCCGCCGCACGATGCCGGCGACCAGCCGGTCGCGGAGGTCGGACACCCGGGCGGCCCGCCCCTGGCGGGAGCCGACGGCGGCCACCGTTGCCACGGCCAGCCCGACGATGGCGGCGACGTCGAGGGTTCCCGAGCGCACGTCGCGCTCCTGTCCCCCGCCGTGCAGCAGCGGGGTGCACTCGGCGTCCCGGCGCAGCAGCAGCGCACCGGCCCCCATCGGACCGCCCAGCTTGTGCCCGGTCATCGTCAGCGCGTCGGCGCCGCTGGCGGCGAAGTCGACGGGCACCTGGCCGACCGCCTGGACCGCGTCGGTGTGCAGCGGGACCCCTACCTCGTGGGCGGTCTCGGCCAGCGCAGCGATGTCGCTGACCGTGCCGATCTCGTTGTTCGCCCACATCGCGCTCGCGACGGCGACGTCACCGCCGTCACCCAGGGCGTCGGCGAGCGCGGCGGGCGTGACCCGCCCACTCGGCTCCACGTCCAGCCAGGTCACGGCGGCGCCGTCGTGCTTGGCCAGCCACTCGACGCTGTCGAGCACGGCGTGGTGCTCGGCCGGGCTGACCACGATCCGGCGGCGGCGGGAGTCGGCCTGGCGCCGCGCCCAGAACATGCCCTTGATCGCGAGGTTGTCGCTCTCGGTCCCGCCCCCGGTGAACAGCACCTCCGACGGTCGAGCGCCCAGCGCCTCGGCCAGCCGCTCGCGCGACTGCTCGGCGGCCCGGCGCGCGGCGCGGCCGCTCGCGTGCAGCGAGGAGGCGTTGCCCACCCGGCCCAGCTGCTCGGTCATGGCGGCCAGCACCTCGGGCAGCACCGGCGTGGTCGCCGCGTGATCGAGGTAGGTCGCCCCGTGAGCTGGATAGGTCATGACCCCGCCAGCGTAGGCGCGGACGGCGCGGCGGCCGTTTCCGGGGAGCGGGCGACGGCTCCGGCCCGCGCGGACGTGACGGCGCCGAGCCCGGCGATGGTGGTGAGCAGCGCGACGGCGGCGAGCACCGCGGACGAGAGGGACAGGTGACCGGCCGCGGCGGCGGCGATCAGGACACCGACCACACCCACGCACAGGGCCGAGCCGGTCACGTCGGCGATCTGGAGAGCCGCCGAGTCCGCACCGCGGCGGTGCTCGGGCGACTGCCCGAGCAGCAGCACGCTCAGGCTCGGCATGCCCAGCCCCATGCCCATACCGGCCACCCCCCAGGTCAGGTAGGACGGCCAGCCGGGGACGTCCGGGACGGCGACGACGGCGGTTCCGGCCAGGCCGAACGCGAGCAGGACGAAGCCGAGCCGCAGCAGGACCACCCGGGCGACGTCCGGACGACGACCCTGCAGCTGGGAGGCGACCGCCCAGCCCAGCGCCGCGGCGGTCAGCGGGACGCCCGCGGCTGTCGGGTCGTAGCCGTGCAGTTCGGTGAGGGAGAGCGGGAGCAGCGCGTCCATGCCGAAGAAGGCCCCGGCGAGGAGTCCGCGCGCGCCGACGACAGCGGGAAGGCCGCGCCGGAGCCGCACGGTGCCGGCCGGCAGCAGGGCGCGCAGGCCCACGACCAGCAGGAGCACGCCGAGCGCCGCGACACCGATGGCGAGCAGGTCGAGCAGTTGACCGGCGTACTGCAGAGCGGCGATCCCGAGCCCGGACACCAGAGCCCACCACCGCCGCGCGGAGGCGACGACCGCGGTGCCGTCGGGTACGGCCAGCTTCCGCAGCGCCGGCAGGAGGAGTGCCAGGCCTCCGACGATCAGGGGCAGCATCCCGAGGAACACCCACCGCCAGCCCAGGTGGGTGGTGACCAGCCCGGCCAGCAGCGGTCCGATCAACGCCGGCAGCACCCAGGCGGCGGAGAACGCGGCGAACAGCCGGGGACGCAGCCGCGGCTCGTAGGCCCGCCCAGCGACCACGTAGAGCGCGACGGAGATGACGCCGCCGCCCACGCCCTGCAACGCCCGGGCGGCGATGAAGACGCCCATCGAGCCGGACAGCCCGCCGGCCAGCAGCCCGGCCGCGAACGTCGCGACACCGGCCAGCACCGCCACCTGCGAGCCGCGCCGGTCGTCGACGTCACCACCCAGCACCATGCCGACGACCGACGCCACCAGGAAGGCGCTGAAGGGCCAGCCGTACCAGGCCAGACCGTGCAGCTCGCGGACGGCGGTCGGCATCGCAGTGGCCACCGCCATCGACTCGAAGGCCACGAAGGTGACCAGCATCAGCAGGCCCGCGGTGGTCAGGCGGTGCACGCGGTCGACGACCGACGGCGACCTGCTGCTGCTCACGTGCGGCTCAACTACCCGCTCGTGCAGACCCTTCCCGGGAAAAGCACCGAGCGCCGACCCCCGCGGGGATCGGCGCTCGGACGCGCGGGTGCTGCTCGGTTACTTCCGGGCGGCGATCTGCTCGGTCGCGGCCGGGACGACGGTGTTCAGGTCGCCGACGACGCCGAAGTCGGCCAGCTCGAAGATGGGGGCCTCGGGGTCCTTGTTGATGGCCACGATCGTCTTCGAGGTCTGCATGCCGGCCCGGTGCTGGATCGCGCCGGAGATGCCGACGGCGACGTAGAGCTGCGGCGAGACGGTCTTTCCGGTCTGGCCGACCTGGAAGCTGTGCGGGTAGAAGCCGGAGTCGACCGCGGCGCGCGAGGCGCCGACGGCGGCACCGAGGGAGTCGGCCAGGGCCTCGATGATCGAGAAGTTCTCGGCGCTGGCCACGCCACGACCACCGGAGACCACGATCGAGGCCTCGGTCAGTTCCGGACGGCTGGACTTCTGCTCGACCACCCGGTCGGTCACCCGCGCGCCCTTGGCGGCGTCGGAGATCGACACCGACACGGTCTCCTCCGTGCCGGCGCCGGCGGCCGGCTCCGGCGTCACGGAGTTGCCGCGCAGCGTGTAGATCGGCGTCCCGGTGGTGACCTTCGAGTGCACGATCACCTGGCCGGCGAACGCGACCTGGGTCGCGGTGCCGTCGGCGGCGATCTCGGTGACGTCGGTGAGGAACCCGGAGTCGGTCTTGACCGCTAGGCGGGCGGCGACCTCCTTGCCCTCCGGTGACGACGGGATGACGACGGCGGCCGGCGACTTGTCCCCGACCAGCTGGGCGAGCACCTCGGCCTTCGGGGCGACGAGGAACTCGTCGACCTCGGGGGCCTCGGCGACGTAGACCTTCTGCGCGCCGTACTCCGCGAGCGCGTCCTTCACGCCGGACGCGGTGCCCGGAGCGGCGATCACGACGGCCGAGGGCTCCCCGAGCGCGCGGGCCGCGGTCAGCGCCTCCAGGGTCGTCTTGCGGACGCCACCACCGGCCGGGTTCAGCTCGGCCAGGACGAGAACTTCTGCCATGACTGTGTCTCCTCTTTCCTGGATCCGGCTCAGACGATCTTCTGCTCGACGAGGAAGCCGACGAACTTCTCGGCGCCGTCGCCCTCGTCGGTGACCTTCACGCCCTGGCCCTTCGGCGGGCGGCCGGCGAAGTCGAGCACCTGGGTGGTCGCGTTCGCCAGCCCCACGGTGCCGGCGTCGACGCCGAGGTCGGCCAGCGACTTGGTCTCCACCGGCTTCTTCTTCGCCGCCATGATCCCCTTGAACGAGGGGTAGCGCGGCTCGTTGATGGTGTCCCAGGTGGACACGATCGCGGGCAGCGCCGCCTCGACGGCCCAGTAGCCGCCGTCGGTCTGCCGCTCGATCTTCGCGGTGCCGCCGTCGACGGTCAGCTTGCGGGCACCGGACAGCTGCGGGATGCCCAGCCGCTCGGCGAGCAGCGCCGGCATGACGCTCATCTGGGAGTCGGTGGCCTCGGCGCCGCAGAGGATCAGGTCGTACTCCAGCTGACCGAGCGCGGCGGCCAGGACGGCACTGGTGTGCAGCGCGTCCGAACCGTGCAAGGCCTCGTCCACGACGTGGACGGCCTTGTCGGCACCCATCGACAGCGCCTTGCGGATCGCGTCGGTGGCCGAGTCCGGCCCGACGGTCAGCACGGTGACCTCGCCGCCCTGCGCATCGCGGACGGTCAGCGCCTCCTCGATGGCGTACTCGTCCATCTCGTTGATCACGTTGTCGGCCGAGGCACGGGCGACGGTGTTGTCGGACGGGTCGAGCTTGCGCTCGCTCCCCGAGTCCGGGACCTGCTTGACAAGAACGACGATGTTCATCGCGCTGACCTTCCTCAGGACGCGTTCAGGACGCGGGCACGCGGGCCCGCCTGACTCCGATCATGGATGTTACTGGCCAGTAACGGGACGGCGGACCGCGGGGACGGTGACGCGGCTCACCGTGACCCCTGCCACTCCCCCGTCGCCGCAAACCTCCGCAACGTCTCGGCGTGCGGCGTGAGGTCCAGCCCCTGCCCGGCCACCCAGTCGTCGGAGTAGTAGGTGTGGGCGTAGCGCTCGCCGCCGTCGCAGAGCAGCGTCACCACCGACCCACTGCGGCCACCGGCCACCATCTCCGCAACCACCTGGAGCGCCCCCCACAGGTTCGTGCCGGTCGATCCGCCGGCCCGCCGTCCGGTTGTTCGCTCGAGCTCGCGCATGGCGGCCAGGGAGGCGGCGTCCGGGACACAGATCATCCGGTCGACGATCGTCGGCACGAACGAGGGCTCGACCCGCGGCCGGCCGATGCCCTCGATGCGGGAGGAGCGGCCGGTCGTCGTGCCCGGGTCGCCGTCCCGCCACCCGGGGAAGAACGACGACCCCTCGGGGTCGACGACGGCCAGCCGGGTGGGCAGCCGCCGGTAGCGGAGGTACCGGCCGATCGTGGCGCTCGTGCCGCCGGTGCCCGCCCCGACGACGACCCACTCGGGGACCGGGTGCTGCTCGAGGGCCAGTTGCTCGAAGATCGACTCGGCGATGTTGTTGTTGCCCCGCCAGTCGGTGGCCCGCTCGGCATACGTGAACTGATCGAGGTAGTGGCCACCGGTCTGCGCGGCGATCCGACGCGCCTCGTCGTAGACACTGCCGGCATCGGTCACGAGATGGCAGCGCCCCCCGTGGAACTCGATCAGCTCGATCTTCTCGGGGCTCGTGGTCGCCGGCATGACGGCCACGAAGGGCAGCCCGAGCATGCGGGCGAAGTAGGCCTCGCTCACCGCCGTCGACCCGCTGGAGGCCTCCACCACGGTGCTGCCCTCGGTGATCTGTCCCGAGCACAGCCCGTAGAGGAACAGCGAGCGCGCCAGCCGGTGCTTCAGGCTGCCGGTGGGGTGGGTCGACTCGTCCTTGAGGTAGAGCTCGACCCCCCACTCGGGCGGCAGCGGATAGCGCAGGAGATGCGTGTCGGCGCTGCGCCGGGCGTCGGCCTCCACCGCGGCGACCGCGCGGTCGACCCACGCCCGGCCGACGGGGTCGGACCGGTCGACATCGGTCACGATGGCTCCGGCGGCGCCACGAGCACCGGGCGCTCGGCGGGCCGCACGGCGACGCTGGTGCCCGGGGTGAGGGCGCCGCTGTCGGCGCTGGGCAGGTCGACCCGCACCTCGGTGCCGTCCGGCAGCGCGACCAGCACGCGGGTCGAGGCCCCGGAGAACGTGCGCGTGACCACCTGGGCGGACCCGGCCGGGTCCGCGGTCACCAGCAGCGCCTCGGGGCGGACCAGCGCCACGACGACGCCGTCCGGCAGACCGGCGCCCGCCACCGGCCGGCTCGTGCCCAGCAGCTGCACCTGGCCCCCCGACAGCCGGGCGGGCACCCGGTTCATCGTGCCGACGAACTCGGCGACGAACGCGGTCGCGGGCCGCTCGTACAGCTCGTCGGGGCTGGCCACCTGCTCCAGCCGGCCGGCCCGGAGCACGCCCACCCGGTCGGCCACCGACAGCGCCTCGGCCTGGTCGTGGGTGACGAAGACGGTGGTGATGCCGAGCTCGAGCTGGATGCGGCGGATCTCCTCGCGCAGCTGCACGCGGACCTGCGCGTCCAGCGCCGACAGCGGCTCGTCGAGCAGCAGCACCTGCGGCGCGACCGCCAGGGCGCGAGCCAGCGCCACCCGCTGTTGCTGGCCGCCGGAGAGCTGGTGCGGATACCGGTCGCCGCGGTCGGCCAGGCCGACGAGCTCGAGCAGCTCGGCGGCCCGGTCGCCGCGCTCGGACTTCGGCCGCCGGCGCACCTGCAGCCCGAAGGCGACGTTGTCGGCCACGGTGAGGTTCGGGAAGAGGCTGTACGCCTGGAACACCATGCCCATGTCGCGCTTGTTCGCGGGCACGTCGGTGATGTCCCGGCCGTCGAGCAGCACCCGCCCGCCGTCCGGCCGGTCGAAGCCGGCGATCGCCCGCAGCGCCGTCGTCTTCCCGCAGCCCGACGGGCCGAGCAGCGCGAGGAACTCGCCGCCGGCGATGTCGAGGTCCAGGCCGTCGAGGGCCACCACCGAGCCGTAGCGGCGGGTCAGGCCGTCCAGCCGGATCGGCACGCCGGGGCGCGCCCGAAGGTCGGCGGGGCCGGCGGCCCGGGCGGACACGGCGGTCATGAGGTCTCCTTCGTGCCGCGCCGGCGGTCCAGCGCGGAGATGAGCAGCAGCAGCACCCAGGTCACCAGCAGGGAGAGCACCGAGACCGCCACCGACAGCTGCGGCTGCGAGCCGGAGACGCGGACGATCCACGTCGGGAAGGTCTCGAAGCCCAGGATCGCGGCGATCGTGTACTCCCCCAGCACCAGGGCCAAGGTCAGGAACGAGGCGTTCAGCACCGACGTCCGCAGCACCGGCAGGACGACGGAGACGAGCACCCGCGGCCACGAGGCCCCGAGGTTGCGGCCGGCCTCGGTCAGGGTCTTCAGGTCCGCGCCGCGCACGCCCGCGTCCAGCGCCCGGTACACGAACGGCATCGCGAGGACGACGTAGACCAGGACGAGGATCCAGGGCAGCTCGGGCTTCTGGAGGGCGAAGAACGCGTCGGCCAGCGGCGTGTTGAGGAAGTAGTCCGGCGCCCACGACAGCACGCTGCGGACGCCGACGACCAGCGCGATCGGCGGCAGTACCAGCGGCATGAGGGTGAGCAGCTCGACCGTGGTCCGCAGCCGCGACAGCCGCAGCTCGATGAGCACCACGGTCGGCACCATCAGCAGCAGCACGATGACCACCGTCAGGCCGGCCAGGGCCAGCGACCGGGTGAACGCCGCGGCGAAGCCCTCCGACCCGGGGATCTCGGCGTAGTGCTGGAGGGTCACTCCGCCGCGGCCGCGGTCGCGCACGGTGAACACGACCGAGGCCGCGATCGGGATCAGGAAGTACAGGCCGAGCACGACGAGGACGACGAACCGCCAGGCCCCCGTTCCCCGGCGCGCGGCGCGGACCGGCGTCTCCGGCGCGACGCTGCCCGCGCCGGCGACCCCCTCGGCCAGTGCTGTCACGACAGCCACCGCTGGGTGCGCCGCTGGATCCAGGCGTAGAACGCCATGACGATGCCGATCAGCAGGATCATGCCCAGCGCGAGGGCCTTGCCCAGGCTGTCCGACCCGACCGTGACGTTGCTCGAGAGCGCGTTGGCGATCTGCAGGGTGACCAGCGGGAGGCTGCTGCCGACCAGGGCCTTCGCCGTGGCGTAGGCCGCGAACGCCGATGCGAAGAGCAGCATCGTGGCGCCGATGACGGGCGGCGCGAGCACCGGACCGCCCACATAGCGCCAGTACTGCCAGCCACTGGCGCCGAGGTTGTCGGCGGCCTCGCGCCACTGCGGTCGCAAGGCCTCCAGCGCCGGGGTGATGGTCAGGACCATGAGCGGGATGAGGAAGTACAGGTAGACCAGGGCCAGTCCGGTCATCGAGTAGAGGCTGAACCCGCCCAGCCCGACGCCCAGGTCGTCGCGCAGCAGCAGGGTGAGCACCCCGGAGTTGGCGCCGATGGTGGCGAGGAAGGCGAAGGCGAGCGGGATCCCGCCGAAGTTCGCCAGCACACCCGACGCGGTCAGGACCAACCGCCGGAGCAGCCGCCCGCGGCGGGCGCGCAGGATCGCGACCGCCAGCGCCAGCCCCAGGACGGCACCAATCACAGCGGTGACCAGCGAGAGCTGCAGGCTGCCCAGGTAGGCCCGCCGGTACGGCCCCTCGGTCACCGCCACGATCGACGCGGTCGACCAGGACTCCTCGAAGGTGGTCTGGTCGGTGGACCGGAACGCCTCGACGGCGAGCACCCCGATGGGCAGGAGCAGGAAGACCGCGACGTACGAGAAGAAGGGCAGCGCGCCGAGGTAGGTCAGCGCGCGGCCGCGCCGGCCCCGTCCACGGGATGGGGCCGGCGCGTCCGTGGTGGCGACGTCCGTACTCAGCCGGAGATCTCCGCGTTCCACCGCTTGGTGACGACGTCCTTCGCGGCACTCTGCTGCTTGTCGTCCGGGAAGTCGACCTTGCCGTTCACCTCCGGCAGAGCCTTGAGCGCGGCCTCGTCGGCCTTTCCGGACTTCTGCATCGCGTCCAGCCGGACGGGCCGGGACAGGCCCTTGAGCCAGATGTTCTGACCCTCGTCGCTGAAGAGGAACTCCTCCCACAGGCGTGCGGCGGCCGGGTGCGGGGCGAACTTGCTGATCGCCTGGCTGTAGTAGCTGCCGAACACGCCGTCGGTGGGCACGTTGACCTGCCAGTCGATCCCGGCGCTCTTGAGGGTGCTGACGAGACCGGCGTTGACGTAGTCCCAGTCGATGGCCAGCGGGGTCTCACCGCTCTGCACCGTGGCCGGAGTGACCTCGACCGGGTTGAAGTTGCCGGCGTCCTTGACCTTCTTGAAGAAGTCGATGCCGGGACCGATGTCGTCGAGGCTGCCGCCGTTGGACAGCGCCGCCGCCCACACGCCGCTGAACGCCGCCGCGGCCTGGGTCGGGTTGCCGTTCAGCGCGACCTGGCCCTTGTACTGCGGGTCGAGCAGGTCCTTCATCGACGTGGGGCACTTCTTGATGACGCTGGTGTTGCAGCCGATGGAGATGAAGCCGCCGTAGTCGTTGAACCAGAGGCCCTTCGGGTCCTTCTGGTTGTCCGGGATGTCGCCCCAGGTCGCGACCTTGTACGGGGCGAGCAGCTTCTGGGCCGCCGCCTGCTTGGCGAAGCTTGTGCCGACGTCGAGGACGTCGGGCGCGCGGTCCTGGCCCTTCTGGCTCGTGACCGCGTCGAGCTCGTCCTGGCTGGAACCGTCCGGGTTGGCGCTGTTGATCTTGATGCCGTACTTGTCTCCGAAGGTCTTCAGCATCTCTTCGTAGTTCGCCCAGCTCGGGGGCAGCGCGATGACGTTGAGCGTGCCCTCGGCCTTGGCGGCCTTGACCAGGGCGTCCATGCCACCCAGGTCAGCCGCCGACGTGGCGGTGGCGGCGTCCTTTCCGCTCCCGCTGCTCGATCCCCCGTCGCTCGACCCGCAAGCGGTGAGGGTGAGTCCCGCCGTCACGACCGCGACCGCGGTGCGCAGGATGGTTCGTCGCACGTGTCCTCCTGTGGTGGTGCCGGGCTGCCCGCGGGCCCCGTTGACCGGCGAGCCGGGCGGCCCCGCGATTGTGGCGGACCGCGCCGCTCGAGGGGCGGTCCTGATACACGAACGTGTCGTTGCCATTGGGCCAACGACCGGGGGAGCTCGGGTCAGCGGCCGGTGAACCGGGCCTTGCCCGGGCCGTTCTCGAGGAAGGAGCTCATGCCGGTCTTCTGGTCCTCGGTGCCGAACATCTCGGCGAACAGCCGGCTCTCCAGGGCCAGCCCCTCGTCGATGGGCAGCTCCAGCCCCTCGTCGATCGCCCGCTTGGCGGCGGCAAGGGCCAGCGGCGGCCCGGCGGCGAACCTCTTCGCCATGGCCACCGAGGTGCTGTACACCTCGTCGTCCGGGACGACGGCGTCGGCCATGCCGATCTCCAGCGCCTCCTCGGCGCCCACGTGCCGGCCGGTGAAGATGATGTCCTTGGCCCTCGCGGGGCCCACCAGGCGGGAGAGCCGCTGCGTGCCGCCGGCGCCCGGGATGACGCCGAGCAGGATCTCCGGCTGGCCGACCTTGGCCGACGCCCCGAGCACCCGGAAGTCCGCGCACAGCGCCAGCTCGTAGCCGCCGCCGAGCGCGTAGCCGGTGATCGCGGCGATGACCGGCTTCGGGATCCGGGCGACCGCGGTGAAGGAGTTCGTGAGCTCACGTCCCCAGGCGGTCATGCCCGTCGCGTCGAGCTGCGACATCGCCTTGATGTCGGCGCCGGCCGCGAAGACGCGCTCGCCGCCGTAGAGGACGACGGCGCGGACGTCGGCCCGGTCCGAGGCCTCCATCGCAGCGGCGCGCACCTCCAGGTGCAGCTGCTCGTCGATCGCGTTCATCTTCGGCCGGTCGAGGCGGATGGTGCCGACGCCGTCCTCCACCTGCAGGGTCACGAATTCCGGATCAGCCATGCGGGCACCCTAGAAGGACCCCCTTCTCCCCGCCCCTCGCGGGCTCGCGGCGGGCCCCTGAAGGGGGCCTCTCAAGCTTTTCGTCTGGCGGTGAAGCGACCGTTCGTGCGGGAGAGCGACAGCGACAGCCCGAACGTCTCCGACAGCGCGGCCTCTGTCAGGACGTCGTCCGCCGGCCCGGAGGTGACCACCTCGCCGTCGCGCAGCAGCAGCGCGTGCGTGTAGCCCGGCGGGATCTCCTCCACGTGGTGCGTGACGAGCACCTGGGCCGGCGCGTAGTGGTACTTCGCCAGGTCCGACAGGCGCGCGACCAGGTCCTCCCGACCGCCGAGGTCCAGGCCGGCGCCGGGCTCGTCGAGCAGGAGCAGCTCGGGGTCGGGCATGAGCGCGCGGGCGATCTGGGTCCGCTTCCGCTCGCCCTCGCTGAGCGTGCCGAACGGGCGGTGCGCGAACTGGGCCACGCCCCACTGCTCCATCAGCATCCCGGCCCGGGTCAGGTCGTGGACGTCGTACTGCTCGCGCCAGCGGCCGACGACGGCGTACCCGGCCGACACCACGATGTCGCCGGTCGTCTCCGACGGCTGGATGCGCTGGGCGAGCGCGGCGCTGGTCAACCCGATCCGCGGTCGCAGCTCGAACACGTCGACCGCGCCGAGCGTCTCGCCCAACAGCCGCACCTCGCCCCGGGTGGGATGCATCAGCGCGGCGGCCAGCTGCAGCAGCGTCGTCTTGCCGGCGCCGTTGGGACCGAGGATCACCCACCGGTGATCGGCCTCCACGGCCCAGTCGACGCCGCGCAGGAGGTGGGTCTCCCCCCGCACGACGTCGACACCGGACATCCCGACGACCGCCCCGAGAGCGGTTGAGCTCGACACGCCCCCATCCAACCAACCCGCGCGCGGCGCCATGCACACCCACGCGGACTGGCACCATGCAGCGGGTGGACGAACGCCTCACCGTCGAGGTCCTGCCCGGCCGGCCGGCACCGCTCGGTGCCCTCTGGGACGGCACGGGCACCAACTTCGCCCTGTGGTCGGCGGGCGCCCACGCGGTGGACCTCTGCCTGTTCGACCCCGACGGGACCGAGCACCGGCACCGCCTCGAGGAGACGACCCACCAGGTCTGGCACGGCCGACTGCCCGGCGTCGGCCCCGGTCAGCGGTACGGCTACCGGGTGCACGGCCCCTACGAGCCGATCGGCGGCCACCGCTACAACCCGGAGAAACTCCTGCTGGACCCCTACACGCGGGCCGTCGACGGCGGCGTGACGCTGGACCCGTCGCTGTTCGGCTACGCCGACGGCGCGGTGGACACCCCGCAGGCCGACCGGCAGGACTCCGCGCCGCACGTGCCGCGCGGTGTGGTCGTGCACGACCCGTTCCCCTGGGACGGCGACCGGCCGCTGCACACGTCGTGGTCGGACACCGTGATCTACGAGGTGCACGTGAAGGGCGCGACCGCCCGGCACCCGGAGGTGCCGCCGCAGCTGCGCGGCACCTATGCGGGCCTGGCGCACCCGGCGTTCGTCGAGCACCTGCAGGCCCTCGGCGTCACCGCCGTCGAGCTGCTGCCGGTGCACCACTTCGTCAGCGAGCCGCACCTCATGCGCCGCGGACTGACCAACTACTGGGGCTACAACACCCTCGGCTACTTCGCCCCGCACGCGGCGTACAGCTCGTCCGGCAGCGGCGGCGGGCAGGTGACCGAGTTCAAGACGATGGTCAAGCAACTGCACACCGCCGGGATCGAGGTGATCCTTGACGTCGTCTACAACCACACCGCGGAGGGCGACCACACCGGTCCGACCCTGTCGTTCAAGGGCATCGACAACGTCGGCTACTACCGGCTCGACGGCGGCAACCGGGCGCGGTACACCGACTACACCGGGTGCGGGAACAGCCTCGACGTCCGGCAGCCGGCCGTGCTGGCGCTGCTCATGGACTCGCTGCGCTACTGGGTCACCGAGATGCACGTCGACGGTTTCCGCTTCGACCTCGCCTCGGCCCTGGCCCGCTCGATGCACGACGTCGACCGGCTGTCGGCGTTCTTCGACGTCGTCCACCAGGACCCGGTGGTGAGCAACGTGAAGCTCATCGCCGAGCCGTGGGACGTCGGGCCCGGCGGCTACCAGGTGGGCAACTTCCCGCCGCCGTGGACGGAGTGGAACGGCAAGTACCGCGACACGGTCCGCGACGTGTGGTCCGGCGCGCACGTCGGCGTCCGCGATCTGGCCTACCGGCTGACCGGCTCGTCGGACCTCTACCGCTCCGACGGCCGCCGTCCGTTCGCCAGCATCAACTTCGTCACCGCCCATGACGGGTTCACGATGGCCGACCTGGTGACCTACGAGCAGAAGCGGAACGAGGCCAACGGCGAGGACAACCGGGACGGCGAGAGCCACAACCGCAACTGGAACTGCGGCGTGGAGGGGCCGAGCACCGACCCCGAGGTGACGGCGCTGCGGGCGCGGCAGGTGCGCAACCACCTGGCCACCCTGCTGCTGTCGACCGGCGTCCCGATGCTGACCGCCGGCGACGAACTCGGCCGCACCCAGCAGGGCAACAACAACGCCTACTGCCAGGACAACGAGATCTCCTGGATCGACTGGAAGGAAGTCGACGACGACCTGCACGCGTTCGTCGCCCGGCTGGTGCGGGTGCGCCGATCCTCCCCCGTGCTGCGCCAGGAGGCCTTCTTCGAGGGGCACGAGATCGCCGGCGCCGGGGGCACCCGCGACCTCGCCTGGTTCGCGCCCGACGGCGGGCAGCTGTCCACCGCCGACTGGTTCGACTCGGGCCTGCAGACGCTCGGCATGTACCTCGACGGCCGCGGGATCCGGCACCGCGACGAACACGGTCGGCCGGTGGTCGACGACAGCTACGTCGTCCAGCTGCACGCGGGCCCCGATCCGGTGACCGTCAGGCTGCCCGGGCCGCCGTGGGCCGACGGCTACGAGTTGGTCCTGTCGACCGAGTACGCGACCGGCGAGCCGCCGGAGACCACGATCGTCGCCCCCGGCGTCGTCGAGGTTCCTGGCCGCACCGTGTGGCTCCTGAGGGTGCTCCGCCGCCCCTGACCGGGCGGCGTCGGCGAGTGTCGGGTTGTCGTCGTCTCCGTGCCCCCGAGACGACAGCAAGCCGACACTCGCCGCGGGCTTGACCTCTTGGGCGTCCACATCCAGGTTGGCGCTCACCCGATCGGGCTCGGCACCCTGCGGGGCGAACCACTCCTCGTCCTCGACTCCGGCCGCCCCTGACCCGGTGGCGCCGCCGAGAATCGGCAGCGCTGAACCAGTGAGGCCCAGAACCTGTGCGGTTCCGGGCCTCAGTGGTTCAGCGCTCGGTCGGCTCAGTCCTGGGGCTGCTCGAAGGTGATGACGGTCCAGCCGAGGAGCAGGCGGTCGCCGTCGGAGAGCGGGTGCGCGACGCCGGGCTCGAGCTGGGTCCACTCGGTGGCCTCCGGCCCGGCGACGTGCGTGCCGTTGAGCGAGCCCAGGTCGACCAGCGACACCTCGCGCCCCGACCGCTGCAGGGCCGCGTGCGCCGAGGACAGGACGTTCTGCGTGTCGGCGATCGGGACGGCACGGGCCGACCCGCTCTGCACCAGCTCGTGGTTGTCCGGACGACGACCCAGCACGAGGTCCTCGTCGACGGTCACGACCATGCCGTCGTCGAAGCGCAGCACGGGTGCCGCGGACTGCTCGGGCCGCCAGAAGGCGGTCTGCTCGCCGGACTCGACCGCCGAGCTGGGCGTGTGGCTCGCACCTGCCGAGGCGAAGCCGCCCGAGGACGCCCCGAGGGACGGCCCGGACGTCACCGGAGGCACGGCCGAGGCGCCCGAGGCGGCGGCACGGGTCAGCTGCAGCATCGCGCCGGAGCCGGGCACCGTCCCCTCCACGAGGTCGTAGGCCACACCGGGCGGCATCTGCGGCGCCGCCTGGCCGGGGCCGACGTACAGCGTCTGGCCCAGCGGAAAGCCGGAGGCGAGCGTGCAGCCCTCCACCGACGACCCGCTGACGGGCACGCCGTCCACGGCCGGCTGGCCCTTGCCCGACCACAGGGCGGTGCCGGTGCCGGCGCCCCCCGACGTGTCGGCGAGCACGAGCGCGAAGGAGGCGGTCCCGTGGGCGAGGGAGCTCACCTGGCCGGCGACGGCGGACAGCACACGGTCGGCTCCCGGACCCGACACACCCAGGCAGGCGTGCAGGGCCGCCACGAGGGCGGGCGAGCCGGGTGCGTCGACCCAGAGCAGTCCGCCGCCGCGGCGAGCGATGACGGAGTCTCCGGGGAGGACTTCACAGCGGTCAGGCATAGCCTCCAGCCTAGTGATCGCTACGCCGTCTGGCTGCCCCGGGAATACCGCCACGCCGGGCCATCAGTACGTCACAGGGGGTCGATGTGACCCACGTTATTGAAGTTTCACGAGCGTCGATCTCACGCACTCGCGACCACTCCCAGTTCCGCAGGGTCGGCCATGCGCGCGGAGTGCGGGAGCACGCGCACGGTGTAACCGAATGCGCCGGTGCGCTCCAGCGGAACGGTGGCCGTGAACCAGTGCCGGGAACCCTCGGTGTGCTCGTGCTCCATCGGCACGCTCGTCACCTCGTGCAGCCCATCGGCGTCGTCGACCCGGCCGTAGGCCGCCTGCACCTCGACGTCGGAGGGCTCCACGCCGGGCAGCTCGACCTCGGCGCGCAGCGCCAGCGTCGACCCGATCTCCGGGGTGTCGCCGGCGCCCGTCGCCTCCACGTGGGCGACGCGGACCGACGGCCAGTTGTGCAGCATGTGCGCCCGCCACCCGGCCTCCTCACGCGCCGGGCGGTAGCCGTCTGCCGCCATGACCCGGGCCGAGCCCGCGGCGGGCACGTACAGCGCCTGGACGTAGTCGCGCACCATGCGGGTGGCGAGCACCTTCGGGCCGGTCTCGCGCAGCGTGTGCCGCACCATCTCGACCCAGCGGGCGGGCACGCCGTCCCGCCCGGTCTCGTAGAACCGCGGCAGCACCTGGTTGCTGAGCAACTCGTAGATCGCCCGCGCCTCCACCTCGTCACGCCGCTCGGCGTCCTGGACGCCGTCCGCCGTCGGGATCGCCCAGCCGTTCTGCCCGTCGAACCACTCGTCCCACCAGCCGTCGCGGATGGAGAGGTTCAGTCCGCCGTTGAGCGCGGCCTTCATGCCCGAGGTGCCGCAGGCCTCCAGCGGGCGCAGCGGGTTGTTCAGCCAGACGTCGCAACCCCAGTACAGGTAGCGGGCCATGCCGATGTCGTAACCGGGGAGGAAGGCGATGCGGTGCCGGATCTCCGGGTCGTCGGCGAAGGCCACCATCTCCTGGATGAGCTTCTTGCCGCCGTCGTCGGCCGGGTGGCTCTTGCCGGCGATGATCAGCTGGATCGGGCGCTCGGGGTCCAGCAGCAGCGCCTTGAGCCGCTCCGGGTCGCGCAGCATCAGGGTCAGCCGCTTGTAGGACGGCACGCGCCGGGCGAACCCGATCGTGAGGACGTCGGGGTCGAAGGCCTTCGCCGTCCAGCCCACCTCGGCCTCGGTGGCTCCGCGCGAGAGCGCCGTCTCACGGATGCGGCGGCGGACCTCCTCGACCAGCCGGGTCCGCAGCGTCCGGCGGATGCTCCAGAGGTCGGCGGCCTTGATGCTGTCGACGCCGTCGAAGTGGACCGGGCCGTCGACCTCCACCGGATCGCCCTGACTGGTGGTCTGGGTGCCCATCTCGACCAGCTCGCGCGCGGTCCAGGTGGGGGCGTGCACGCCGTTGGTGATCGAGCCGATCGGCACGTCGCTCTCGTCGAAGCCCGGCCACAGGTCGGAGAACATCCCCCGGCTGACGTGGCCGTGCAGCTCGCTCACGCCGTTGGCGCGCTGGCCGAGCCGCAGGCCCATGTGGGCCATGTTGAACTTGCTGGCGTCCTCCTCGGCCCCCAGCGCCAGCAGCTCCTGCAGCGGCACCCCGAAACCGGCGAAGTAGCGCTCGATGAGCGCCTTGGGGAAGCGGTCGATGCCCGCCGGCACCGGGGTGTGGGTGGTGAACACCGTGCCTGCCCGCACCGCCTGGAGCGCGTCGGCGAAGCCGAGCCCGTGCGCCTCCTGCAGCTCGCGGATCCGCTCGATGCCCTGGAACCCGGCGTGGCCCTCGTTCGCGTGGAACACCTCGGGCTGCGGGCGGTCGGTGAGCCGGCACCAGGCGCGCGCGGCCTTCACCCCGCCGATGCCGAGCAGCATCTCCTGCCGCAGGCGGTGGTCCTCGTCGCCGCCGTAGAGCCGGTCGGTGACGCCGCGCTCGGTGGGCGCGTTCTCCTCGATGTCGCTGTCGAGCAGCAGCAGCGGCACCCGGCCGACCTGGGCCCGCCAGACGTGCGCGTGCAGCGTCCGCCCCTCGGGCAGCGGCACGGTGATCACCGTCGCGGAACCGTCGTCCTCGCGCACCAGCTTCACCGGCAGGCCGTGCGGGTCGAGGGACGGGTAGTGCTCCAGCTGCCACCCGTCGGCCGACAGGCTCTGCTCGAAGTAGCCGCCCCGGTAGAGCAGCCCCAGCCCGATCAGCGGCACACCGAGGTCGGAGGCCGCCTTGAGGTGGTCGCCGGCGAGGATGCCCAGGCCGCCGGAGTAGTTGGGCAGGACCTCGGTGACGCCGAACTCCGCGGAGAAGTACGCGATGGTCGCCGGCGCCTCGGCGCCGAGGGACTGGTACCAGCGGGGGGTGGTCAGGTACTCGTTCAGGTCGTCGACGGCGTCCTGCAGCCGGCGGACGAACTTGCGGTCCTTGGCCAGGGCCGCCAGCCGCTCGGCCGACACCTCACCCAGCACCTTGACCGGGTCGCCGGTGCAGCTCTGCCAGAGCGCGGGGTCGAGGGTCTCGAACAGGTCGCGGGTCTCGGGGTGCCATGACCACCGGAGGTTCGTCACGAGCTTGGACAGGGGCATCAGGGGTTCGGGCAGCGCCGCGCGGACGGTGAACCGACGAAGAGCTCGCACCGGTCGAGACTAACGAGAGAACGACTTCCCGCCACGTGGTGAGCCGTTCCGTCACAGCAGCCCCACGGGGCGAGGCAGATGTGACGTGATCGCAGCCGAGGTGCTGGTGGGGCGGGACCTCGATAGCGTTGGGGCGATGACTGGCCGCACTGACCTCCGCCTCGGCATCTCCGATGTCGCCCCCGTCGTGTCCTGCGGGTCGTTCTCGGCCCGCGCCGTGGTCGGTGAACACCTGCCGATCACCGCGACCGTCTTCCGCGAGGGCCACGACGCCGTCGCCGCGGACGTCGTGTGGACCGGACCCGACGGCACGTCCTCCCCGTTCCTCCGCATGGCGAAGCTGCCGCCGGAGCCCGACCGCTGGATCGCCACGGTCGTGCCCGACCGGGAGGGCCTGTGGACCTACCGGGTCGAGGCGTGGAGCGACCCGCTGGCCACCTGGCGGCACGCCGTCGAGGTCAAGGTCGAGGCCGGCCAGGGCGCCGAGGAGCTGGCCAACGACCTCGAGGAGGGGGCCCGGCTGCTCGACCGGGTCGCCAAGGAGGCCGACGGGGACGACCCCGACGAGTGGCGCGAGCGGGTCACCGCCGCGGCCGCCGCGCTCCGCGACACGTCCCAGGAGCTGACCGTCCGGATCGCGCCCGCACTCGCGGCCGGCCTGCAGCGCTACCTGCACGAGCACCCCGTGCGCGACCTGGTCACGCCGAGCCCCGAGTACGAGGTGTGGGTCGACCGCCCCGTGGCGCTGTACGGGTCGTGGTACGAGTTCTTCCCCCGCTCCGAGGGTCCCGTCGTCGGTGGCAAGCCGACCCACGGCACGTTCGCCAACGCCCGGGACCGGCTGCCCGCCGTCGCCGAGATGGGCTTCGACGTCGTCTACCTGCCCCCGATCCACCCGATCGGCACGGTGAACCGCAAGGGCCCCAACACGTCGCAGTTCCCGGGCGGCAACCCGCACGAGATCGGGCCGGACGACGTCGGGTCCCCGTGGGCCATCGGCAGCGCGGAAGGTGGCCACGACGCCGTCCACCCGCAGCTGGGCACGATGGACGACTTCCGGGCCTTCGTCGCCCGCACCCGGGAACTGGGCATGGAGGTGGCGCTGGACTTCGCGCTGCAGGCGGCGCCGGACCACCCGTGGGTCCAGGCCCACCCGGAGTGGTTCACCACCAAGCCCGACGGCACCATCGCCTACGCGGAGAACCCACCGAAGAAGTACCAGGACATCTACCCGGTCAACTTCGACAACGACCCCGAGGGTATCTACGCGGAATGCCTGCGGGTGATCCGCGTGTGGATCGAGGCCGGCGTCAAGATCTTCCGGGTCGACAACCCGCACACCAAGCCGCTGAACTTCTGGCACTGGCTGATCTGGGAGGTCAAGAAGACCGACCCCGACGTGCTTTTCCTCGCCGAGGCGTTCACCCGGCCGGCGATGATGCACCAGCTGGCCCGCATCGGGTTCACCCAGTCCTACACGTACTTCACCTGGCGCACCGAGCGCGGCGAACTCGAGGACTACGGTCGCGAGCTGGCCGCCAACAGCCACTACATGCGGCCGAACTTCTTCGTGAACACCCCGGACATCCTGCACGAGTCGCTGCAGTTCGGCGGCCCGCCGATGTTCAAGATCCGCGCCGTCCTCGCGTCGATGATGAGCCCCACCTGGGGCGTGTACTCCGGCTTCGAGCTGTTCGAGCACGTCGCCGTGAAGCCCGGCAGCGAGGAGTACCTCGACAGCGAGAAGTACTCGCTGCGACCGCGCGACTGGGCCGGCGCGGAGGCCGCGGGCCGCAGTCTCGCCCCCTACCTGCGCCGGCTCAACGAGATCCGGCGGGCCCACCCGGCCCTCCAGCAGTTGCGCACGCTGCACTTCCACGCCGTCGACAACCCGAACCTGATCTGCTTCTCCAAGACCGACCCGGGCTCGCAGGACGCCGTCCTCGTCGTCGTCAACCTGTCCAGCCACAACACCCAGATCGGGACGACGGCGCTGGACCTGCCGGTGTTCGGCCTCGACTGGCACGAACGCTTCGCGGTCACCGACGAGCTCACCGGCGCCTCCTACGACTGGGGACAGTTCAACTACCTGGAGCTGGACCCCTACCGGGAGCCCGCGCACGTCTTCGCGGTCACCCTGCCGCGGCCGGTCCGGTTCCCGCCCCCCGTCTCCTGATCTCTCGTCCTCCTGCCCCATCCGCCGTACGACCCGAGGGGCCAAACCTCGCAATGACCGTTCCCGTCCCCGCCTCTCCGACCGGCCGTTCCGCACTCCCCCCGCCGGGCAGCGACCCGGAGTGGTTCAAGCGCGCCGTGTTCTACGAGGTCCTCGTGCGCGGCTTCGCCGACAGCAACGCCGACGGCGTCGGTGACCTGCGCGGCATGATCGACAAGCTGGACTACCTGCAGTGGCTGGGGGTCGACTGCCTCTGGCTGCCGCCGTTCTTCGCCTCGCCGCTGCGCGACGGCGGCTACGACGTCAGCGACTACACGGCGGTGCTGCCCGAGTTCGGCGACATCCAGGACTTCAAGGACTTCCTGGACGCCGCCCACGCCCGGGGCATGCGCGTGATCATCGACTTCGTCATGAACCACACCTCGGACCAGCACCCGTGGTTCCAGGCCAGCCGGAATGATCCGGAAGGCGAGTACGGAGATTTTTATGTCTGGGCCGACGACGACAGCGGCTACGCCGACGCCCGGATCATCTTCGTCGACACCGAGACGTCGAACTGGACGTTCGACCCGGTCCGGCGGCAGTACTTCTGGCACCGCTTCTTCTCCCACCAGCCCGACCTCAACTTCGAGAACCCGGCGGTGCAGGAGGCGATCATCGACGCCCTGCGCTTCTGGCTGGACCTCGGCATCGACGGCTTCCGGCTCGACGCCGTGCCCTACCTCTTCGAGGAGGAAGGCACCAACTGCGAGAACCTCCCGAAGACCCACGAGTTCCTCAAGCAGGTGCGCAAGGTGGTCGACGCCGACTACCCCGACACCGTGTTGCTCTGCGAGGCCAACCAGTGGCCGGCCGACGTCGTCGAGTACTTCGGCGAGAACGGCGACGAGTGCCAGATGGCCTTCCACTTCCCGGTCATGCCACGCCTGTTCATGGCCGTCCGGCGGGAACAGCGCTTCCCGATCTCGGAGATCATGGCGCAGACGCCGGACATCCCCGACAACTGCCAGTGGGGCGTCTTCCTCCGCAACCACGACGAGCTGACCCTCGAGATGGTCACCGACGAGGAGCGCGACTACATGTGGGGGGAGTACGCCAAGGACCCCCGGATGAAGGCCAACATCGGCATCCGTCGCCGGCTGGCCCCGCTGCTGGACAACGACACCAACACCCTCGAGCTGTTCACCGCGCTGCTGTTCTCCCTGCCGGGCTCCCCCGTCCTCTACTACGGGGACGAGATCGGCATGGGCGACAACATCTGGCTCGGCGACCGGGACGGCGTCCGCACCCCGATGCAGTGGACCCCCGACCGCAACGGCGGCTTCTCCACCGCCGACCCGCAGCGGATGTACCTGCCGCTGAACCAGGACCCGGTCTACGGCTACCAGGTCACCAACGTCGAGTCGCAGCTGCGCAACACCACGTCGATGCTGCAGTGGATCCGCCGGATGATCGCCGTCCGCAAGGAGCACCCCACGTTCGGCCTGGGCACCTTCGCCGAGATCGGCTCGCGCAACCCGACGGTGCTCTCCTTCGTCCGCGAGTTCGGGGACGACGTCGTGCTGTGCGTGAACAACCTGTCCCGGTTCCCGCAGCCGGTCGAGCTGGACCTGCGCCGGTTCGAGGGCTACACGCCGATCGAGCTGACCGGGCGGGTCGAGTTCCCGGACATCGGCGTCCTGCCGTACATGCTCACCCTCGCCGGGCACGGCTTCTACTGGTTCGAGCTGGCCAAGCCGGCCGAGCCCGTCGCCGAGGAGAACGAGGACTGGGAACAGGCCACCTCGAGCTCCGTCGCCGACTCGCTCCTGGCCGCGGGCGTCGTCAGCGCCGCAGAAGAGACACCGGGCGACAACGCACCCGACACCGAGGGGGACTCGCGATGAAGGTGCTCACGGAGCTGTTCCGCGAGTGGATGCCGCACCAGCGCTGGTTCGGCGGCAAGGGCCGGGAGTGGGCCGACGTCTCCGAGGACGGGTTCTTCCTCGACCGCGGCAACCCCGTCCTGTCGGTGCACCGGGTGCGGATCGCCTACAGCGACGGGCACAAGGAGACCTACCTGGTGCCGCTCTCGTGGCGCGACTCCCCGGCCGAGGACCTGGAGTCGGCGTTCGTGGGCGCCGTACCCAGCGACAACGGCGAGAGCTACGCCTACGACGCCATGCGCGACCGGGACGCGACCGCCCCGTGGCTGATCCACCTGGTCAACGCCTCGACCGTCGGGCCGATGCACTTCCACCCGGCCGGCGTCGCCTACATCCCCGAGGGGTTGCCGGGCGACATCGTGTCCGGCGAGCAGAGCAACACGTCGCTGATCTACGGGTCCGAGGCGATCCTGAAGCTCTTCCGCCGGCTCGAGCCCGGGCTCAACCCGGACGTCGAGATCCACGACGCCCTGCGGACGACGAAGAATCCGCACATCGCACCGCTGCTGGGACACATCGAGATCGACGACCCCGACCCGGCCACCGCCCCCGCGACGGTGGCGATGCTGCAGACCTTCGTGCCGAACGCCAGCGACGGGTGGCGGCTCGCGACCGCCAGCGTCCGCGACCTGTACGCCGAGGGCGACCTGCACGCCGACGAGGTGGGGGGCGACTTCGCGGCCGACAGCGAGCGGCTGGGCGCCGCGACGGCATCGGTGCACGCCGACATGGCCGCGGTGCTGCCCACCGAGCGGGCCGACCGCGACTGGTTCGCGGCGACCGCGGCGCAGATGGCGGAGCGGCTGCAGGCGGCGATCGAGGTCGTCCCGCAGCTGGCGGAGCACGCCGACGGACTGCGGGCGCTGTACGCGGCGGTGGCCCACACCGACGAGCCCGTCGTTCGCCAGCGCGTGCACGGCGACCTGCACCTCGGACAGGTGCTGCGGACGGCGACCGGCTGGATCATGCTCGACTTCGAGGGCGAACCCGCGCGCCCGCTGGCCGCCCGGCGGGAGCTGGACAGCCCGCTGCGCGACGTCGCCGGGATGCTGCGCAGCTTCGACTACGCCGCCCGGCACATGCTGGTCGAGCAGCCCGACGATCCGCAGCGTGCCTACCGCGCCCAGGAGTGGGCCACCCGCAACCGCAGCGCGTACTGCACCGGTTACTCACAGGCCAGTGGGCTCGATCCGTGCGGGGAATCACCACTCCTTCGGGCGTTCGAGGCCGACAAGGCGGTTTACGAGTGCGTCTACGAGGCACGCAACCGTCCGCACTGGCTGATGATCCCGCTGAACTCGTTGTCCCGGCTCACCGAGTCAGGTTGACCGGCCCCCGACGGAAGCGACCGCACCACTCCCGAGCACAGCAGAGGACGGCGAGAAGATGACGACCGAGGACCGAGACGAACGTCCGGTGGCCGACAAGGACGCCCTCCAGCGAGCCGTGGACGAGTCGACCGCAGCGGCCGAGGCGGCTGCGGGCAGCGAGCCGATCGTGAACGCGGAGCCGCCGGCCGCACGGACGACGGCGAAGAAGACCGCCACCGCGAAGAAGGCGCCGGCAGCCAAGAAGGCGCCGGCGGCGAAGAAGGCGCCCGCCGCCAAGAGAGCGGTGGCGAAGAAGGCGCCCGCCGCGAAGAAGGCGCCCGCGAAGAAGGCCCCTGCCGAGTCCGTGACCGTTGCTCCGGTGGTGCCGCCCGCACCGGTCGCCGAACCGGCCGGGGCCACGGCCACCGCGCCGTCCGCCCGCCCGGGGGAGGTCAGTGACGAGGACCTGCGGGCCGTCGTCGAGGGCTGGTCGTACAACCCCCACGGCGTGCTCGGCACGCATCAGACCGCGGACGGCTGGGTGGTGCGCACGCTGCGGCCGGACGCCGTGGCGGTCGCCGTCCTCGACCAGGACGGCAGCCGCTACGAGGCGACCTCGCTGCACCCGGGCGGCATCTACGAGGCGCCCCTGCCGCAGCAGCCGGGCGACTACCGCATCGAGGTCGTCTACCCGGACGGCCAGGGCGGCACGAACACCTTCACCGTCGACGACCCGTACCGCTGGATGCCGACGATCGGGCAGCTCGACGAGCACCTGATCCGCGAGGGCCGGCACGAGCGCCTGTGGGACGTGCTCGGGGCGCACGTCCGCCGGTACGACACCCCCCGGGGCACCGTCGAAGGTGTCTCGTTCGCGGTGTGGGCGCCCAATGCCCGTGGCGTCAAGGTCACCGGAGACTTCGACTACTGGCAGGCCCGCGCGTACCCGATGCGCTCGCTGGGCTCCTCGGGGGTGTGGGAGATCTTCATCCCCGGGGTGCAGGTCGGCAGCAGGTACCGCTACCACGTGCTCGGCGGCGACGGCACGTGGCGCGAGAAGTCCGACCCGCTGGCCTTCGCCACCGAGGTGCCGCCGCTGAACGCCTCCGTCGTCACCGAGTCGACCTACGAATGGGCCGACGACGCGTGGCTCACCGAGCGCGCCCGCGGTGGCTGGCACGAGCGGCCGATGAGCGTGTACGAGGTGCACGCCGGCTCGTGGCGGCAGGGCCTGTCCTACCGGCAGCTGGCCGACGAGCTCGTCGACTACGTGGTCGCGGCCGGGTTCACCCACATCGAGTTCATGCCGCTGGCCGAGCACCCGTTCGGCGGCTCGTGGGGCTACCAGGTCACCTCCTACTACGCCCCCACCGCTCGGTTCGGCTCTCCCGACGACCTGCGCTACCTGATCGACCGCGCCCATCAGGCCGGCATCGGCGTCATCGTCGACTGGGTGCCGGCGCACTTCCCGAAGGACGAGTGGGCACTGGCCCGGTTCGACGGGACGGCCCTGTACGAGCACGCCGACCCCCGGCGCGGCGAGCAGCTGGACTGGGGCACCTACGTCTTCGACTTCGGCCGGCCCGAGGTGCGCAACTTCCTGGTCGCGAACGCGCTCTACTGGGCCAAGGAGTTCCACATCGACGGCATCCGCGTCGACGCGGTCGCCTCGATGCTCTACCTCGACTACTCCCGCGACGAGTGGGTGCCCAACATCCACGGCGGTCGGGAGAACCTCGAGGCCGTGGCGTTCCTCCAGGAGATGAACGCCACCGTGTACCGCGAGGTCCCCGGCGTGGTCACCATCGCGGAGGAGTCGACCGCCTGGCCGGGCGTGACCCGGCCGACGCACCTCGGCGGCCTCGGCTTCGGCTTCAAGTGGAACATGGGCTGGATGCACGACTCGCTGGCCTACATGCAGCGCGCGCCCGTGCACCGCAGCTACCACCACGGTCAGCTGACGTTCTCCATGATCTACGCCTACTCGGAGAACTACGTGCTGCCGATCAGCCACGACGAGGTCGTCTACGGCAAGGGGTCGCTGCTGCGGAAGATGCCGGGTGACCGCTGGCAGCAGCTGGCCAACCTGCGCGCCTACCTGGCCTACATGTGGGCGCACCCGGGCAAGCAGCTGCTGTTCATGGGCACGGAGTTCGGCCAGGACTCGGAGTGGGCCGAGAGCCGCTCACTGGACTGGTGGCACCTCGACGACCCCGCCCACCGCGGCATCCTGCAGCTGGTGACCGACCTCAACAGCCGGTACCGGGAGCTGGACGCGCTCTGGTCGCTGGACGTCGACCCGGCCGGTTTCCAGTGGATCGACGCCAACGACGCCACCGGCAACGTGCTGTCCTTCCTCCGGTACGGCAAGCCCGGCTCCGCGGGCAACGGCGCCGGTGAGGGCGAGGGGGCGGCGCTGGCCTGCATCGCCAACTTCTCCGGGTCGCCGCACCAGGGGTACCGGATCGGGCTGCCCCGACCCGGGTTCTGGCGGGAGGTGCTGAACACCGACGCCGAGGGCTACGGCGGGTCGGGCGTCGGCAACATGGGCGGCGTCGAGGCCGTGGCCGAGCCGTGGCACGGCCAGCCGTACTCCGCGACGGTTGCCGCGCCCCCGCTGGGCACCGTCTGGTTCCTGCACGAAGGCTGACCGTCACACCCCTCCCCCCGCGAACGGGGACCAGGCATTCTGTGCGGGCGCCCGATCGCACCGCCGGCAACCGGCCGGCCTTCCACCGAGGGGGACCGCTGGATGAGACGGTTCCTGCGCGCCGTCCTTCCGGCGGCTCTGGCGGCCGTTCTGGTGACCGGCTGCGGCATCGGCAGGCATGTCGTGGGCCAGGCCTCGCCGGGGCCCGGTGAACCCGTCGACGTCGCGCCGGACGCCTTCCCCATCACCGGAGCCGGCGACACCGCGGTCGACCAGCTCGCCCGCAACGCCCTCACCGACCTGAACGCGTTCTGGTCCGAGGCGTACCCGGAGTTCTTCGGCGAGGACTTCAGGCCGCTGGAGAACGGCTACTTCTCGGTCGACTCCGACGCCGTCGACGAGAGCGCCTACCCCGACACGGGCATCGGCTGCGCCGGCTCCCCGACGAAACCGGAGGAGGTCGCCGGGAACGCCTACTACGACCCCGCGTGCGACCTGATCGTCTACGACCGCGCCCTGCTCGAGGAGCTCTCGACCGACTACGGCCGCTTCCTCGGGCCGGTCGTCATGGCCCACGAGTTCGGCCACGCCATGCAGGGCCGCTTCGGTTTCGCCGCCAGCGGTCGCAGCATCCAGGACGAGACGCAGGCCGACTGCTTCGCCGGGGCGTGGACCCGCTGGGTGCGCGACGGCAAGGCCGAGCACCTCTCGCTGCGGACCCCCGAGCTCGACGACGTCATCCGCGGCTTCCTGCTGCTCCGGGACGACGTCGGCAGCGACCCCAACGGCAGCCAGGCCCACGGCTCCTACTTCGACCGGGTCTCGGCGTTCTACGAGGGCTTCGACGGCGGCGTCGGCTCCTGCCGGGACGACTTCGGCGAGGACCGCCTCTACACCGCCGCCTCGTTCACCGCGGGCGACCTGCAGACCGGGGGCAACGCGAGCGTCGCCCAGATCGACGACTGGGTCGGCACGACGCTCCCCGAGTTCTGGACCGGCGTCTTCCCGTCGGTGTACGGCCGCGACTTCCGCCCGCCCGCGGTGAAGACCTTCAACCGCACCGCCCCGAACTGCCCGGGCGTGCGGAACCGTGATCTGGGCTACTGCGCCGCCGACAAGACCGTGTACCTCGACAGGACCGACCTGGCCGAGCCGGCGTACCACGAGATCGGGGACTTCGCGCTGGCCACCGCGATCTCACTGCCCTACTCGCTGGCGGTGCGCAAGCAGGCCGGGCTCTCGACGGACGACGGTGCGGCGACGCGCTCGGCCGTGTGCCTGACCGGCTGGTACGAGGCGCAGTGGTTCAACGGCGCCTTCACCGAGAGCACGGACGGCGCGGTCATCAGCCCCGGGGACATCGACGAGGCCGTGCAGTTCCTGCTGAAGTACGGCGTCCGGCCCGAGGTCTTCCCCAACACCTCCGCGTCCGGCTTCCAGCTCGTGGGCGCCTTCCGCACCGGCTTCCTGGAGGGCGGGGACGCCTGCGACCTGGGTCGCTAGCTCAGAACAGGGCGAGGGTGAGCTGACGGCGCGCCGCGCCCACCCGCGGGTCGTCGTCGCCCACGACGGCGAACAGCTCGACCAGGTGCTGGCGGGCCTGGTCACGCTCCTCACCCGCGGTGCGCCGCACGACGCCGAGCAGGTGGTCGAAGGCCTCCTGCACCTTGCCGGTGCCGAGGAGGAAGTCCGCGGCGCGGGTCTGCGCAGCGACGTCGTCCGGGGCGGCCTCGGCGGCGGCCAGCGCGTCGGGTCCGGCCTCGTCGGCGCGGCGGAAGAGCTGCACCTGGCGCAGCGCGAGGGCTGCCTCCGGGTGGTCGGGTTCGGTGTCGAGGATCGCCCGGTAGACCGCCTCGGCGGCCTCCAGGTCGCCGCGCTCGAGGGCTGCCTCGGCCTCGTCCAGGCGCGGGTCCTCGACCTCGGCCGGCGCCTCACCGTCGGCTCCGGGGACGGCGCCGCCGGTGGTCGCCTTCACCAGTTCGTCGACGAACTGCCGCGCCTGCTCCTCGGGGATCGCCCCGGTGAACTCGGCGACCAGCTGCCCCTGCCAGACGGCCTTGACCGCCGGGATGCCCTGCACGCGCAGCCCCTGGGCGAGCGCGGGATTGGCGTCGACGTCGACCTTGGCCAGCACCCACGAGCCGGCGCCCTCGGCAGCCAGCCGCTCGAGCACCGGGGACAGCTGCTTGCACGGGCCGCACCACTCCGCCCAGAGGTCCAGCACGACCGGCACCTGGAAGGAGCGGTCGAGGACCTCGGACTGGAAGGTCTCCTCGGTGACGTCGAGGACGGCCGAGCCCGGCGCACCGGCCGGGCCGGCGGCGCTGGGCGGCGGCGCCGTCTGGGCGCGGGCGGCCGCGTCGGACCGCGCCTTCACCGCGGCGAGATCGACCGCGCCGGCCATGGCGGCCGCCATCTGCGCCTGCTGGGCTTGCGCGCGCGGGTCGGGACGTCCGGGACGAGTGGGCTGCATGACAGCCATGATCCCACTCGTCCCCATCCCGTCACCTGGGCCGGTGGCCGCTGTAGTCCACGACCTGCTGGAACGTCGGACGGTTCTGCCAGTCGATCGGGCGCACCCCGACCAGGCCGGCCGTCGTCGACCGGATGTCGTCGATGTGCTTGTCGTAGGTCAGCTGATCGACCGACGAGACATCCTGCTCGGCAAGCACCTTGGCCACCGCAGCCTTCAGCGACGCCCGCAGATCCGCCTGGCAGGTCGTGAGGTCACCGTGGCCGCAGTACGCCCGCGACCAGGCACCGGGGGTCTTCCCCCGCACCACGTCGAGGTCCTTGAGCACGTAGCCGTACCAGGCCACGCCGTTCCAGGAGGAACCCAGCCCCTGACGCGGGTGGTCGTCCCGGCGCTGCGGCAGCTCGCCGACGAGGTTCCCCAGCGTGCCGCGCAGCAGGTCCTGCGCGACGCCTTCCTCCCCCTCGCCACCCCACCAGGTGTCGAACAGCGCGACGGCGGCCTGGTCCTCGTAGGAGCCGTTGCGGTCCTGGTCGATCCGGTGCGCACCGCTGCGCTGCCAGTCGCGCAGGAGCGTGACGGCGTCGGCGACCTGGGGATCGGGATCGTCCCCGATCACGTCGAGCAGCGACGGCAGCGTGTAGAAGGCCCGGGAGTCGACCGTCGCGGCGCCCTGGACCGCGGCCACGACGTCCGTCGTCGTCACGCCACCCTTGTCAGCGAGCGCCTGGAGCCGGTCGGAGATGGCCAGGCTGCGGTGCACCGGCCCGTAGCCCCACTGGTCGTCGGCCGCGCTGAACTGCGGCGCCTGCTTGTTGTTCCAGGAGACCAGGTAGCCCGAGGGCGGATTGACCTGCTGGGGGTGCTGGTCCACGCCCAGCCAGCCCTGCCAGTCGTAGGCGGCGTCCGCCCAGCGCGGCAGGTGGCCGTCCACGTCGCCGGAACGGATCGGGAGCCGGCCCGACGAGTAGTAGGCGATGTCGCGGTCGTCGACGTAGAACCAGTTGAACGTGTAGTCGATCGCCGAGGCGGCCTTGCGGAAGCCGGCGGCGTCCTTCACGTAGTCGGGATTGCCGAGCCGCTCGAAGCCGAGCGCGGAGTCCAGCTCGCGACCATAGGTGCTGCGCTGCAGCACGATCGCGACCGGCCGGCCGCCGACCGTCGTCCGCAGCTGGACGATGCCGTGCCCGGTCCGCAGGACGAGGAACGTGTACGTCTGCGGGGCTCCGGGGCTCGACGCGTTCGGGATCGCCGTCTCCTCGTGCACCTGCTTGTCCATCGGCGTGCACTTCCCGCCGACGAGGTAGCCCTCCGACTGCACGGTGGCCTGTCCGCCGGCGGGGTCGCAGAGCCGCTCGACGACGGTGTCGACCAGGTCGCTGCCGGCGCTGGTGGCCGACCAGGCGTAGTCGACGCCGCGCCCGAGCTCCACGACCAGGCTGGTGCCGGCGAAGGACACGCCGCGCGCCCGGATGCCCGGTGCGACGACGGCCTGTTCGGTGAGCAGCTGCGGGGTGAAGTACCCGGTCTGCGGTCCGAAGACGACCCGCGGGTGGCCGTCGACGGTCCGGTCGCCGGCGACCAGCGCCGCGTTGCTCATCATGTCGGGGACGCCGCCCCCGAGGTCGATCGGACCGAACGGCCCCTGGACGACGGTGGCCTTCTGCTGCGTGCCGAACCGGCCCGCCAGGGAGCCCGGTCCCGGATCGGGGATCCCGCCGGAACCGGCATCGGCGCCGGTGCCGGGCGCCGTCTCGCCGTCGAGGTCGGGCAACGCCACGCCGGGCTTCCCCGGGTTCACCGGGCCGCTGCCGTAGGGCGCCGGGTTGCTCGACGTCGTGGGTGCCTGCGGGTCGTCGGCCAGCGCGAGGTCGTCGAAGATCCGCTTGGCCTCGTCGGTGCCGAAGCGGGCCTCGAGCTGGGAGAACCAGCGCGCGTTGGCGAACTCCGCGCCGCCCCCCTTGCCGAAGATGCCGCCGACCAGCGAGGCCACGTAGACGACGTCGGCGCGGGTCCAGGGCTCCGGCTTCTTCTGCAGCGCCGCGTACTCGACCGGGCAGTCCGAACCGGTCACGACAGCGGGGCACATCTCCTGCTGCGCGGCGTTGATGCCCGCGATGTAGGCGTCGAGAGCCGCCACCAGGCGCTTGCCCTCCGCGCCGAAGCGCACCTCCGCCTCATCGATCTGCGCCGCGGCCTCCTCCCGGGTGTAGAACGCCGTCCGCAGCTGCTCCTGGTCCATCTCCACGTTGGCCTCGGACGGGCCGAGGAACTCGGCCGCCCGCGCGGCTCCGACGTGCCGGAGCAGGTCCATGAGGAACATCCGGTCCTTCGTCCCGGCGTAGCCGGAGCCGAAGGCGGCGTCCTCCCGCGTCCTGCCCTCGATGTAGGGGACGCCGAAGGAGTCCCAGCGGATCACGACGCCCGACTTCGGCCGGTCGGTCCGGACGGCGTCCTTGTTGGCGAGCGTCAGCGGTGCGTCCTTGTAGAACGACGAGAGCTGGCCGTCGGTGAGCGCGCCGAGGTCGGCGTGGTTGAGGGCGTCGTACATCTCGAGTTGGTCGGCGAAGTTCGGCGGTGCGTTCTTGCCGTCGACGGCGACGCGACCCTGCGGGTTGCCCGCGGTGACCTGCGCGGCCTCGACCGCGTTGATCGACCCGGACTGGCCCGGCGGCAGGATGTTGCGGACGCCGGGATACTCCCCTGCCGACCCGCCCTTCGGGGTCGCCGCCGCGGGAGCGGAGAGCCCCGCCACCACGACCGCACTCGTGACTGCACTCGTGACGATGACCGTTGCCACACGCCGCACGACGACCTCCACCGGAATCGGCGATTGTTGGTCGTCCAACGACGAAGTTACCGGCGGGTTACTTCGCCCCTTCCGGTCTCGGAATCAGAAGCGGGCAGGCTCGGTGTAGTTGCCCCACTCGGCCCGCAGCGCGTCGCAGATCTCCCCGAGAGATGCCTCGGCCCGGACGGCGTCCAGCATCGCCGGGATCATGTTCGCCTCGGTGCGGCCCACCTCGACCATCCGGGCGACGGCGGCACGGGCCGCCGCGTCGTCCCGGTTCCGGCGGCGCTCGTCGAGCTCGGCCTTCTGGTCGAGCTCGACCTGGTGGCTGACCCGCAGGATGTCCAGGGTGTCGTGCGCCTCGACCGAGCCGGTGAGGGTGTTGACCCCGACGACCTTCTTGTCGCCCTTCTCCAGCGCCCGCTGGTAGACGAACGCGGCCTCGGCGATCTCACCGGTGAACCAGCCCTCCTCGATGCCGCGCAGGATGCCCGAGGTCATCGTCCCGTCCGCGCTCATGTCCTTGATGCGGGTGAAGATCTCCTCCGCCTGGCGCTCCATCTCATCGGTGAGCGCCTCGACGTACCAGGAGCCGCCCAGCGGGTCGGCGACGTTCGTCACGCCGGTCTCCTCCATGATCAGCTGCTGGGTGCGCAGGGCGATCTGGGCCGCCTTCGCGCTCGGCAGCGCGAGCACCTCGTCGAGGGCGTTGGTGTGCAGCGACTGGGTGCCGCCCAGGACGGCGGCGAGGGCCTCGATCGCCGTCCGGGTGATGTTGTTGTCCGGCTGCTGCGCGGTGAGCGAGACGCCCGCCGTCTGGGTGTGGAACCGCAGCTGCTGGGCCTTCTCGGTCGTCGCGCCGTACACGTCACGCAGCCAGCGCGCCCAGATGCGCCGGGCGGCGCGGAACTTGGCGATCTCCTCGAAGAAGTCCAGGTGCGAGTCGAAGAAGAAGGACAGGCCCGGTGCGAACTGCTCGATGTCCAGCCCGCGGGACAGCCCCAGTTCCACGTAGGCGAAGCCGTCCGCGAGGGTGTACGCCAGCTCCTGCGCGGCGGTCGAGCCGGCCTCGCGGATGTGGTAGCCGGACACCGAGATCGGCTTGTACGCCGGGATGTTCTCGGCGCAGTACTCCATCAGGTCGCCGATCAGGCGCAGGTGCGGCTCCGGGGCGAACAGCCACTCCTTCTGCGCGATGTACTCCTTGAAGATGTCGGTCTGCAGCGTGCCGTTGAGCCGGCCGACGTCGACCCCCTGACGTTCGGCGGCGACCAGGTACATGCAGAACACCGGGACGGCGGGGCCGCTGATCGTCATCGACGTCGTGGTCTCGTCGAGCGGGATGTCGGAGAACAGCACGTCCATGTCGGCGGCGGTGTCGATCGCCACGCCGCAGTGCCCGACCTCCCCCAGCGACCGGGGGTCGTCGGAGTCGCGCCCCATGAGGGTGGGCATGTCGAACGCGACCGACAGCCCGCCACCGCCCTCGGCCAGGATCATCTTGTAGCGCTCGTTGGTCTGCCGGGCGTTGCCGAAGCCGGCGAACTGGCGGATGGTCCACGCCCGGCCGCGGTAGCCGGTGGCGTGCAGGCCGCGGGTGAAGGGGAACTCCCCGGGATAGCCGATCCGCTCGAACCCGGGCACCGCCGACTCGTCAGCCGGCCCGTAGACCGGGTCGACCTCGACGCCGGAGAGCGTGGTGAAGTCCGCGTCGCGCACCTTGCCGGCCGCGAGGGCCGAGTCGTACCGCTGCTGCCACCGCTGCCGGGCGTCCTGGGTCATGACTCAGATAGTAGGACGTCCAACTATCTGGCGTCGACCTCCGCGCCGGCCACGTCACCCGCGCCGATCCGGACCCGCTTGAGGACGTCGAACAGGTCCGCGCGGTCGTCCTCCGACAGGTCGCCGAGGCCGAAGTCCAAGCCGGTCAGCTCCGCCGTGGCGCGCTCGACGACCCGCCGTCCGTCGTCGGTGATCGCGGCCAGCACCCCACGCCCGTCGTTCGGGTTCGGACGCCGGTCGACGTACCCGGCGGCGACCAGCCGGTCGATCGCGTTCGTGACGCTGGTGGGGTGGACCATCAGCCGGCTGCCGATCACCTTCAGCGGCAGTTCACCGGTGCGGCTGAACGTGAGCAGCACCAGCACCTCGTAGCGGGCGAAGGTCAGCCCGTGCGGCTTGAGCACCTCGTCGAAGCGGGCGAGCAGGATCTGCTGCACGCGGAACACCGACGTGGCGGCGCGCATCGCGGACGCCGGACCGAAGCGCTCCTCCCATGTCTGCCCCGCCCGCTCGATCGGGTCGAAGGGCAGGCCCAGTGGTCGCACCATGCCCCGAACGCTACCGACGCCGCCCGGAGGTCGTACGACCAACGGCTAATGGCGGGGCCACCTCCTGTCCATGACGGTTCAACCAGCGCTCCCACCGAGACGGGGGCTCACCCCAGGAGGCTTCGATGAGGATCCGGTTCAGGCTCAGCGCCGTGCTCGCCGTGCTGGCTGCCCTGCTGCTCGCGTTCGCGTCCCCCGCACTCGCCAAGGGCGGCACGGGCGGCGGTGGCGGCGGCGGTGGCGGCGGTGGCGGCGGTGGCGGCGGTGGCGGCGGCGGCGGCGGCGGAACCACGACGGTGCCCGCGGTCAGCTGCGCGCAGATCGAGAGCGCGATCGTCGACCCGAACCCGCCCCCCTTCAATCCGAATCCCGTCTTCCCCGAGCCGATCACCATCCAGCAGGGCACGCGGGCGGAGAACCAGGTCGCTTTCGACCTCACCGTCAACAACCAGTGCGCCGACGAGGTTGCTGCCGGTCCGAAGGGCTCCATCGCCGTGAGCACGACCGTCTTCGACGCGACGGGCGCCCCGCTGTTCACCGGCGCGAACATGCAGCCCGCGTTCACGCGGATCGTCTGGCGCTCGTGGGTCACGATCCCCAGCGCCGACACGACGGTGCCGAACTACACCGACGTGGTCTCGTTGTTCAAGGCGAACGGCCAGGTCCAGGACACCCTGACGTACACGCCCGCTGAGGTGAACCAGGCCATCCTGACGGCGGTGGCGACGCAGACGCGGCAGTCGGTCGGCCACCACTAGCAACCACTCGGAAGGGGCGGGACTCCTCCTCGGAGCCCCGCCCCTTCCGCTGTGACCGGATCCACACCCGGCGCTCTAGTCCCGCTGTCCGGGCGACTTGTCGCCGTGTCGACGCCTCGACATGGCGATCGCCGGGTTGAGGTCCTGCCGGGCCTTTCCTAGCGTGGAGGAGCCGGCCGGGTGGTCGTCGCCCGACGAGGGTGGCCCCGGATCGGTACCGCCGCAGCCCGGTGCGGTGCGCCCCTCGAGGGCCCGCCCGGCAGCGCGAGCCGCGTTCTCGACATCCGCCACCCAGCCGAGCTGTGCGGTGCCGTGCGCGCCGATGGCTCCGGCGGACGACGGAAGGGAGAGCCGCCGCACATGGCGACCACCCGCACGAACCTGTCCGACTACGACCTGCCCGGCGCCCGCCTGCGCGGCCGGTCCCTGACGCGCCTCGGCGCGGGCCTGCTCACCGGCGCCGCGGCGTCGATGTCGCTGGTCCTCACCCCGGTGACGGCCACCGCCGCCGAGACCGCCTCCTCGTCCACCGCCGCACCGAGCTCCGCCGCGCAGACCGCCGTCGACACGGCACGCGCCCAGGTCGGCAAGCCGTACGAGTACGGCGGCGCCGGGCCGGACAGCTACGACTGCTCCGGCCTCACCCAGTACGCCTACCGCGCCGCCGGGATCGAGCTGCCGCACTCCAGCCGCAGCCAGTCGGAGATGGGCACTCCCGTCGACCGGGCCAACCTGCAGCCCGGGGATCTCGTCTTCTTCTACCAGCCGGTGAGCCACGTCGGGATCTACGTCGGCGACGGTCAGATGGTCGACGCCGGCACCGAGGACACGGGCGTCGTCCAGCGCAGCGTCGACATGGAGGGCTACGACTTCGCCCGCCGGATCGCCTGATCACCGTGCGGACCTCGAGCCCGGACGCCGCCCTCAGTCGGGGCGGCGTCCGGGCTCGACCACGCCCTGCCGCTTGAGCTGGGTGCGCAGCAGTTCCATACCCCGCTCCATCTCGGCCTCCCCGAGCACCGCCGTCCCCCGGTCCGGCTCGTCGGGCAGGTCGACCTCGTAGCGGAAGGCGTCCGGATGCGGCGGCTCCGCGGCCGGGGCACCCCAGGGCAGCGCGCCGAGGGCCTCCTCCAACCGCGACGCGTCGCCGGACGGCAGGTCGGCCGTCTCCAGCTCCGCCGCGAGGGCGATGTTGCCTGCGATGCCGCCCACGCGGCGGACCCGGATGCGCACGACGCTCAGAGTGGCACCTTCACCGCCTCCCAGGACTGTCGGACCGCGTCGGCCTGCTTGCTCTGCGCGCCGTAGACCATCATCGCGTTCCGCACCGACAGCCGGGCGAACTCCTGGAACGTGGCCGTCGGCGTGAGCCGGGCGTCCCGCAGCGTCGCGTACCAGATCGGACCGGCCGCGTCCCAGGCGTTGCCCCCGAGGGTCGTGGCGAGCACGTAGAAGGCGTGGTTCGGGATGCCGGAGTTGGTGTGCACGTCACCGCCGTCGACGTAGCCGTCCATGTCCGCCGGCTGGTCGTCGTGCGGATTGGCCTTCCCGGGTTCCTTCATCGACCGCAGCGCCGGCCGCAGCGCCGGGCCCACGATGTCGGCCCCGATGAGCCAGTCCGAGGTCGTCACGTCCTGACCCAGCGCCTGCTGCTTGACCTGGATGCCGAAGACGTCGGAGACGGACTCGTTGAGCGCCCCCGACTGCCCGGAGTAGACGAGGTTGGCCTCGAACTGGGTGACGCCATGGGTCAGCTCGTGCCCGATGACGTCGATGCCGGCGGTCGTCTGGGTCAGCACCTGGCCGTCCCCGTCCCCGAAGAACATCGCGTGCCCGTCCCAGAAGGCGTTCGGATACGCGTCACCGAAGTGGACGCAGCCGTCCAGCTTCTGCCCCTGGCCGTCGATCGAGTCCCGCTGGAAGACCGACCAGTAGTAGTCGTAGGTGAAGCCGAGGCCGTCGTAGGCCTGGGTGGCGGCCTCGTCCTCCGTGGCGGGCTGCCCTTCGGCCCGCACGACGCGGCCGAGCGTCTGGCTGGTGCCGTGGTCCTGGTCGTAGATCGTCCGGTTGGGCTTCCCGCCGATGCGGGCGAACGTCACCGGCGCCGTCGACCTGCCGCCCGTGCGCGAGGCCGATTCGGCCCGCGCGATGCGGAACCGAGCGTCCAGACGCAGAGCGTCCAGGGCCGAGCGCCGCACGGCCTCCTCGTCCGAGCGAGCGAGCCTGTCGAGCAGGCCGGGCGGCAGGATGCACCGCAGAGCATTGCGTTCAGCCACTGTCTTTCCCCCAGATCAGCGCGGTCCGCGCACCCCCGCCGGGCTCGCGGTGTCGTTACCCGACCGCCGAACGCGCGCGCTGTCAACGCTCCTGTGCGTGGTGTCCTCGCCGGTCAGCGCGTCGGTCAGCGCGACGGCGGACGCAGCGGCGGAACCTTGCGGAGGCCGAACACCTGGCGCAGCGCCACCTGGGCGGCGTTGTCCCCGCACGCCCCGTGCACGGCCGGTCCCGGCGGGGTCGCCGCGGACGCGAGGTAGGTGCCCCGCACGGGTGTCTTGTAGGTGTTCCAGCGCGGCACGGGACGGGCCAGCATCTGGCGCAGGGTGGCCTGGCCGTTGGAGATGTCGCCCCCGAGGTAGCTGGGGTTCCACTGCTCCATCTGGACGGCGGTCTTCGTGTACCGGTCGACGACCGTGTCGCGGAAGCCGGGCGCGAAGCGCTCGATCTGGTTCTCGATCGCCGCGGTCATGTCGGCGTCCGAGCCGTGCGGCACGTGCACGTAGGCCCAGAAGATGTGCCCGCCGGCGGGCGCGCGGGTGGGATCGGGCACGGTCGGCTGCACCGCGAGCACGTAGGGCTCGTCGGTGAGCCGGCCCTGGTTGGGTGCCCGCTCCCCCGCGATCGTCTCGTCGAGGGTGCCCGCCACGTGCACGGTGCCGGCGCGGCGGACGTCCGGGTTGGTCCACGGCACCGGTTCGGACAGGATCCAGTCGATCTTGAACACGCCCGCGCCGTGCTTGTACCGCGACACCCATCTCTTGTAGCCCTCGTTCACGCGGTCGCCGGCCATCGAGACGAACGCCTCGGGCGTGGTGTCGAGGAGGACGGCGGGAACGCCGTCGAACTCGCGCAGATCGGTGACGTGGTGGCCGGTGACCACCTCGCCGCCCTGCTCCTCGAGCGCGGTGACCATCGCGTCGGCGAGCTTCTGCGAGCCGCCCTCGACCAGGGGCCACCCCGCGTGGTGGGACAGCATCGTGAGCAGCATCCCGAGGGCGGAGGTGAGCGGCTGGCTGAGGTCGAGCATGCCGTGCGCCGCAGCGCCCCCGATCAGCGCGCGGGCGCCCTCGGTCCGGAAGTAGCGGTGCGCGAGCCAGTGCACGTTGGGCAGGCCGTTGAGCCCGAACTTCGCGATCTCCACCGGGCTGCGCGTGGGCACGCTGCGCAGCTTGCTGGTGAGGAAGAAGTCGACGACGTCGGTGCCGTGCTCGACCAGGGGGCCGAACAGACGGCGGTAGGCGGCCGCGTCCTCCCCGAGGCCGACCGCGGTCTCCTCGAGCGAGCGCAGCGACAGCGCCGCCCGCCCCCCGTCGAGGGGATGGGCGAAGTTCACCTCCGGCTGCACCAGGCGGACGCCGCGGCTCCCGGGGTCGAACTCGCGGAAGAACGGGGCCGCCGCGGCCATGGGCTGGACGGTCGAGCAGACGTCGTGGTGGTAGCCGGGGCGCATCAGCTCCTCGGTGCGCATCCCGCCGCCCGGTCGCTCGCCCGCCTCCACCACCTGCACCCGCAGTCCCGCGGCGGCCAGCCGCAGGGCGCCGGCCAGGCCGTTCGGGCCTGCTCCGACGACGACGGCGTCAGGTCTCCCGTTCACCGCCCCATCCTCGCCGGGCGGCGCCGGACGTGCCCGTTCTAGAGCTGGTCGAGCAGCTCGTCGGCGGCACGGAAGGGATCGGTCTGCCCCGCGACCACGGTTCCGGCGAGCGCCCCCAGCGCGGCCGAGCCGTGCACGTCGGCCAGCCGCTCGCGCAGGGTGGCCAGCGCGATCGCCTCGATCTCGCGGGCGGCCCGCTCCTCGCGGCGGCGCCGGCCTTCCCCGGACGACTCCAGCCAGCGACGGTGCTCCTCGACCTTCTCGAGCACCTTGTCGATGCCGTTGTCGGTCTCGCGGGAGGCCACGGTCTTGCAGATCGGCGGTCGCCAGTGCCCGGGCTCGGCGAACCGGCCACCCAGGGACTGCATGTAGCGCAGGTCCCGCACCGTCTGGTCGGCGCCGTCCCGGTCGGCCTTGTTGACGACGAACAGGTCGGCGACCTCCAGGATGCCCGCCTTCGCCGCCTGGATCCCGTCGCCCATCCCGGGCGCGACCAGGACCAGCGTGGTGTCGGCCAGCGAGGCGATCTCGAGCTCGGACTGCCCGACCCCCACGGTCTCGATGAGGACGACGTCGCAGCCGGCCGCGTCCAGCACGCGCAGCGCCTGCGGGGTGGCCCAGGCGAGACCGCCGAGGTGTCCGCGCGAGGCCATGGACCGGATGTAGACGCCACCGTCGCCGGCGTGGTCCTGCATGCGGACCCGGTCGCCGAGCAGCGCACCGCCGGAGAAGGGTGAGGACGGGTCGACCGCCAGGACGCCGACCCGCTTCCCGGCCCGCCGGAACGCCCGCACGAGCGCGGTCGTGGTCGTCGACTTGCCGACACCCGGGGACCCGGTCAGCCCGATGACCTGCGCGTGGCCGGTGTGGGGGGACAGCGCCGCGGCCACCTCGCGCAGCGCGGGGCTGGCGTCCTCGACCAGCGAGATCAGCCGGGCGACCGACCGTGCGTCGCCCGCGCGTGCGCCGGCGACCAGTGTCGGGACGTCGGCCGACCGGCGCCCCCGGCGACCCCGCGGGGCCTCGGGGTCGGGGGTCCGGACCGCGGTTGCCTCCGGGCTCTCCGTCACGCCTTGGCGGGCACGTGCAGGATCAGCGCGTCGCCCTGACCGCCACCGCCGCACAGCGCCGCGGCGCCGATCCCGCCGCCGCGGCGGCGCAGCTCGAGCGCGGTGTCGAGCACGATCCGCGCGCCGCTCATGCCCACCGGGTGGCCGAGCGCGATCGCCCCGCCGTTGGGGTTGACCTTCTCCGGGTCGATGCCGAGCTCGCGGGTGGAGACGATGCCGACCGCCGCGAACGCCTCGTTGAGCTCGACGACGTCGAGGTCCTTCGGGTCGATGCCCTCCCGCGCGCAGGCCTTCTGGATGGCGCGCGACGGCTGGCTCTGCAGTGTGGCGTCCGGGCCCGCGACGACGCCGTGGGCGCCGATCTCGGCGAGCACGGTGCAGCCGAGCTCGGCGGCCTTCTCCGCGCTCATGACGACCACGGCGCAGGCGCCGTCGGAGATCTGGGAGGCGGTGCCGGCGGTGATCGTGCCGTCCTTGGCGAAGGCCGGCTTGAGCTTGGACAGGCTCTCGACCGTCGTGTCGGCGCGGATGCCCTCGTCCTCGCGGAACTCGATCGGGTCGCCCTTGCGCTGCGGGATGAGGACCGGGGCGATCTCCTCGTCGAAGATTCCGTTCTTCTGGGCTCGGGCGGCCTTCTGGTGGCTCTCGGCGGCGAAGGCGTCCTGCTCCTCGCGGGTCAGGTCGTAGCGGCTGTTCGCCTGCTCGGTCAGCGCGCCCATCGCCACCTGGTCGAAGGTGTCGGTCAGGCCGTCGTGCGCCATCGAGTCGATCAGCTTGGTGTCGCCGTACTTCGTGCCCGTGCGCGAGTTGGCCAGCAGGTGCGGGGCGTTGGTCATCGACTCCATGCCGCCGGCGACGACGACCTCGAACTCGCCCGCGCGGATGAGCTGGTCGGCCAGGGCGATCGCATCCAGGCCGGAGAGGCAGACCTTGTTCAGCGTGAACGACGGCACCGACATCGGGATGCCACCGGCGACGGCCGCCGGGCGGGCCGGGTTCTGTCCCGCGCCGGCCTGGATGACGTGACCCATGATCACGTAGTCGACCTGGTCGCCGGAGATACCGGCCCGCTCCAGGGCTGCCTTGATGGCCACGCCGCCGAGGTCGGCCGCGGAGAAGTCCTTCAGGGAGCCGAGCAGGCGGCCCATCGGGGTGCGGGCGCCGCTGACGATGACGGAGCGGGACATGCTGCCTCCAGTGCCGGGCCGCCGCCGTTGGCAGCCGTGTCGTGTGCAGATCTCTGGTCGTCCATAACCTGTCATCAGGATAGGGCGCTCTGTTCAACGAGCCACCTCCCGGCGGCGCGCTCCCCCTCCCGCGTGACAGTGACCACATCGATGTGACGTCTGAGACGTCTGGCGGCAGGATGCCCGCGTGACCAACGACCAGGCCGGGTTGCCCGGCGAGCTGTTCACCACGATCGACCACGTCGGCATCGCCGTCCCGGATCTGGACGAGGCGATCGCGTTCTACGCGCAGGCCTTCGGCGTGCAGTCCGTGCACGAGGAGACCAACGAGGAGCAGGGCGTGCGCGAGGCCATGCTCGCCGTCGGCGACGGCACCACCCGCATCCAGCTGCTGGCCCCGCTGACCCCGGAGTCGACGATCGCGAAGTTCATCGGTCGCTCCGGGCCGGGCCTGCAGCAGCTGGCCTTCCGGGTCGAGGACGTCGAGGCGGTCAGCGCGACCCTGCGCGAGCGGGGACTCCGGCTGCTCTACGACGCCCCCAAGCGCGGAACCGCTGACAGCCGCGTCAACTTCGTGCACCCGAAGGACGCCGGCGGCGTCCTGGTCGAGCTCGTCGAGCCCGCTGCCGGCGCGCACTGATCCGGTTGGCCGACTGGGTTACCCACCGGTAACATCGCCCCACCGCACCCTCAAGCAGCACACCGAGCCGACGAAGACCCGGGAGTACGCGTGAACGAGATCAGGGACGCCATCCTCGCCGACCAGCTGGACGCCGTGGCCGGGCTGAAGGTGCCCGAGTCCTACCGCGCGGTGCTGGTGCGCAAGGACGAGCAGCACATGTTCGAGGGCCTCGATGCCAAGGAGAAGGACCCGCGCAAGTCGCTGCACGTCGAGGAGGTGGCGACCCCGGAGCTCGGTCCGGGTGAGGCGATCGTGGCGGTGATGGCGTCGTCGGTGAACTACAACACCGTCTGGACGTCGATCTTCGAGCCGGTCTCCACGTTCGGGTTCCTCGAGCGCTACGGCCGCGTCTCCGAGCTGACCAAGCGGCACGACCTGCCCTATCACGTGGTGGGCTCCGACCTGGCCGGCGTCGTGCTGGCCGTCGGCCCGGGCGTGAACAAGTGGAAGCCCGGCGACGAGGTCGTGGCGCACTGCCTGTCCGTCGAGCTCGAGGACCCGGCCGGCCACGACGACACGATGATGGACCCCCAGCAGCGCATCTGGGGCTTCGAGACCAACTTCGGCGGCCTGGCCGAGCTGGCTCTGGTCAAGAGCAACCAGCTCATGCCCAAGCCCGCCCACCTCACCTGGGAGGAGGCCGCCGCCCCGGGGCTGGTCAACTCCACCGCCTACCGGCAGCTGGTCAGCCACAACGGCGCCAACATGAAGCAGGGCGACGTCGTCCTGATCTGGGGCGCCTCGGGCGGCCTGGGCTCCTACGCCACCCAGATGGCGCTCAACGGCGGCGCGATCCCCGTCTGCGTGGTGAGCAGCGCGGAGAAGGCCGACATCGTGCGGAAGATGGGCGCCGAACTGGTCATCGACCGTTCCGCGGAGAACTTCCAGTTCTGGAAGGACGAGGACACCCAGGACCCCAAGGAGTGGCAGCGCCTGGGCAAGAAGATCCGCGAGCTGACCGGTGGTGACGACGTCGACATCGTCTTCGAGCACCCGGGCCGGGAGACCTTCGGCGCCAGCGTCTACGTCGCCAAGAAGGGCGGCACGATCGTCACCTGCGCCTCGACCACCGGCTACATGCATCAGTACGACAACCGGTACCTCTGGATGAACCTCAAGCGGATCATCGGGTCGCACTTCGCCAACTACAAGGAGGCGTGGGAGGCCAACCGGCTCATCGACAAGGGACTCGTCCACCCGACGCTGTCGAAGGTCTACGCGATGGACGACGTCGGTCAGGCGGCCTACGACGTCCACCACAACCTGCACCAGGGCAAGGTCGGCGTCCTCACCCTCGCCCCGGAGGAGGGCCTCGGCGTCCGCGACCCCGAGAAGCGCGCCAAGCACCTCGACGCGATCAACCGGTTCCGGGGCGTCTGAGGACGCACTCGCGTCCCTTTCGCCCCGCCATTCACCCCGACACGCTGACGCGTCCGGGACCTTCTGCGAGGATGGGAGCCATGACCGACCCCCGCCACGAATCGCTGCCGATGCACGAGGCCCAGCACTCGTTCGACGTGGTCCTGCGGGGGTATGACCGCAGCCAGGTGGCCGACACGATCGAGCGGCTGGAGGCCGACTTCCGGATCGCGCTCGCCGACCGCGACGCCGCGGTGGCCCGGTCGTCGGACATGGCCGGCCAGCTGTCGGCGCTGCACGGCGAGATCGAGACGCTGCGCCGCAAGGCCGCGACCGCCTCGGCGCCGACCTTCGAGAACATCAGCGAGCGCATCCAGCACATGCTGCAACTCGCCGAGGAGGAGGCCGCGGAGATCCGCCGCGCCGCCGAGCTCGACGCGCACGCCGTCCGCGAGCAGACCGCGGCCGAGGAGCGCGCGATGCTCGAGCGGCACGCCGCCGGCCAGGCCGAGGTCGAGCGGATGATCGCCGAGGCCCGCGCCAACGCCGACCAGATCGCGCAGAAGGCACAGCTGCGGGCCGACGAGCTCGTCGGCAAGGCGCAGGAGCGCGTGGCCCGGCTCGACGCCGAGTCGCAGGCCCGCCGGGCCAAGGTCGAGGAGGACTTCGACATCGCCCAGCGCTCCCGTCGCGCCGAGGCCGCCCGCGTCGAGGAGGACCGCGAGCGGGTCTCCACCGAGGCGGCACGCCAGCGGATCGCGGCTGCCGAGCAGCACGCGGCGCAGCTGATCGCCGAGGCGGAGGCCAAGGCCGAGGCGATCCGCAGCATCCGCGACGAGTTGACCGGCCGCCTGCTGCAGGCGCGCCAGCTGCTCACCACCCTCCCCGACCTGGGCGACCGTCCCCAGCAGGCCGAGCCGAAGGCGGCCGCCGAGCAGGCTCCCGCCACCGCGCCGGCACCGGCACCGAACCGGGCCGTCGACACCGGACAGGAGGCCGCCGAACGGCGCCCCCAGCCGGCCGCGCAGACCCCGGCTCCGACGACCGCACCTGCGACGACTCCCGCACAGTCCGCGCCGCAGAACGCTCGGGGCGAGAGCGAGGCGGGCGCGGCCCGGCAGCCCACCCGCGCCCCGGAGCCCGCCACCCGCCAGCTCCCGATGCCCCCGCGCGGCACCGGTGCCACCTCGGCTCCGACCGGCCCGGCGACCCAGGCGATCGACGCTCCGGTGAGCCAGGGGCGTTCCTGAGCTCGGTACCGCACCTGGCAGTACGGCTCTGCGCGGCCGTCGGCGTCGTCCTGGGTTCCTGGGGCGTGCCGGCGGCCGCCGCCGATTCCGCAGCGATGGTGCGGTTCGCGCACCTCTCCCCCGACACGCCGGCGGTGGACGTCACCCTGGCTCCCCTGCCGCCGGGTAGCAGCGCTCCGCTGACCGATCCGGGACCGGACGCGGTCAGCGACGTCCGCTATGGCGACGTCAGCGCGTACGCCCCCGTCTCCCCGGGCACGTACGCCGTCAGCGTGCGCGCCGCCGGGGCCCTCCGTTCGACACCGCCGGCGATGACCGCACGCGTCGACATACCGGCCGGAAGCGCGCGGACGGTCGCCCTCAGCGGCCTGTTCGCCGCGCTCTCCCTCCGGGTCCTGCCCGACGACCTCACCTCACCACCGGACGGCGCGGCGAGGGTGCGCGTCCTGTCGGCGGCCTCCGGCGTCCCCTCCCTGGACCTGCGCCTCGACGGCGGACCGGCGCTGGCCACCGCCCTGCCCTTCGGCGCCGTCGGCGGCCCGGTGGACGTGCCGGCCGGGCCGGCGAGCCTGTCGGTCAGCGGCGGCGCCCCGCTGCCGGTCGACCTGCGGCCGGGCTCCGTCAACACCCTGCTGGTCCTGGACCGGCCGGGTGGGGGCGCCACCGTCCGGGTGGTCCAGGACGCCGCCGGACCGGCGGTGACGCCGGTCGGCGCGGTCGAGGCCGGACATGGTGGAACAGCCGGTGCCGCCCTCCCGCCGGTCGCCGCCGCGGCGGTGGCCGCCGTGGCGGCCGCGCCCGCGCGCCGCAGCACCCTGACGCCGGCCGCGCACGAGCCCGTACACCTCTCGCTGCCCACGGTCGGCATCGACACCGGCCTGGCGGCCATCGGTCTCGACCCCGCCGGCGCCCTCGTCCCGCCGTCCGACAACGCCCTCGCCGGCTGGTACGGATCAGGTCCGGCGCCCGGCGACCCGGGTCCCGCCGTGCTGACCGGACACGTCGACAGCGTCCGCGGGCCGGCCGTCTTCTTCCGGCTGCGCCAGGTCGCTGTCGGCGACCCGGTCGCCGTCGTCCGGGCGGACGGCGCCACGGTCCGCTTCACCGTCACCCGGGTCGAGCGGTACCCCAAGGCCGCCTTCCCCACCGCCGAGGTCTACGCCCCGACACCGGGCGCCGAGCTCCGGCTGATCACCTGCGGGGGCGTCTTCGACCGCACCAGGCACAGCTATGTCGACGACGTGGTCGTCTTCGCGTCCCTCGGCTAGCGGCGCCGGTCGCGGGCGCGCCAGCAGGCGGTGTGCCAGTGCCGGCGCAGGTCGGCCGCCGAGTCGGTGTCCCAGGGATCGAGGTCGGAGTCCCGGGCGTACGCGGGCCAGGTGACGACGTGCGGCGTCCCCACCCGGATCTCCTGGTCGCAGCCGGGGCACCGGTAGGTCTTGCCGGTGGAGGCCCCGGTGAGCTGCCGGACCACCCAGTCGCCGTCCCGTCCCTCTTCGACGTTCTCGACGCGACGGGCCGGCTGCCGATCAGCTGATCGCGAACCGGCCCGGGGGCGGCGTCGGGGCATGCGTCAGCGGCTGGCGTAGTCCCGGAACCCGCGGCCGGTCTTGCGGCCGAGGTACCCGGCGGTGACCAGGTGCTCGAGCAACGGGGCGGGGGCGAAGCCGGGCTCGCGGAACTCGATGTAGAGCTCTCGCTCGATGGCAAGGGAGACGTCCAGCCCGACGACGTCCAGCAGCTCGAACGGGCCCATCGGGTAGCCGCAGCCGACCTTCATGGCCGCGTCGATGTCGTCGGCGGTCGCGTAGTGCGCCTCGAGCATCTTCACCGCGTCGTTCAGGTACGGGAACAGCAGGGCGTTGACGATGAAGCCCGCCCGGTCCGTGCAGGACACGGCGTGCTTCCCGAGCTTCTCGCTGACCGCGTGCGCGGTGGCCGCGACGTCGGGGGCCGTCGAGATGGTGCTGACGATCTCGACGAGCTTCATCACCTGGGCGGGGTTGAAGAAGTGCATGCCGACGACGTCCGCGGGGCGGCCGCTCGCCTTGGCGCACTCGATCACCGGCAGGCTGGAGGTCGTCGTCGCGAGGACGGCACCCGGCTTGGCGATCTCGCCGAGGTTGGCGAACAGCGCTTCCTTCACCGGGAGCGACTCGACGACGGCCTCGATGATCAGGTCGCGGTCGGCGAGCTCGTCCAGGGACGTCGTCCCGGTGACGCGGGCGAGGATCTCGTCACGGGCGCTGTCCTCGAGCCTGCCGCGCTGCACCTGCTTCTCCAGCGACTTGGCCAGCGCCTTGTGGACCGCCTCGACCTTCTCGGGGGCGCGGGCGACGAAGCGGACGTCGTAGCCGCCCTTGGCGACGACCTCGATGATGCCGGTGGCCATCGTGCCCGAGCCGACGACGCCGATGGTCTGCACCTGGCGGGCGCCCTGGGACGCGCCCCCGGCGGCCGGCGTGGAGGCGTCGTCGACGACCTCGGCGGAGCCGGCCTCGGCGTAGCTGTAGAACCCGCGGCCGTTCTTCCGCCCGAGCAGCCCGGCGGTGACCATCTGCTTGATGATCGGGCTGGGCGCGTGCAGCCGGTTGCGCGACTGCTTGTACATCGTGTCGAGGATCTCGTAGGCGGTGTCGATGCCGATCAGGTCCATCAGGGCCAGCGGGCCCATGGGCAGGCCGCAGCCCAGCCGCATGGCGGCGTCGATGTCCTCGCGGCTGGCGTAGCGGTTCTCGTACATCGAGACCGCGTGGTTGAGGTAGCCGAACAGCAGCGCGTTGGCGATGAAGCCGGCCTTGTCACCGATCGTCACGTCGACCTTGCCCAGGCGTTCGGCCAGGGCCTCGACGTCCTCGACGACCTCCGGCTCGGTGACGACGGTGCGCACGACCTCGACCAGCTTCATGACCGGCGCCGGGTTGAAGAAGTGCATGCCGATGACCTTGCTCGGCCGGCCGGTGACGACCGACAGCTCGGTGACCGAGAGGCTGGAGGTGTTGGTCGCCAGGATCGTGTCGGGCGGGCAGATCTTGTCCAGCTGGGAGAAGACCTCCGCCTTGAGCTCCATGCGCTCGGGGATCGCCTCGATGACCAGCTCGGCGGAGGCGAGGTCCTCCAGCGACGAGCTGAACCGGATCCGCTCGAAGATCGCGTCGCGCTCGGCCGGGTCGAGCTTTCCACGGCTGACCGCACGGTCGGTGGACTGCTCGACGTGGGCGCGCCCACGGGCGACCGCCTCGTCGCTGATCTCCACGGCGGTGACCGACAGCCCCGCGCGCGACAGCACCTCGACGATGCCCGCACCCATGGTGCCCAGCCCGACGACCCCGACCTCGTTCAGTTCCCTGGCCACGCTGCCATCTCCTCCACGCTCGGCGAGTCGTCCGGCAGTCTCTCACTTCGCTGCCTCACCGGCCCTGCGGGGTTACCGACCGGTAAGGACTGGGGCGGCGCGAAGCGGCCGGGGCAGCGCCGTTTCGTCAGGCGTCCGGCGCGGTGGACTGCGGCGCCCCCGCGGGCCCGGACCGGCGGGCGCCTGCGGCCACCAGACCCGAGCCGATCGCACCGGCCGCCAGCGCGCCGAGCGCCCAGGGGGCGCCGGTGCGTTCCTGCCCGAGCGCGGCGTCGACCGACCACGGGCCGGGGCCCTCGTCCGCCAGCGCGAGCGCTGCGGCAGCGAGCAGGACCTCGAACTCGCCGGTCGCCGGGCGGACGCCGTCCTTCCAGACCGCCGTCCACAGGGCGCTGATCATCACCCCCGTCACCCCGGCCGCGGCCGCTGGGGTGGCGGCGCCGGCGGCCATCAGGACGCCACTGCCCACCTCGGTCGCTCCGGCGAGCAGCGCGTGCTGGCGTCCGGGCCGCAGGCCGAGCGACTCGAAGAACTGGCCGGTGCCGTCCGGCCCGTAACCGCCGAACCAGCCGAACAGCTTCTGCGTGCCGTGGACCACGAAGACCGCGCTCAGCGTTGCACGGAGGAGAAGTCGTCCCATGGCTTGCCCCTGTCAGCACCCGGTCCCCGAGCGGTCGGTGCCGACGATGGTCTCCCCGTCGCCCTCCGAGCGGAAGACGTCACCGCGTCGTGTGCCGGGTGGGCGTCAGAAGAGGCGCTGAGTCGGGTCGTCGGTGCCCTTGAGGACGGCGTAGTCGACGGTCACACAGTCGATGCCGCGGTCGGCGGCCAGCACCCGCGCCTGCGGCTTGATCTCCTGCGCGGCGAACACGCCCTTGACCGGCGCCAGCAGCGGGTCGCGGTTGAGGAGCTCGAGGTAGCGGGTCAGCTGCTCGACCCCGTCGATCTCCCCGCGCCGCTTGATCTCCACCGCGACGACGGCCCCCGCGGCGTCGCGGCACAGCAGGTCCACCGGCCCGATGGCGGTCGGGTACTCCCGGCGCACCAGCGACCAGCCCGCGCCGAAGGTCTCCACGTGCAGCGCCAGCAGCCGCTGCAGCTCGGCCTCCACGCCGTCCTTCTGCAGGCCGGGGTCCACCCCGAGCTCGTGCGAGTGGTCGTGGTGGACCTCGTCGATGGTGATGATCAGCTGCTCGCCGGCCTTGTTCGTGACCGTCCAGGTGCCGGCGCCGTCGGCCAGCTCGTCCTTGAGGCTGCACGGCGGGGTCATCCAGTTCAGCGGCTTGTAGGCCCGGTCGTCGGCGTGGATGGACACCGAGCCGTCGGCCTTGACCAGCAGCAGGCGGGTCGCCATCGGCAGGTGGGCGGTGAGCCGCCCGATGTAGTCCACGGAGCAGCGGGCGATGACCAGGCGCACGGGCGACGACGCTACCGGGCGCGTGGAACCGAACGACGTCCGGTCACGTCCTAGAGGCATGACGACACGGGCTGCGCTCCTGCCGGCGCTGGCGGCCGCCCTCCTGCTGGGGCTGGCAGCCTGCGGCGAGCAGGGCGCGGCGACTCCACCGACCGCCACTCGTCCGACGGCGACCGTCCCCGTGCCGGCCGCCGCTGAGGGCCTGGTGCTGCGTGTCGAGTACACCGGAGGCTTCGTGACCCCCTCGGCGACGGCCGGCCGGCTGCCGCTGGTCAGCGTCTACGCCGACGGCCGGGTCATCTCCGAGGGACCCGTGGCGGCGATCTATCCGGGGCCCGCGCTGCCCAACCTGCAGGAGCAGCAGATCGCCCCGGCCGAGGTCCAGGATCTCCTGGACCAGGCGCTGGCGGCGGGGGCCGCGGACGTCTCCGACCTCGGCTCGCCACCGATCGCCGATGCCCCGTCGACGCGCTTCACCGTCGTCACCGCGTCGCAGACCTACGTGCGCGAGGTCTACGCGCTCTCCGAGACGCCGGTGGAGTCCGACGGACTGACCCAGGCGCAACGCACGGCACGGGGCAAGCTCAGCGACCTGCTCGGCGCGATCGGCGGCCTGACGGACGCCGGCACGACATCGAAGCCCTACGCGCCCTCGGCGGTCGCCGCGCTGGCCACACCGTGGATCGATCCGCAGGACGGACTGACCCAGCCCGACATCGCCTGGCCCGGCCCCGCCCTCCCGGGCGACCCGGTGGGGCCCCTGCCGGATCTCCACTGCGTGAGCGTCTCCGGCGAGCAGGCTCAGACCCTGCTGTCGGGAGCTGCCGCGGCGAACGCCGCCACCCCGTGGGTGACGCCGGACGGTTCTCGCTGGACGGTGACCGTCCGCCCGCTGCTGCCCGACGAGTCGTCCTGCGCGGACCTCATGGACTGAAAAACTCCCCGTGCCCCCCACCACTCGCTAGCTCGCGGCGGGCTCCTGCGCGGGGCCGGCCCGGCCCTCCGAGCGGAGGGCCGGGCCGGTCGGGTCGGTGGCGCTAGACGGTGACCGGCTCCCGCAGGTCCTCGTCCACACCGTCGTTCTGCTCGACCCGGGCCAGCGGCTCGGCCGTGGACGTCGCGTGGAACCGGGCGACGTCGAGGATGCCCTCCCGCTTGGCCACGATCGTCGGGACGAGCGCCTGGCCGGCGACGTTCACCGCAGTGCGGCCCATGTCGAGGATCGGGTCGATCGCCAGCAGCAGGCCGACGCCGGCCAGCGGCAGGCCCAGCGTGGACAGGGTCAGCGTCAGCATGACCACCGCGCCGGTGACGCCGGCAGTCGCCGCGGAGCCGATGACCGAGACCAGGGCAATGAGCAGGTAGTCGGTGATCGACAGGTTCACGTGGAAGAACTCGGCCACGAAGATCGCGGCCAGCGCCGGGTAGATCGCGGCGCACCCGTCCATCTTCGTCGTCGCGCCGAACGGCACCGCGAACGAGGCGTAGGACCGCGGCACGCCCAGGTTCTGCTCGGTCACCCGCTCGGTCACCGGCAGCGTGCCGATCGAGGAGCGCGACACGAACGCCAGCTGGATCGCGGGCCACGCCCCCGCGAAGAACCGGAGCGGCGAGAGCCCGTGCAGGCGCAGGAGCACCGGGTAGACGACGAACAGCACCAGGGCCAGGCCCGCGTAGACCGCGCCGGCGAAGACGCCGAGCGAGCCGAGGGACTCCCAGCCGTAGCTGGCCACCGCGTTGCCGATCAGGCCGACGGTGCCCAGGGGCGCCAGCAGGATGACCCACCACAGCACCTTCTGGACGATCGCCAGCGCCGAGCGGGTGAGCCGGAGGAACGGCTCGGCGGCCTCGCCGACCTTGAGGATCGCGATGCCGACGGCCACCGAGATGACGATCAGCTGCAGCACGTTGAACGACAGACCGATCGTGCCGTCGTCGTGCGGCGCGGCCTGCAGCCCGAAGATGTTGCCGGGCACCAGCCCGGTCAGGAAGTCCCACCAGCCGCCGGTCGTCCCGATGTCCTTCGCGGTGGCGGCGTCGACCGAGCTGTGCCGGCCCGGGTTGGTGAGCAGGCCGAGGCCGATCCCGAGGGAGACGGCGATCAGCGCGGTGATGGCGAACCAGAGCAGCGTCTGACCGGCCAGGCGCGCGGCGTTGGACACCTGCTTGAGGTTGGCGATGCTGACGATCACCGCGGTGACGATCAGCGGCGGCACCAGGACCTTCAGGAGCGTGACGAAGGTGCCGCCGACGGTCTGCAGGGTGCTGGTCAGCCAGTTGGGGGTGCCATCGGCGACGGGGCCGATCTCCCGGGCGACGAGCCCGAGGGCGACGCCCACGACGAGGGCGAGGAGGACCTGCGCCGCGAACGGGACGCGGCGAAGACGGGTGAGCACGGAGAGAGCCTTTCGGGGGTCGGAGCGGGACGCGAGAACGCGGACCGGCGTCAACAGCCGGCGGTCGTCACCACTCCGAAGTCCAGGGCACGCCGGCGCGTGAGCCCCCACAGGTTCTGCACACACTGGTCAATGTGGAACGGTCAGGAACGCATCCCGGCTGTGCGGAGAGTCACGCAGGGGGAAACGTCCAGCGGGTCGGGCTGCCCTGGAAGTCGCCGTCGGTCAGGGCTATGACGGTGACCGGCTGAACTGCGTAGGTGCCGTTGACCGCGGGGTCCTGGAACTCGACCGTCATGCTGGCGTCGTACTTGCCGTTCACCGCGTCGACGAAGCCGGTGATCGCAGCTGCATCGGTGAGCCGCTCGACCACGCCGTCGACCACGACGGGGTTCCGGGCGTCGTCCGTGGTGATCGTGCACCGCGGATCCGCGGCCAGGTTGCGGGCCTTGCGGGACCCGAGACCGCTGGAGAACCACAGCCGGCCGCCCAGCCAGACGCCCCAGACCGGCATGACGTGCGGCCGCCCGTCGGGGCGGACCGTCGCCATCCAGTAGTCGTGCGAGCCCGCCAGTCGCCGCTCGGTCTCCGACCACGCGATCAGCCCGCTGCCCTGATCGGCGGGGAGTATGCCGTACCCGGGCATGAACGGCCGGTCGGCCGCCGGCATCAGTCCGGCCAGTCGGGACGGCGCTTCTCGAGGAACGCGGACATGCCTTCCACGGCGCCCGGCAGCTGGCTGGCCGCGGCCATCACCTCGACGGCGATGCCGTAGGCGTCCCGCTCGGGACGGTCGAGCTGGGCGTACATCGTCTGCTTGCCCCACGCCTTGCTGGCCCGCGAGCCGCGAGTGGCTCGACAGATCAGGTCGGCGACCGCCGCGTCGAGCTCCTCGTCGGGCACCACCCGGTTCACCAGGCCCCATCCCAGCGCCGTCCGGGCGTCGATCACGTCGCCGGTGAGCGCGAGCTCCATCGCCCGCTTCCGGCCGACGTTCCGTGCGATCGCGACCATCGGCGTGTGGCAGAACCAGCCGCCCTTGCCGCCAGGGGCGGCGAAGCCCGCCGACTCCGCCGCGACCGCGAGGTCGCAGGACGCGACGAGCTGGCACCCGGCGGCCGTGGCCAGCGCATGCACTCTCGCCACGACGACCTGCGGCACGTCCTGGACGGTCTGCATGAGTTCGGTGCAGAGCGCGAGCAGGCTGCGGACCTCGGCCACCGGCTTGCCGGCGACGTCGGCGAAGTCGTGGCCCGCGCTGAACACCGGGCCGTCGGCGGCGAGCACGATGCCGCTGGCATCGCTGTCGCCGACCTCCGTGAAGGCGGCCAGCAGCTGTCCGAGGTGCTCCCGGGACAGCGCGTTCCGCTTGGCCGGTCGTGTCATGGTGATGCACACCGTGTCGCCGCTGCGTTCCACCCGGGGTGCACCGTCGGTCATGGCACGACGTTAGCGAGGATCAGGCCGGTTCGGCGACCTTCTCCTCGAGTCCGTTGGCTGCGCGGACGACGTCGACCACCTCGCCCATGATCTCGGTGAGCCCGAAGTCCTTGGGCGTGAAGACGCGGGCCACCCCGAGTTCGCGCAGCCGCCGGGCGTCGCTGTCGGGGATGATCCCGCCGACGACGACCGGGACGTCGTCCAGGCCGGCCGCCTTCAGGCCGTCCAGCACCGCGGGTACGACCTGCAGGTGGGAACCGGACAGCACCGACAGGCCGACGACGTGCACGTCCTCCTCGACCGCGGCGCTCACGATCTGGGAAGGCGTCAGCCGGATGCCCTGGTAGACGACCTCGAACCCGGCGTCCCGGGCGCGGACGGCGATCTGCTCGGCGCCGTTGGAGTGACCGTCGAGACCGGGCTTGCCGACCAGGAACCGCAGCCGGCCACCCAGCTCCTCACCGGTGGCCCGGACACGCTCCCGGATCTCCCGCAGGCTCTCGTCGGCCTCGCCGCCACCGCTCGCCGCCGCGACGCCCGTGGGTGCCCGGTACTCGCCGAACACCTCGCGCAGCACCCCGGCCCACTCCCCCGTCGTCACGCCCGCGCGAGCACAGTCGAGCGTCGCAGCCATGAGGTTCGTGTCGGTGCCGGCGGCCTCACGCAGCGCCTGGAGCGCCTTGTCACACCTCCCCTGGTCGCGTTCGGCCCGCCACTTCTGCACGGCCTCCTGCGCCGCGTTCTCGACAGCGGGGTCGACGACCATGATCGCCGCGTCCAGGTCGGCCAGGAGCGGGTTGGGCTCGGTGGTCTCGTACTTGTTCACGCCGACGACGACGTCGTCCCCGCTCTCCATCCGCCGTCGTTTCTCCGCCAGCGAGGCGACCAGCTCACCCTTCATGTAACCGGACTCGACAGCCGCCACCGCGCCGCCCATCTCCTGCACGCGGGCGATCTCGGCGCGGGCGCCCTCGACGATCTCGGACACCTTCTGCTCGACGACCACCGAGCCGGTGAACAGGTCCTCGTACTCCAGCAGGTCGGTCTCGAACGCCAGCACCTGCTGCAGCCGCAGCGACCACTGCTGGTCCCACGGCCGGGGCAGGCCGAGCGCCTCGTTCCACGCGGGCAGCTGGACCGCGCGGGCGCGCGCATCGCGCGACAGCGTGACGGCCAGCATCTCCAGCACGATCCGCTGGACGTTGTTCTCCGGCTGCGCCTCGGTCAGCCCGAGGGAGTTGACCTGCACCCCGTAGCGGAAGCGGCGGTGCTTGGGGTCCTCGACGCCGTACCGCTCCTTCGTCAGCTCGTCCCAGAGCTGGGTGAAGGCGCGCATCTTGCACATCTCCTCGACGAAGCGGACACCCGCGTTGACGAAGAACGAGATGCGGGCGACGACCTCGCCGAAGCGCTCCTGCGGCACCTGGCCGGAGTCGCGCACCGAGTCCAGGACGGCGATCGCGGTGCTGATCGCGTACGCGATCTCCTGCACCGGCGTCGCCCCGGCCTCCTGCAGGTGGTAGCTGCAGATGTTGATCGGGTTCCACTTCGGCATCGCCGTCACCGTGTAGGCGACCATGTCGGTGATCAGCCGCATCGAGGGCCCGGGCGGGAAGACGTACGTCCCGCGCGACAGGTACTCCTTGATGATGTCGTTCTGCGTCGTGCCGCCGAGCTTCGAGATGTCGTGCCCGTGCTCCTCGGCGACCGCCTGGTAGAGCGCCAGCAGCCACATCGCGGTCGCGTTGATCGTCATCGACGTGTTCATCTCGTCGAGCGGGATGCCGTCGAACAGGGCGCGCATGTCACCGATGTGCGTGACCGGAACCCCGACCTTGCCGACCTCGCCCGCGGCGAGCTCGTCGTCGGGGTCGTACCCGGTCTGGGTCGGCAGGTCGAAGGCGACCGACAGGCCGGTCTGGCCCTTCGACAGGTTGTTCCGGTACAGGGCGTTGGACTCGGCCGGCGAGGAGTGGCCTGCATAGGTGCGCATGACCCAGGGACGGTCACGGTCCTTCGGCGTTGAAGGGAACGGCATGGGCGGAGTCTAGGGCGGTTACCCGCGAGTAGCAGCCCGGTGCACCGAGGGTGTGCGGTGGCACACTCGAACGATGGAAGGCCCGCTCATCGCCGCAGTAGCGGTCATCGCCCTCGCCTTCTTCATGCGGTGGGCGTTCGGGCGCGGCTACGGCCTGCAGCCCCCGCCGGCCCCGCCCGTCGAGGACGGCCTGCTCATCCTCATCGCGACGCTCTCCCGCCGGGAGTCGGCGCTGGCGCTGCGGGCGGTGCTGTCCGACGCCGGCATCCGCTCGACCGTCCGCGTCCCGGCCGCACACCGGGCCGACGTCCTGGTGTTCCCCGAGGACGCCGACCGCGCCCGGGCCCTGGCCTCGATCTTCCCCGGCTGAGCACGCTCAGCCCGGACGTTCGGTGCGCTCGACCTTCGCCCCGAGTCCGCGCAGCTGCTCGACGAAGTCGGGATAGCCGCGGTCGACGTGGTGCACCTCCTGGACCTCGGTGATCCCGTCGGAGACGAGGCCGGCGAGCACGAGCCCGGCGCCGGCGCGGATGTCGGTGGCGACCACGGGGGCGCTGGACAGCTTCTCCCGCCCGCGGACGACGGCGTGGTGCCCGTCGATGCGGACGTCGGCGCCCAGCCGCACCAGCTCGTTGACGAACATGAACCGGCCCTCGAACACGTTCTCGGTGATGAGCGCCGTCCCGGTGGAGACCGCGGCGAGCGCGACCGCCATCGGCTGGAGGTCGGTCGGGAAACCCGGGAACGGGAGCGTGACGACGTCGACGCAGCGCGGCCGGTCGTCCATGGTCACCCGGATGCCGTCGGGCAGGGACTCCACCTGCGCGCCGGCGTCGGTGAGCTTGTCCAGGGCGACGGCGAGGTGGCCGGCGACGGCCCGCTCGATCACGACGTCCCCGCGCGTCATCACGGCGCCGATCGCCCAGGTGCCCGTGACGATCCGGTCGGGAACCGTCGTGTACGTGACCGGGGAGAGCGAGTCGACGCCCTCGACGGTGATCGTCGAGGTGCCGGCGCCGTCGATGCGGGCGCCCATCGCGACGAGCATCGCGCAGATGTCGACGATCTCCGGCTCGCGGGCCGCGTTGTCGATGACGGTGGTGCCGTCGGCGAGGACCGCGGCCATGACCAGGTTCTCGGTGGCGCCGACCGACGGGAAGTCCAGCCAGATCGCGGTGCCGACGAGTCTCGGCGCGGTAGCCACCAGGAAGCCGTGCTCGCTGACGATCGTGGCGCCGAGACGCTCCAGGCCGGAGATGTGCATGTCCAGCCCGCGGGAGCCGATGGCGTCGCCACCCGGCAGCGCCACCCGGGCGCTCCCGCAGCGGGCGACGAGGGGACCCAGCACGCTGATCGAGGCCCGCATCCGCCGCACGAGGTCGTAGTCGGTCTCGGTCGACGGGCTCTCGGGCACGTCGACCCGCACCCGACCGCCACCGCCGCTGCCCGGCGTGCGCTCGAAGGTGACGTCGCAGCCCAGGCGCCGGAGCACCTTGCTCATGATCGCGACGTCGAGGATGTCCGGGACCTCCTCGATGGTGGTCGGCCCCGCCGCGAGCAGCGCGGCCGCCATGAGCTTCAGCGCGCTGTTCTTCGCGCCGGTGACCCGTACCCGGCCGGTCAGGGCCGTTCCGCCGGTCACCTCGAAGCACTCCACCGGGCCACCCTAAGCGGGCCGCGGCTCGGCGCCGGCCATAGGCTCCCCGGCATGGTCCGGCTGACGCGCATCTACACGAAGACCGGCGACGCCGGCCAGACGCACCTCGGCGACATGAGCCGGGTGGCGAAGACCGACCCGCGTCTGGTCGCCTACGCCGACGTCGACGAGACCAACAGCGTGCTCGGCGTCGCCCTCGCCCTCGGTGCGCCGGACCCGAAGGTCGCCGAGCTGATGCGCAGCATCCAGAACGACCTGTTCGACGTGGGCGCCGACCTCTGCACCCCGGTGACGCCGGATCCCGAGTTCCCGCCGCTGCGGATCACGGCCGCCTACACCGAGCGACTCGAAGCCGCCTGCGACGAGTACAACGAGCTCCTGCCGAAGCTGACCAGCTTCATCCTGCCCGGGGGCACCCCGGCCGCGGCACTGCTGCACCAGGCCCGGGTGGTCGCCCGCCGGGCCGAGCGCAGCGTCTGGGCCCTGCTGGCCGCCGACGCCGACCGCACCAATGCCGAGACCGCGCGCTACCTCAACCGGCTCTCGGACCTGCTGTTCATCCTCGCACGCACGGCGAACCCTGGCGGCGACATCCTCTGGGAGCCGGGGGCGCACAGCGGCGCACACGCCCAATAGAAGGACCCCATCCTTCTCACCCCTCGCAAGCTCGGGGCGAGCCTCGGGACGGGGCCGCCGGCTCACACCGGCGGGGCCGACTCCACCCAGGACAGGAAGCCGGTCACCGTCGAGCTGTCCATCGCCATCTCCCGAGGACCCTCCGGGGTGGCGATCGTCAGGACGACGACGTCCGAGGGCAGCGCGAGGTCCTCCCGGCCCGGGCTGCGCCGGTTCTCCACCTGGAGCTCGGCGCGGCAGAGCCGCTGCTGGGGGCGGACCGACAGCGACAACCCGCGGTACCAGAGCAGCATGTCGCCCCCGTACCAGGCGACGCCCACCGACCAGCGCGGCGACCGCATCGGGCGCAGCCACATCGTGACCGCGCCCAGGCCGGAGAGCAGGAAGCGCCGGCGCAGCAGGAACGCCACGACGACGGCGACGAGGCCGACGCCGAGCAGGACGAGGAGGACCGTGGTCACGGGCGTCCGGGGGCCGGCGGTCGGATCAGCGAGGGCTCAGCGCCGGCTCAGGCGTCCTCGCCGACGGCACGCAGCCGGGACTGGGCGCGGCGCGCGGCCTCGATGTCCTCCGGCTCGTCGGAACCCTGCGCACGGCCCAGGGCCTCGCGGGCCCGGGCGACGTCGATCTCGGTGGAGATCTCCGCCGTCTCGGCCAGGATCGACACGCCGCGCTCGGTGATCGACAGGAAGCCGCCGTGCGCCGCGACGATGACGTCCTCGCCGGTCTCCGTGCGGATGGTCACGACGCCGCCGTCGGCCAGCTGGCCCAGCAGGGGCGCGTGGCCGGGCAGGACGCCCAGCTCCCCCTCGGTCGTGCGGGCGATGACCATCCTGGCCTCGCCGGACCAGATCTTGCGCTCGACGGCCACCAGCTCGACCTGCAGGGTCGCCACGACACTCCTCGGGTTCGACGTTCGGGAGTGTCCACTGTAGCGGCGTGTCGCGGACGCGCCCGCCCGGCCTCAGGCGGAGCGGCGGTAGAGCAGCGTCCAGCGGCCCAGCCGCACCCAGGGGTGGCGGACGCTGGAGGCGGGAGCCCACTCCTCGGTACCGAACCGGGCGGCCTCCACGGGCTCCCACGGCGCGTACGGGGGCCAGCTCCAACCGGCCTCGGCGCTGCTCGGCCTCGCGGCGTTCGGGTCCACGACGTTCCTCAACACGATGCCCGCTTCTCGGGCGGCTGTACGGATGGTCGGCAGGTGCAGTGCCGACCAGGAGGCACCCTAGCCGCGATCCACCCACTCGGGGGACGATCTCTTCCCCCGATCAGGCGAACGGCCGGGCCCCCTCAGGAGCCCGGCCGCCCGGATGTCGCTGTGCGATCAGCCCTTCTTGAGCTGATCCCGGTTCTTCTCGAGGTCCTCGAGGCCACCGCACATGAAGAACGCCTGCTCGGGGACGTTGTCGTACTCACCGTCGGTGATCGCCTTGAACGCCTGCAGCGTCTCCGCCAGCGGGACGAACGAGCCCGGCTGACCGGTGAACGCCTCGGCGACGAACATGTTCTGCGAGAGGAATCGCTCGACACGCCGGGCCCGGTTGACGGTGACCTTGTCCTCCTCGCCGAGCTCGTCGATGCCGAGGATGGCGATGATGTCCTGCAGCTCCTGGTAGCGCTGCAGGACCCGCTTCACCGTCTGGGCGATGTCGTAGTGCTCCTGCCCCACGTACTGCGGGTCGAGGATCCGGCTGGTGGAGTCCAGCGGGTCCACGGCCGGGTAGATGCCCTTCTCCGAGATCGGCCGGCTGAGCACGGTCGTCGCGTCGAGGTGGGCGAACGTGGTGTGCGGCGCCGGGTCGGTGATGTCGTCCGCGGGCACGTAGATGGCCTGCAGCGACGTGATCGAGCGACCACGGGTCGAGGTGATCCGCTCCTGCAGCTCGCCCATCTCGTCGGCCAGCGTGGGCTGGTACCCCACGGCCGACGGCATGCGCCCGAGCAGGGTCGACACCTCGGAGCCGGCCTGGGTGAACCGGAAGATGTTGTCGATGAAGAGCAGCACGTCCTGGTGCTGCTCGTCGCGGAAGTACTCCGCCATCGTCAGCGCCGACAGCGCCACGCGCAGCCGGGTGCCCGGCGGCTCGTCCATCTGGCCGAACACCAGTGCGGTGGACTCGATGACGCCGGACTCGGTCATCTCCGTGATGAGGTCGTTGCCCTCGCGGGTGCGCTCACCGACACCGGCGAACACCGACACACCACCGAACTCCTGGGCGACCCGGCGGATCATCTCCTGGATCAGCACGGTCTTGCCCACGCCGGCGCCACCGAACAGGCCGATCTTCCCGCCGGCCACGTACGGCGTCAGCAGGTCGATGACCTTGATGCCGGTCTCGAGCATCTCGGTGCGGCCCTCGAGCTGGTCGAACCGCGGCGCGTGGCGGTGGATCGACCAGTGCGGCGCGTCCTCGCCGTAGCCGGGCTCGTCGAGGCACTCCCCCAGCGCGTTGAACACGTGGCCCTTGGTCACGTCGCCGACCGGCACCATGATCGGGTTGCCGGTGTCCGTGACCTCCGCGCCGCGGACGAGGCCGTCGGTGGGCGCCATGGAGATGGTGCGGACGACGTTCTCGCCCAGGTGCTGCGCGACCTCGAGGGTCAGCGTCTTGCCGAGGTCGGCCAGGGTGACATCGACCTTCAGGGCGTTGAACAGGTCGGGCATCGCGTCGCGCGGGAACTCGACGTCGACGACCGGCCCGGTGACCCGCACGACGCGGCCGGTGGCCTGCGTCTGCTGGGTGGTCGGACGGTCCTCGGTGACGGTCATCTGTACTGCTCTCCTGCCCTCGGGCTGCGGTGGTTCTGCGTATTCAGATCGAACATGTCAGTCGCCGACACCGGCGGAGGCCAGCGCGTCGGACCCGCCGACGATCTCGCTGATCTCCTGGGTGATCTCGGCCTGGCGGGCCTGGTTGGCCTGCCGGGAGAGGTTCTTGGCCAGCTCCTCGGCGTTGTCCGAGGCGGACTTCATCGCGCGGCGGCGGGATGCGGACTCCGAGGCGGCCGCCTCGAGCATCGCGGCGTAGATCCGCGTGGTGATGTACTTCGGCAGCAGGGCGTCCAGCAGCCCCTCGGCCGACGGCTCGAACTCGTACGACGTCGGCACACCCGAGTCGCCCCCGGTCGTGCCGTGCTCACGGTCCTCCCGCTCGTAGTCGAACTCCTCGACCTCCTCGACCTCCAGCGGTGCCATGCGCTTGGCGACGGGCACCTGCGAGAGGAGCGAGCGGAACTCGGTGAAGACGATGTGGAGCTCGTCGACGCCCAGGATGTCGTCCGCGCCGGCGCCGCCCTGCTCGTCGTCGTCCTCACCGGCGGCGAAGACGTCGATGAGCGCGGAGCCGACCTCCTGCGCGTCCTCGTAGCGGGGCTGCTCGGAGAAGCCCGTGAACGTCGCCGCCATCTCGCGGTCGCGGAAGGAGTAGTAGGTCTCCCCCTTGCGACCGACCACGTAGAGCACGGGGTCCTTGCCCTCCTGGCGCAGGAGCGCGAGCAGCTCCTCGGTGCGCCGGAGCACGTTGACGTTGTACGAGCCGGCGAACCCGCGGTCGGACGTGATCACGAGGACCGCCGCCCGCTTCGGGTTCTGCCGCTCGGTGAGCAGCGGGTGGTCGAGCGAGGCCGACGACGCCAGTGCCGAGAGCACCCGCGTGATCTCACGCGCGTACGGCTTGGACGCCTCCACCCGGGCCTGGGCGCGCACGATGCGGGCACCGGCGATCAGCTCCTGCGCCGAGAAGATCTTCTTCGTCGACTGCGTGGAGCGGATGCGGCGCCGCAGCGCGCGGAGGGAAGCAGCCACGGGTCAGGCCTTCTTCTTGACCTGGACGCGCTCCTGGCCCCGCTCCGAGGCGTCCATGGCCTCGGCCTCGTCGTCGTGGACCTTGAGCGAGTCGCCCTCCGACGTCGTGAACTGGCCGTAGAACGCCTCGACGGCCTTCTCCAGGCTCTGGACCGTGTCGTCCTCGAGCTTCTTGGTCTCCCGGATGGTGTCGAAGACGGTGTTGTCGCCGCGGGCGATGAAGTCGAGGAACTCCGACTCGAAGCGCCGCACGTCGCCCACCGGGACGACGTCGAGCTTGCCGGTGGTGCCCAGCCACAGGGACACGACCTCGCGCTCGACCGGGAACGGCGAGTACTGGCCCTGCTTGAGCAGCTCGACGAGCCGCTGCCCGCGGTCCAGGGTCGCGCGGCTGGAGGCGTCCAGGTCCGAGGAGAACGAGGCGAACGCCTCGAGCTCGCGGAACTGGGCAAGGTCCAGGCGCAGGCGGCCGGCGACGGACTTCATGGCCTTGATCTGCGCCGAGCCGCCGACCCGGGACACCGAGATGCCGACGTTGATGGCCGGGCGGACACCGGAGTTGAACAGACCGGTCTCGAGGAAGATCTGGCCGTCGGTGATCGAGATGACGTTGGTCGGGATGTAGGCCGACACGTCGTTGCCCTTGGTCTCCACCAGCGGCAGGCCGGTCATCGAGCCCGCGCCGAGCTCGTCGGAGAGCTTCGCGCAGCGCTCGAGCAGGCGGGAGTGCAGGTAGAAGACGTCGCCGGGGTAGGCCTCGCGGCCCGGGGGACGACGCAGCAGCAGCGAGACCGCACGGTAGGCCTCGGCCTGCTTGGACAGGTCGTCGAACACGATGAGGACGTGCTTTCCCTCGTACATCCAGTGCTGGCCGATGGCCGAGCCGGTGTAGGGGGCGATGTACTTGAAGCCCGCGGCCTCGGATGCGGGAGCGGCGACGATCGTCGTGTACTCCATCGCGCCGGCCTCTTCGAGGGCGGTGCGGATGGCCGCGATCGTCGAGCCCTTCTGGCCGACGGCGACGTAGATGCAGCGGACCTGCTGCTCCGGGTCGCCGGTCGCCCAGGCTTCCTTCTGGTTGATGATCGTGTCGGTGGCGATCGCGGTCTTGCCGGTCTGCCGGTCGCCGATGATCAGCTGCCGCTGGCCGCGGCCGATCGGGGTCATGGCGTCGATGGCCTTGATCCCGGTCTGCATCGGCTCGTGCACCGACTGCCGCTGCACCACGGTCGGTGCCTGCAGCTCCAGGGCGCGGCGGCCGCTCGTCTCGATCTCGCCGCCGCCGTCGATCGGGTTGCCCAGGGGGTCGACCACGCGGCCGAGGTAGCCGTCGCCGACGGGCACGGAGAGCACCTCGCCGGTCCGGCGGACCTGCTGGCCCTCCTCGATCCCGGAGAAGTCACCCAGGACCACGACGCCGATCTCGCGGACGTCGAGGTTCAGCGCCAGACCGCGGACGCCGCTCTCGAACTCGAGCAGCTCGTTGGTCATGACCGAGGGCAGTCCCTCGACGCGGGCGATGCCGTCGCCGGCCTCGGTGACGGTGCCGACCTCCTCGCGGGAGACGTCGGGGCTGAACTCGGTGACGTAGTTCTGGATGGCACTGCGGATCTCGTCTGCGGAGATCGTCAGCTCGGCCATGAGTGGTGTCCTCTTCCCTGCGGGGTGGTGTCTGGAGTGGGTGCCGGGTCGGCGGTCAGCCGGCCAGCCGCCGTCCGGCGACTTCGAGTCGGTGGGCGATGCTGCCGTCGATGACCTCGTCGCCCACCTGGACGACCAGACCGCCGAGCAGGCTCGGGTCCACGGTCACCTGCAGCCCGATCGTCCGCCCGTACAGGCGGCCGAGCACGTCGGTCAGGCGCTGTTCCTGCGCCGCGGTCAGCGCGACCGCGGAGGTCACCCGCGCGATGGACTGGCCACGGCGCCGGCTGGCCTGGTCCGACAGCCGCTCGATCGCGGTGTCGGCGGACCCGGTGTGCGTCCCGGTCAGCACGTTGCGCAGCAGCTGCTCGGTGACCGGGCTGACCTTGCCCGAGAGCAGGCGGTCGATCAGCGCAGCCTTGCCCTCGGCCGGAGCCTTCCGGTCACTGAGGATGCGGGTGAGCCCCTGGTCGCCACCGACGATGCGGCCGAACCGGAAGAGCTCGTCCTCGACGCTCTCCAGTTCGCCGCCGGCGTCCGCGGCGTCCAGCGAGGCCTCGATCGCCAGCGTGCGCATGCCGTCGGCCAGGTCGATCGGGTGCGACCAGCGCTGCCGGGCCACGGTCTCGACCAGGTCGAGCGCGGCCGCGGACACCTTCGACCCGAACAGCCTGCGCGCGAGGGCCGCGCGGTCCTCGGGCTTGCCCGACGGATCCGACAGCGCCCGGCGCAGCGCGAGCTGCCCGTCGAGCAGCCGCGCGATGGCGAACAGCTCGTCGGCCAGCGCCAGCAGGGCCGGGCCGGCGGCGCCGGCCGTCTGCTCGGCGAGCTGCTCGCGCGCCTCGGCGAGCGCGACCCGGGTGGAGGCCTCCATCAGCGGGTGCTCTCGCCGGCCGCGGCCATGCCGTCCAGTTCGGCGAGGAACCGGTCGACCGTGCCGCCGCGGCGGGCGTCGTCGGCAAGGGACTCGCCGACCACCCGGCCGGCGAGGTCGACGGCGAGCGTGCCGATCTGGCCGCGCAGCTCGTTGACGACCTGCTGCCGCTGGGTGGCCAGCTGCTCCTCGCCGCGAGCCGTGATCCGCGCCGCCTCCGCCTGCGCCTGGGTCCGCAGCTCCTCGAGGATCTGCTGGCCCTCGGCGCGGGCCTGGTCACGGATCTGGGCGGCCTCGTTGCGCGCCTCGGCCAACTGGGCGCGGTACTGCTCGAGCGCCGCCTTGGCCTCGGCCTGCATCGCCTCGGCCCGCTCGATGCCGCCCTCGATCGCTTCGCGGCGGGCCCGGAAGACCTGCTCGAAGCGGGGCGCGACGAACTTCGCGAACACGAAGAAGACGATCGCGAACGCGATGATCCCGATGATGATCTCGCCCAGCGGCGGGATCAGCGGGTTGTGTTCCTCCGCAGCGAGGATGTTCATGCTCGGTGTCCCTGTCTCAGAGTCGGAGCCCGTACGCCGGTACGGATCAGGTGCCGAAGACGAAGGGGACGACGAAGCCGATCAGGGCCAGCGCCTCGGAGAGCGCGAAGCCGAGGAAGGCGTAGGTACGGGTGAGACCGGCCGACTCGGGCTGGCGCGCGGTCGCCTGGATGTAGGCCGCCCACACGATGCCGACACCGATACCGGGGCCGATGGCGGCGAGGCCGTAGCCGACCGATCCGATGCTGCCGTGCAGTTCTGCCAGAACGTCCATTGCGGGGTGTTCCTCCTCTGTCGTCGCCTCGCGGGTGCGGGGCGGCTGGCGGGGTGGTGCTGTCGGGGGGGGTGCGGTGAATCAGTGCTCGGCTTCGATCGACCCGTTGAGGTAGGTGCCCATCAGGACGGTGAAGACATAGGCCTGCAGGAAGATGACCAGCAACTCGAAGAAGGTCATCACGATCGCCATGAGCGCCGAGATCGGGCCGAAGACGACCGAGTAGTTGTCCCGGCTCAGCAGGTAGACGGCGCCGAGGGAGAAGACCACCAGCAGCATGTGGCCGGCGAACATGTTCGCGAAGAGCCGGACGGCGAGGGTGAACGGCCGGACGATGAAGTTCTGCAGGATCTCGATCGGCGTCACCAGGATGTACATGGGCTTCGGGACGCCGGGCAGGAACAGGATGTCCTTGAAGTACCGGCCGACGCCCTGCTCGCGGATGCCGATGTAGATGTACATGACCCAGCAGATCAGGGCGAGGACGAGAGGGAACGCGAACTTCGACATCGGGGAGATCTGCGCGAACGGGATGATCGCCATGATGTTGTTGGCGAGGATGAAGAAGAAGAGCGCGGCCAGGAAGGGTGCGAACGGCAGGCCCTTGGGGCCGACGACGTCCCGGGCGATCCCGTCGCGGACCAGCGAGTAGCCGCTCTCGCCGATGAACTGCAGCTTGCCGGGGACGATCTGCGGCTTGCGCACCGTCGCGACCAGGAACCCGATGAGCAGGACCGTGGCGATCGCCAGGCCGAGGATGATCCGGGTGATCTCGAAGTCGACGCCGAACAACGAGAACGTGAACAGGGGCTTCGGGTAGAACTCACCGAGCCCGGGGGCCTCGAAGCCGTCGCCGGCCGCGAGCACGTTCCCTAGCGCGAGGGCGCTGGAGGTCACCGTTGTCCCTTCTGCGTCCGTACATCCCCCTGTGGCCGGCTCCGTCGTCCGCCCGGGGTCTTGCTGGTGCGCTTTCCCTCCGCTTGGGGAGGAGCCGCGCCGTACCTGGCGACCACGAGGTAGATGGCCACCGCCATGCCGAAGATGATGCCGACCGGGAAGAACACTCGCGTGTCCAGCCAGTGGTCGAGCAACCACCCGGCCCCGCCCCACACGGCCATGCCGGAGATCATCGTGCCGATGATCGCCCAGCCTGTTTCGGCACCACTGCCGTGACTGACCGGACTCGCAGGTCGGGGCCGAGAGTTCCCGCGGGTGGGGAATTCCTCGGCCATCACTTCGGACCCTATCAGCCGCGCTGCGGCGGGCTTTCCGGGTCCGGCGGAGCGGGGGGCTGGACTACCGGCGGGGAGGGTGGGGACACGTAGTAGAGCTGACGCGTCCAGACCCACCGCAGCTGGACCGCGCTCCACAGCAGGGCCCCCGCGATGACCGTCCACGCCAGGGTGAGGCGGTCCAGCCAGCCCTCCTCCGGGAGCGCGGTCAGGAGGGCGAAGAGCACCAGGGCCTTGACGAAGAACATCCCGAGCGCGGCGGGCAGCGTGAAGGTGTCCTGGATGCGCCCGGCCCAGGCCACGACCAGGCTGGACGCCGCGAAGAACGCCGTCACGACCGCGGCGCCGAGCAGCACTCCGAGCGCGTCGTCCCACCCGGCCACCAGGCCCGTGACCAGGGCGCCCACCGCCGCCGCTCCCCCGGTGACCAGTGCGCCCACGCGCAGGAACGACAGGTCCCAGGGGACGTCGGAACGCGTGGACGTCACGGGACCACCTGCGGGTCGGCCGGCTGCCGCGGCGCCGGCCGGGTGGCGTCGGGGTCGGCGACGCGCACCGCCCGGGCGGTCGGGTGGTCGACCCGGCTGCGCTCGCGCTGGGCGGCCAGCTCGGCCGCTCGCGCCTCGCGCGCGGCCCGCCGGGCCCGGGGGCTCAGGACGACGACCACGCCGACCAGGAGCAGGACGCCGATCGCCACGAGCAGCTCCGCCCGTCCCCCGGTGATCGACAGCCCCACGGCCCCGAAGGACAGCAGGGCGGCCCAGAAGTACATGACCAGGACGGCGCGGCGGTGGGAGTGCCCGATCGACAGCAGGCGGTGGTGCAGGTGCATTTTGTCCGGCGCGAACGGCGACCGGCCCTTGCGGGTGCGCCGGATGACCGCGAGCACGAGGTCGATGGACGGGATGAAGAGAACGGCGATCGGCACCAGCAGCGGCAGGGCGAGCGGCAGCAGGCTGGCAGCCGAGTCGAACGACTGCGGGTCGACTCCCCCGGTGGCGGTCACCGCCGCCGCCGACAGCATCAGGCCCACCAGCATCGACCCGGAGTCGCCCATGAAGATGCGCGCCGGACTGAAGTTGTGCGGCAGGAAGCCCAGGCAGGCCCCGGCGAGCACGGCGGTGATCAGCGAGGGCGCGCTGGCGACGTCGCCGTAGCCGGCCAGCCCGAGGTGGTAGCTGTAGGCGAAGAAGGCCAGCGCCGCGATCGCCGAGACGCCCGCCGCCAGGCCGTCCAGGCCGTCGATGAAATTGAGCGCGTTGACCGTCAGGACCGTCACCAGGATGGTCAGCGGGACGCCGGTGTCCGGGCCGAACGACACGGTGCCGATGTCGGCGACGGGCAGGAACAGGAACGCCAGCTGCACGCCGAGGAGCACCATCACCCCGGCCGCGGCGATCTGGCCGGTGAGCTTGGTCAGCGCGTCCAGGCCCCACTTGTCGTCCAGCACGCCGAGCAGGCAGATCAGCCCGCCCGCCACCAGGACGGCATAGGTCTGGGAGTCGTCGAACGTCCGCTGCAGCGCCGGGAGGCGGCTGGCCACCAGGATGGCGGCGGACACCCCCAGGTACATGGCCACGCCGCCGCCCCGCGGGGTGGGGATGACGTGGACGTCCCGGTCACGCGGGGCGGCCATCATCCGGAAGCGGATCGCCATCATCCGCACCACGGGCGTGGTCAGGAAGGTGACCAGCGCCGCGGTGAGCAGGACGACGGCGTACTCGCGCATGGTCTCAGCCGGCGCGTGTGGGCTCGGGGTAGGCCGGGTGGGCGGCGACCAGCTCCCGGACGCCGGCGGCGACCTCCGCCGTCCGGCTCCCGTCGGCGTCGCGGATGGCCGTGCCGATGAGCGACGCGATCTCCTTCATGTCCGTCTCGACCATGCCCTGCGTGGTCACCGCGGGGCTGCCCACCCGGATGCCCGACGCGACCGCGGCAGGCTGCGGGTCGTTGGGGATCGCGTTCTTGTTCAGCACGATGCCGGCAGCGCCGGTGCGTGCCTCGGCGTCCTTGCCGGTCACCCCGGTCTCCTGCAGGTCCAGCAGCGCGAGGTGCGTGTCCGTGCCACCGGCGACCGGCCGGAGGCCCTCGGCGGCCAGGCCCTCGGTCAGTGCCTGGGCGTTGGCGATCACCTGGCGGGCGTAGGTCTGGTACTCGGGCTGCAGGCACTCCTTGAAGTTCACGGCCTTGGCGGCCACGGAGTGCATGAGCGGGCCGCCCTGCATCATCGGGAACGCGGCCTTGTCCAGGGCCGCGGCGTGCTCGGCCTTGCAGACGAACGCGCCGCCGCGCGGGCCGCGCAGCACCTTGTGCGTGGTGAACGTGACGACGTCGGCGTACGGCACCGGGCTGGGGATCGCCTTGCCGGCCACCAGGCCGATGAAGTGCGCCGCGTCGACCATCAGCTTGGCCCCGACCTCGTCGGCGATCTCGCGGAAGGCGGCGAAGTCGATCAGCCGCGGGATTGCCGAGCCGCCACAGATGATGAGCTTCGGCCGGTGCTCACGGGCGAGGTCGCGCACCTGGTCGTAGTCGATGTGCTCGGTCTCGGGGTTCACGCCGTACTGCACCGGGTTGAACCACTTGCCGCTGAAGCTGACCTTCGCGCCGTGCGTGAGGTGCCCGCCGTGCGGCAGGGCCATGGCGAGGAAGGTGTCGCCCGGCTGGAGGAAGGCGCCGTAGACGGCGAGGTTCGCATTGGCGCCGGAGTGCGGCTGCACGTTCGCGTGCTCGGCCCCGAACAGCTCCTTGGCCCGCTCGATCGCCAGGTTCTCGGCCCGGTCGACGACCTCGCAGCCGCCGTAGTAGCGCTTCCCGGGGTAGCCCTCGGCGTACTTGTTCGTCAGCGTGCTGCCGAGCGCGGCGATCACCGCGGGGCTGGTGAAGTTCTCGCTCGCGATCAGCTGGAGCCCTCCGCGCAGGCGGTCCAGCTCGTCGGTGACGACGTTCGCGATGTCGGGGTCGAAGGCGGCCAGGGCGTCGAAGTCCGGGCCCCAGTAGGGGGTGCTCATCTCAGGCGCACTCCAGAAGTCGGTGCGGGCGCCCGCGATACCCGGGCTCGGGCGGCGCGGCGGATGGGCCCACGGTATCGCCCCTCAGTCTGTGAGCTCCGGCACGACCTCGCGCAACCGGTCGACGGAGATCGCGCCGACGCGCAGGACCCGGGGCACCGGCGCGGTGCAGTCGACGATGGTGCTCGGCGCGCCGCTGGTGCGGGGACCACCGTCGAGGACGACGGTGGCGTGCGTCCCGAGCTGCTCGACCGCCTCCTGCGCCGTGGTCGCGGCGGGCCGGCCCGAGCGGTTGGCGCTGGAGACGGCGAGGGGTCCGGTGCGGCGCAGCAGGTCCCGCGCGACGTCGTCGTCCGGCAGCCGGACGGCGACCGTGCCCTCCGCGTCCCCGAGGTCCCACGCCAGGGACGGCGCGTGCTCGAGCACCAGCGTCAGTCCGCCGGGCCAGAACGCCTCCGCCAGCTGCTGGGCGACCGGGGGCAGGTTCACGACCAGCCCGGCGAGGGTCGAGGCCTCGCCGACGAGCACCGGCACGGGCATCGTCCGCCCGCGGTTCTTCGCGGCGAGCAGCCCGGTCACCGCAGCGGGGGTGAAGGCGTCGGCGCCGACGCCGTACACGGTGTCGGTGGGCAGCAGCACCAGCTCACCGCGGCCGATCGCCGCCGCGGCGGCGTCGAGTCCGGCGGTGCGGGCGTCGGGGTCGGAACAGTCGTAGAGGTCGGCCACGGGGAAGGAGTTTTCCTCAGCCGGTCAGGACGCGCGCCGGGCGGTCGTGAACCGGGGCCGGCCGGCCAGGTCGGGATGGTCCTCGACCTCGGTGAACGCACCGTGCGCCCGGACGAGCGCGGGCAGCGCGCCGCCCTGCTGGTCGGCATGCTCGATGCCCAGCCAGCCGCCCGGGTGCAACAGCCGTGCGGCGACGGTCAGCATCCCTCGGACGACATCGAGGCCGTCGGGGCCGCCCCACAGCGCGAGCGGCGGGTCGTGGTCGGCCACCTCGCGCGGCAGGACCGCGTCGTCGGGCACGTAGGGCGGGTTGGAGACGACCACCGCCACCCGCCCGTCGAGCTCGGACAGCAGCGACGGGTCGGTCATGTCGCCCTCGACGACGCCCACGGGGGTGTCACCGGCCGACACCCGGCCGAGGGCGTTGTGGCGCGTCCACTCGATCGCACCGGGGTCCCGCTCGACGGCGGTGACCCGTGCGCCCGGATGTTCGTGCGCGATCGACAGCGCGATGGCGCCGGACCCACTGCCCAGGTCGACGACGATCGGCCCGTCGATCCCGGCGATCCGCTCCAGCGCCCAGCCGGTGAGCTGCTCGGTCTCCGGCCGTGGCACGAACACCCCCGGCCCGACGGCGAGGTCGAGGAACCGGAACGGCGCGCGCCCGGTCAGGTGCTGCAGCGGCACCCGGTCGGCCCGCTGGTCGACGAGGGTGCCGAACCGCACCGCGACGTCGTCCGGGACGGAGACCAACGTGAGCAGCCGACCGCGCGAAACGCCCAGCACCGAGGCGAGCAGCAGCTCGGCGTCCACCCGCGGGGACTCGACCCCGGCGTCGGCGAGCCGGCGGGCGGCGTCGGCCAGCAGCGCGCGCGGGTTCAGGAGCCGGCCGCCAGCAGCTCGGCGGTGTGCGCGGCCGTCAGGGCGTCGATCACCGCGTCGAGGTCGCCGTCCACGACCTGGTCGAGGTTGTAGGCCTTGTAACCCACCCGATGGTCGGCGATCCGGTTCTCCGGGAAGTTGTAGGTGCGCACCCGCTCGCTGCGGTCCATCGTGCGCACCTGGCTGCGGCGCTGGTCGCTGGCGGCGGCCTCGGCCTCCTCGCGCGCGGCCGCGAGCAGCCGGGAGCGCAGCACGCGCAGTGCCGACTCCTTGTTCTGCAGCTGGCTCTTCTCGTTCTGCGAGCTGACCACGATGCCCGTGGGCACGTGCGTGATCCGGACGGCGGAGTCGGTGGTGTTCACGCTCTGCCCACCGGGCCCCGAGGAGCGGAACACGTCGATGCGCAGGTCGTTCGGGTCGACGGTGACGTCGACGTCCTCGGCCTCCGGCAGCACGAGGACGCCGGCCGCCGACGTGTGGATCCGGCCCTGGCTCTCGGTGACGGGCACCCGCTGCACGCGGTGCACCCCGCCCTCGAACTTCAGCCGCGACCAGATGCCCTCGTCGGTGCGCGACTTCACCGCGACCGCCACGTCCTTGTAGCCACCGAGGTCGGACTCGACGGCGTCGAGGATCTCGGTGGACCAGCCGCGCCGCTCGGCGTACCGCAGGTACATGCGGAGCAGGTCGCCGGCGAACAGCGCGGACTCCGCGCCGCCCTCCCCCGCCTTGATCTCGAGGATGACGTCCTTGTCGTCGTCGGGGTCCTTGGGCAGCAGCTGCTCGCGCAGCCGGGCGGAGAGCTCCTCGACGCGGGCGTCGAGGCTGGTGGCCTCGGTGGCGAACGACGCGTCCTCGCCCGCGAGCTCGCGGGCGGTCGCGAGGTCGCCGCGGGCCTCCTCGAGCGCCCGGGAGGTCTCGACGAGCGGCGCCAGCTGCGCGTAGCGCCGGCCCAGCCGCCGGGCCCGGGACTGGTCCGCGTGTACCTCGGGCTCGGCCAGTTCCCGCTCGAGGGACGCGTGCTCGGCGAGCAGGTCGGCCAGCCGGTCGGGGCTGCTCATCGCACTCTCCCTTTCGACGGTTTGTGCACTAACCGCCACGGCGGTTAGTGCACGAACCGTCGGGTGGTCGGTGGGGCGGACATGCGAACGGCGCCCGTCCCGCCCCGGAGAGGGGCGGCACGGGCGCCGTCGGTGTGGCTACTTGTCGGCGGAGTCGCCGGCCGCGGCACCAGCCGTGGCGCGCTTGCCGAACCGCTTCTCGAAGCGGGCCACGCGGCCACCGGTGTCGAGGATCTTCTGCTTGCCGGTGTAGAAGGGGTGGCAGGCCGAGCAGACCTCGACGGTCAGCTGACCGGTCGGGGACGTGCTGCGGGTGGTGAAGGTGTTCCCGCAACCACAGGTCACCGTGGTCTCGTTGTACGCGGGGTGGATGTCGGGCTTCATGCCGTCGCCTCTTCCGAGAAAGTCTGTCTGGTTCACGTGGTGGAACGCCGGCGGGCGGGAGGTATTCCGCACCCGCCGGCGTCGCTCAGTCGGTCAGTATCCCCGAGGGGATTCGCTACTCGTTACCCGGGCCCAGCGTCGTCTTCTGGATCTGCATCAGGAACTCGACGTTGTTGCGGGTCTTCTTCAGCTTGTCGAGCAGCAGTTCCAGTGCCTGCTGCGGCTCGAGCGCGGCCAGCACGCGGCGCAGCTTGATGACGATGGCGAGCTCCTCGGGGTTCATGAGGATCTCTTCCTTGCGGGTGCCCGAGGCGTTGACGTCGACGGCCGGGAAGACGCGCTTGTCGGCCAGGCGGCGGTCGAGCTTGATCTCCGCGTTCCCGGTGCCCTTGAACTCCTCGAAGATGACCGTGTCCATCGTGGAGCCGGTCTCGACCAGCGCCGAGGCGATGATCGTGAGGGAGCCCCCGTTCTCGATGTTGCGGGCAGCACCCAGGAAGCGCTTGGGCGGGTAGAGCGCCGTCGAGTCGACACCGCCGGAGAGGATGCGCCCGCTGGCGGGGGCCGCCAGGTTGTAGGCGCGGCCCAGGCGGGTGATCGAGTCCAGCAGGACGACGACGTCGTGACCCATCTCGACCAGTCGCTTCGCCCGCTCGATGGAGAGCTCCGCGACGGTCGTGTGGTCCGACGGCGGCCGGTCGAAGGTCGAGGCGATGACCTCGCCCTTCACCGAGCGCTGCATGTCGGTGACCTCTTCCGGACGCTCGTCGACCAGGACGACCATCAGGTGGCACTCGGGGTTGTTCGTCGTGATCGCGTTGGCCAGCGCCTGCAGCACCATCGTCTTGCCGGCCTTCGGCGGGCTGACGATCAGCGCGCGCTGCCCCTTGCCGATCGGCATGACCAGGTCGATGACCCGGGTGGTCAGCATGTTCGGCTCGGTCTCCAGCCGCAGGCGCTCCTGCGGGTAGAGGGGGGTCAGCTTGGTGAACTCCGGCCGCTGCTTGGCCCGCTCGGGGTCCAGGCCGTTCACCGTGTCGAGGCGGACCAGCGCGTTGTACTTGTCCTTGCGCTCGCCCTCGCGGGGCTGCCGGACGGCGCCGGTGACGGCGTCGCCGCGGCGCAGGCCGTAGCGACGCACCTGCGACAGCGAGACGTAGACGTCGTTCGGGCCGGTCAGGTAGCCCGAGGTGCGGACGAACGCGTAGTTGTCCAGCACGTCGAGGATGCCGGCGACGGGCAGCAGGACGTCGTCCTCGCTGACGGTCGGCTCGCCCTGGTCGAAGCGCTCACGGCCACCGCCACCACCCTGGGCGTTGCCGCCCCGGCGGTTGCGGTCGCGGTAGCGCCGGCCGCGGCGACCGCGGCCACCCTCGAAGTCGTCGTCGTCCTCGTCGGGGCCGCTGGGGTTCCGTTCGTTGGTGCGCCCGTCGTTGCGGTTGTCCGGACGCCCACCGCGCTCGTTGCGGTCGTTGGTGCCAGGGCCGCGGTTGCCCCCGTCCCGGTTGGCACCGTCCCGGCCGGCGTTGCGGTCGTTGCCGCCGTCGCGGTTGGCGTTGCGGTCGTTGCCGCCCTCGCGGTTGGCGTTGCGGTCGTTGCCGCCGTCGCGCCCGGCGTTGCCGCCGTCGCGGGTGCGGGGACCGCGGTCGCGGTTGCGCTGCGGGCGTTCGCCGTCGGTGTCGTCCCCGTCGCCCCGCTCGACGTCGCCGTCCGGCTGGGTCTGGGGAGCGGGCTCGCCGACGGTGGTGGGGGCGTCGGCGGACGGCGAACCGGCCGGCCGGCTGGCACCGCGGCGGGTGCGCAGGGGGCGACCCTCGGTCGCAGCGGGCGCGCCGTCGTTCCCGGTGGAGCCGCTGAGAGGAGCGCCGTTGGCGCCACCGCTGACCGGGGCCTCGAGGGGCTCGGCGGCCGCTGGAGCGGGCACGGACGGGGCGGCGGCAGCGGGGGCCGCGCCGTTGGTGGTGCCGGAGGGAGCGTCCGCGGGGGCGGAGCCGCCCACCTGGCGGGCGGAGATGGCGGCTACGAGGTCGCCCTTGCGCATCCGCCCGGTGCCGGGGATGCCCAGTTCGCCCGCGAGCCGCTGAAGCTCGGGCAGCAGCATCCCGGACAGACCGCTGCCGCGGCGCCGGGGGCTGCCCGTCGTCCCAGAAGCGGCAGCTGCCTCGCTCGTACCGGCGGCGTCCTGCGTTCCGGTCTCGACGAGGTCGGTGGTTTCACTCACGTACAGGTCCTTCCCTGCGGTGACCTGCGCGTTGCAGCGCAGGGGGTGCCCCGGCCCTCTGCGGTCCGGCCCGGAGGCGGGGCGCAGAAGGAAACGGGTCGAAAAAATGCGAGGCGGATCAGCGGCGAAGAGAGATCGTCTGCTTCGGCCCCGCGCGAGGCTCGCCCGAGTGGGCGGCTACGCCGTGAGCCTAGACGTCGCTCACGGACTGAACAACACCGGTTGGTTCCAGCGTGTTCCTCGTTACAGAGACGATACCTCAGGGGCCCCGACCAGCACCTCTGCCCCGTCGGCATCCACCTCGAGCGGCAGTGCGATCCACCCCGGAGGAGTGAGCCCGGTCACGTCGGACACGGTCTCGGTGCCGGCGAGGACGAGCACGCTGGGTCCGGCGCCGGAGACGACCGCCGCGTGCCCGCGCTCGCGCAGCCGGTCGACCAGCGCCAGCGTGCCGGGCATGGCGGGCCCGCGCTGACGCTGGTGCAGCCGGTCGTCGGTGGCCTCGAGGAGCAGCGTGGGATCCACGGTGAGCGCGTGCACGAGGAGCGCCGACCGGGCCGCGTTGAAGGCGGCGTCGCCGTGCGGCACGGCCTCGGGCAGGAGCCCGCGAGCGACGTGGGTCGACAGCGTCGAGTCGGGCACCAGGACGACGGGGCGGATACCCGGCGCCACGCCCAGCCGCACCGCCCGCGCCCCGTCCGTCGCGGTCCAGGAGAGCGTGGCACCGCCGAGGAGGCACGGCGCGACGTTGTCGGGGTGCCCCTCGAGCTCGGAGCTCAAGCGGAGGACGGCGTCGGTGTCGATCGCGGCCACGTCGGGGCAGAGCGCCCACGCGCCGAGCACCCCGGCGACGACGGCGGCCGCCGAGGAGCCCATCCCCCGCCCCTGCGGGATGTGGTTGTCGGCGCTCACCTGCAGACCGGACGGGCTCCAGCCCAGCTCCGCGCAGGCCGCACGGAAGGCGCGCACGACGAGATGCGACTCGTCGGTCGGCAGGTCCCCGGCGCCGACGCCGGACACCGACACCTCCAGGCCCGAGGGCCGGACGGCGAACCCGAGCACGTCGTACCGGCCCAGTGCCAGGCCGGCGCAGTCGAAGGCCGGCCCCAGGTTCGCGCTGGTCGCGGGGACCCGGACCGTGACCGGGGCGGTCACAGGCCGAGCGTGGCCGCGGCCGCAGCCGCGTCGACCGGGATGGTCCGCGGCGCGGGGGCTCCGGAGATCGCCCACTCGGGGTCCTTGAGCCCGTTCCCGGTCACGGTGCAGACCACCCGCTGCCCGGGCTCGAGCTCCCCGGCGGCCGCGACCTGCAGCAGCCCCGCGACGGACGCCGCGGACGCCGGCTCCACGAACACCGCCTCGCTGCGGGCGAGGAGCCGGTACGCGGCGAGGATCGCGCGGTCGGTGACGGCGTCGATGCGGCCACCGGAGGTGTCGCGGGCGTCGATCGCCTTGGTCCACGACGCCGGGTTGCCGATCCGGATGGCCGTCGCGATCGTCTCGGGGCGCTCGACGACCTTCCCGGTGACGATGGGCGCGGAGCCCGCGGCCTGGAAGCCCCACATCCGCGGGGTGTGCGTCGCGGGCCCGGGGGCTTCCGACGTCTCGCAGTACTCGCGGTAGCCCTGCCAGTAGGCGGTGATGTTGCCGGCGTTGCCGACCGGGAGGCAGTGGATGTCGGGAGCGTCGCCGAGGACGTCCACGATCTCGAACGAGGCGGTCTTCTGGCCCTCGATGCGGAACTGGTTGACGCTGTTGACCAGGCTCACCGGGTAGTCGATCGCCAGCTTGCTGGCCAGGGCGAGGCAGTCGTCGAAGTTGCCGTCGACCTGGAGCAGCTGCGCGCCGTGGACCAGGGCCTGCGCGAGCTTGCCCATCGCGATCTTCCCCTGCGGCACCAGCACGGCGCAGGTGAGCCCGGCGCGCGCGGCGTAGGCGGCCGCGCTGGCGCTGGTGTTGCCCGTCGAGGCGCAGATGACCGCCTGGGAGCCCTCCTCGACGGCCTTGCTGATGGCCATCGTCATGCCGCGGTCCTTGAAGGAACCGGTCGGGTTGAGCCCCTCGACCTTCAGGTAGACCTCGCACCCGGTGCGGCGGGACAGCTCCGGTGCCGGCAGCAGCGGGGTGTTCCCCTCCTGCAGCGTGACCACCGGCGTGTCCGCGGTGACCGGCAGCCGCTCGCGATAGGCCTCGATCAGCCCCGGCCAGCCCGCTCTCAGACTCATGACAGCCCCTCCACCCGCAGGACGCTGGTGACGCCCCGGACGGCGGGCATGTCCCGCAGCGCGGCGATCGTGGCAGACAGCGCCGCGTCAGGGGCGCTGTGGGTGACGATCACGAGCGTGGCGGCGTCCCCGCGGCCGTTCTGCCGGACCGTGGAGATGCTCACCTCGTGCTCGGCGAACGCGTGCGCGACCGTGGCCAGCACGCCCGGCTTGTCGGCCACGTCGAGGCTCACGTGGTACCGCGTCGGGGTCTCGTCCATCGGCCGGACGGCGAGGTTCGCGTAGCCGGTGCTGCCCTGCCCGGCGGCGCCGGCCAGCCGGTTGCGGGCGACCGCGACCAGGTCGCCGAGCACCGCGCTGGCGGTCGGCAGTCCCCCGGCGCCCTGCCCGTAGAACATCAGCTCACCGGCCGCCTCGGCCTCGACGAACACGGCGTTGAACGCACCGCCGACCGCGGCCAGCGGGTGCGTCGTCGGGATCATCGCCGGGTGCACGCGGACGGCGACCGAATCGGCGTCCACCCGCTCGCAGATCGCCAGCAGCTTGACCGTGCAGCCGATCTCGGCGGCGCGGGCGACGTCGGTGGCCGACACCGACGAGATCCCCTCGCGGTGCACGTCGGAGGCGTGCACCGGCGTGTGGAACGAGAGCGAGGCGAGGATCGCGGCCTTGGCGGCGGCGTCGAAGCCGTCGATGTCCGCGGTCGGGTCGGCCTCCGCGTAACCGAGCTCGGTGGCCTCGGCCAGCGCCTCGGCGAAGCCGGCGCCGGTCTCGGCCATCCGGGACAGGATGTAGTTGGTCGTGCCGTTGACGATGCCGACGACGCGGCGGATCTGGTCGCCGGCCAGCGACTCGCGCAGCGGCCGCAGCAGCGGGATCGCTCCGGCCACGGCGGCCTCGTAGTAGAGGTCGACCCCGGCCTTGGCGGCGGCCGCGTGCAGCGCGACGCCGTCCTCGGCCAGCAGCGCCTTGTTCGCGCTGACCACCGACTTGCCGGCCTCGAACGCGGCGAGCATCAGCGTGCGGGCGGGCTCGATGCCGCCGATCACCTCGACCACCAGGTCGACGTCCTCGCGGCGGACCAGCGCCTCGGCGTCCGTGGTGAGCAGGTGCGCGGGCACGTCGGGGTGGTGAGCCGGCCGGCGGACGGCGATGCCGACCACCTCGACCGGGCGGCCGATGCGGGCGGCGAGGTCCTCGGACTGCTGCTCGAGCAGGGTGAGCACCGCGCTGCCGACGGTGCCGCAGCCCAGCAGGGCGACCTTCAGGGATTTCACGAGGGCGCTCCCGCAGGGGCCGGCAGGTCCGCGAGGACCGCGTCGAGGGCGAACACGTCCGACAGTGTCTGACGGCGGACGATCTCGGTGGCCGCGCCGTCCCGCACGGCGACCACCGGGGGCTTGAGCAGGTAGTTGTAGTTGCTCGCCATCGACCAGCAGTAGGCGCCGGTCGCGGCCACGGCCAGCAGGTCGCCGGGCCGCACGTCGGACGGCAGCCACAGGTCGCGCACCAGGATGTCGCCGCTCTCGCAGTGCTTGCCGACGACACGGCACAGCGCAGGCGAGGCGTCGGAGGTGCGGTTGGCGAGCACGCAGGTGTAGCTGGCGTCGTAGAGGGCGGTGCGGATGTTGTCGCTCATCCCGCCGTCCACCGACACGTAGTTGCGCACCAGCGGCGTCCCGGGGGCTCCGCTGGCACCGAGCCGGACCGGCTTGATCGTGCCGATCTCGTAGAGGGTGACGGTGCCCGGTCCGGCGATCGCGCGGCCCGGCTCGACCGCCAGGCGCGGGACCGGCAACCCGAGCTGCGCGCACTCGGCGGCGATGACCGCGCGCAGCTTGGCGGCCACGTCGGCGGGTGCGACCGGGTCGTCCTCGGAGAGATACGCGATGCCGAAGCCGCCGCCGAGGTTGAGCTCGGCGAGCACCTCGCCGGTCGCCTGGTGCACCTGGCCGAGCAGTCCGACGACGCGGTGCGCCGCCGCCTCGAAGCCGGCGGTGTCGAAGATCTGGGAGCCGATGTGGCTGTGCAGCCCGGTCAGGTGCAGGGCCGGCTCCCGGATCACCCGGACGGCGGCGGTCAGCGCGTCGCCGGTGGCGAGCGAGAAGCCGAACTTCTGATCCTCGTGCGCGGTGGCGATGAACTCGTGGGTGTGCGCCTCGATGCCGACCGTCGCACGGATGAGAACCGGCACCGGGGCGCCGCCGTCCGCGACCCGGGCAGCGGCCAGCGGGAGCAGGCGGTCGATCTCGTCGAAGGAGTCGACGACGACGTGGCCGATCCCGGCGTCCACGGCGAGCCGGAGCTCGTCGAGGGACTTGTTGTTGCCGTGCAGCGCGATCCGCTCGGCGGGGAAGCCGGCGGCCAGCGCGAGGGACAGCTCGTTGCCGCTGCAGGCGTCCAGGTGCAGGCCGTCATCGGCGATCCAGCGGGCCACCTGACCACAGAGGAACGCCTTGGACGCGTAGTGCACGTCGGCGCCGTCGAAGGCGCCGGCGAACTCGGCCGCGCGGCCCCGGAGATCACGCTCGTCGAGCACGAACAGCGGGGTGCCGTGGGTGCGGGCCAGCTCCGTGACACCGATCCCGCCCAGGTGCAGCTCGCCGTCGACCCGCGTCGCCGACCGTGGCCAGACGTGGGCGTCGAGGGCGCCCGCGTCCTCCGGGGGCGCGCCGGCGGCGGTCGGCGGAGTGATGTTCCCGTGCAGGGGCCCCGCCGGGTGCGCCCTCACTGCTCTCTCCGGACGGTTCGCACGGGCCCCACCTCGGTCACCGGTCCTGCGGGACGGGCGTTCACATCCGCTCCGGTGCGTGCACGCCCAGCACGTCGAGGCCGTTGCGCAGCACCTGCGCGGTGGCGGCGCAGAGCCACAGCCGCGCGGTCGTGAGCGCCGTCGCCTCCTCGTCGCCGCGCGGCAGGACCCGGCACGAGTCGTAGAACCGGTGGTAGGTACCGGCCAGTTCCTCGAGGTAGCGGGCCACCCGGTGCGGGGCGCGCAGTTCGGCGGCGCCCGTGAGGACCCGCGGGAACTCGCCGATCGCCCGCAGCAGGTCGCTCTCGCGCTCGTGGGCGAGCTGCGCGACGTCGACGTCGCCCGGCTCGCCCAGGGCCAGGCCCAGGTCCGCGGCGTTGCGCAGCACCGAGGAGATCCGGGCGTGCGCGTACTGCACGTAGAAGACCGGGTTGTCGTTGCTCTTCCGGCTCCACAGGTCGAGGTCGAGGTCGATCTGCTGGTCGATCGAGGCCCGCGCCAGGGCGTAGCGGGCCGCGTCGGCGCCGATGGCGTCGACGAGGTCGGCCAGGTTCACCACGGTGCCGGCGCGCTTGCTCATCCGGACCGGCTCGCCGTCGCGGACCAGGTTGACCAGCTGACCGATGAGGATCTCGAGGTGGGTCGCGGGGTCGTCGCCCATGGCCGAGACCAGCGCCTTGTACCGGCCGACGTAGCCCGTGTGGTCGGCGCCGAGCATGATCACGACCTTGTCGAAGCCGCGCTCGCGCTTGTCCAGGTAGTAGGCGCAGTCGGCGGCGAAGTAGGTCAGCTCGCCGTCGCCCTTGACCAGGACGCGGTCCTTGTCGTCGCCGAAGTCCGTCGTCCGCAGCCAGACGGCGCCGTCGGCCTCGTAGACGTGCCCCTGCTCGCGCAGCCGGGCGATCGCCTTCTCCAGGGCACCGGACTCGTGCAGGGTGCGCTCGCTGAAGTAGACGTCGAAGACGACCCCGAAGTCGGCCAGCGAGCTGCGGATCTCGTTCCACATGAGGTCGACGCCCAGGGTGCGGAACGTCTCCAGCTGATCGGCGTCGGTGCGGGTGAGGAGCTCGCCGTCGATCGACAGGATCTGCCCGGCGATGTCGTTGATGTACGCCCCGGCGTAGCCGTCCTCGGGCACCGGCCGGCCCTGCGCGGCGGCCTGGAGGCTGCGGGCGAACCGGTCGATCTGGGCGCCTGCGTCGTTGAAGTAGTACTCCCGCGTGACGTCGGCGCCGCTGGCCTCCAGCAGCCGGCCGAGCGCGTCGCCGACGGCTGCCCACCGGGTGCCGCCGATGTGCACCGGTCCGGTCGGATTGGCGGAGACGAACTCGAGGTTCAACCGCTGCCCGGCGAGGGCCTCGGTGCGCCCGTAGGCCCCGGCCGCCGTCACCGCGTTGACCGCGATCTGTCCGAGCGCGCCCTGCGCGAGGGTGATGTTGAGGAAGCCGGGACCGGCAACGTCGACCCGGGCGACGCCCGGTTGCGCGCCCAGCTCGCCGGCCAGGACGTCGGCCACCTCGCGTGGCGGGCGGCCCGCACCCTTGGCCAGCCGGAGAGCGATGTTGGTGGCGTAGTCGCCGTGCTCGCGGTTCTTGGGACGCTCGACGACGACCTCGTCGGGGACCTCGACGGCGAGCAGGCCTCGGTCCACGGCCCCGCCCACGGCGGTCCGGACGAGGGCCTGCAGCTGCTCGGGTGTCACCGCACGAGCGTACTGACCCCGTTCCGGCGGGCCCGGGGCCTGCCCGGCGTCACCGGTGCGGTCGCGTTCCGCACCTAGACTCGGGGACCGGACGCCGGCGCCCCGCGTCCGACCCGGACTCGAGGAGAGGCCTTGGCCAAGGACCGCACGCCCGCCACCGGCAAGGGCGGCACCGCCCCGAGGGGCACGGCCGGCGGCCGTTCCGGTCAGGGGCGCACCCGTCCCCCGGCGAACGTGGTCACCCAGCAGCGGCGGCCCTGGGGGCTGATCGCCGCGGCGATCGTCGTCGCGGTGTTCGCCGCCGCCGTCCTCACCTACGCCGTCCTCAAGGTGAACAAGGCGAACGCGGACAAGGTCACGTCGATCGACCAGATCCAGGGCGCCAAGAGCTACGACTATGCGGCGGGTCAGGAGCACGTCACCACCGATGTCGCCTACAAGGAGTCACCACCGGTCGGCGGACCGCACGATCCGAACTGGGCCGACTGCACCGGGACCGTCTACGACGTCGACATCCGGCACGAGAACGCGGTTCACGGCCTGGAGCACGGCGCGGTCTGGATCACCTACAACCCCGACAAGCTCTCCGGGTCCGACATCGCCACCCTCGCCAAGCTGGTCACGAATCACAACTACCGGATGATGTCGCCCTACGCCGGGCTGGACTCCCCGATCAGCCTCCAGGCGTGGAACCGCCAGCTGAAGGTGGACTCCGCAGGCGATCCGCGGATCAAGCAGTTCGCCGACTACATGACGCTGAACAGCGACATCGACGGGCACTACCCCGAGGTCGGCGCGAGCTGCGAGAACCCTGCGTTCGCCGCCAGTCCCGTCGTCGAGGGTCAGAGCAGCACACCGACCGGTCCGACGGACATGCCCACCACCGCCCCGGCCTCCACCGAAGCGACGCAGTCCAGCGCCCCCTGATGACCCCATCGGCATCGACACGAGCGACCGAGTCGGAGGACGAGGTGACCAGTTCCGCGTCGCCCGGCTGGAGCCCCTTGCGGGCCGTTCTGCTGGCGATCGTCGCCCTCGGCCTCCTGCTGCTCGGTGGTGGTGCCGCGGTGGCCCTCGGCATCGGCGCGGGGTCCTCGGCCGACCCGCCGGGTGCCGATTCGGTCGACGTCGGCTTCTCCCGGGACATGGCGACCCATCACCTGCAGGGCGTGGAGATGGCCAATCTGGTGGCCGACCGCAGCCAGGACCCTGCGGTCCGCCTGCTCGCCTTCGACATCTCCTCCACTCAGACGAACCAGATCGGCCGCATGCAGGGCTGGCTCGCACTGTGGGGCTACGCGCCCACGGGCGGCGAGCAGATGGCCTGGATGGGGGGCGACATGCACATGCACATGGACGGCGGCCTCATGCCGGGCATGGCCACGGAGGAGGAGCTGGCCGATCTGCGCTCGCTCTCGGGCACCGCCTTCGACGTCGAGTTCCTGCGCCTGATGATCCGGCACCACCAGGGCGGCCTCGAGATGGCGCAGTACGCCGAAGCCCATGGGCAGACCGCCGTCGTCCGGAGGCTGGCCGCCGCGATAGCGGAGACGCAGACGGCGGAGACCAAGACGATGACGGACATGCTCACCGCCCGGGGTGGCACACCACTTCCCGCACCCTGAGGCCCTCTCTCGGGGGCACCCTGTCGAGCTGATAGCGTCTCGCCTGCAACACGGATGAGCCCCCGTAGCTCAGGGGATAGAGCACTGCCCTCCGGAGGCAGGGGCGCAGGTTCGAATCCTGCCGGGGGCACTCACCAGCTGACGACGAAGGCCTCGCAGGGGCCCCGGATACCGGGGACCGGCGAGGCCTTCTCCGTCTGGCCTCAGGCTGCGACGGGCTCCCGGGTTGCGACCTCCTGGGAACGCGGAGCGCGCGCCTCCCGGACCCGCTGGGAGAGGCGCACGCCGTAGGCGCGCAGCGGCTCCTCGTACATCCGGTGGATCAGCCAGCAGACGACCACCGAGAGGGACAGGCCCAGGCTCCCGGAGAGGACCGAGCCTGGTCGGCCCCAGGCCTCCGGGACGACCATCTCGATCGCGTTCACCACGAAGCCGTGGGCCAGGTAGAAGGTGTAGGAGATCGCCGCGAGGAAGACCATCGGCCGGCTGCTCAGCCAGGCGACGCCGCGCGAGGTGCCGCGGACGGTGACCAGGCCGGTGACCACGAGGGCCAGCACGAAGCCGTGGAGTCCGTAGAGCGATCCGTAGAAGTACACCTCCGTGCCGAAGGCGAACTGCAGCACGACCGCGACCGACGTGGTGGCCACCAGCACCGACGGGCGACCGAGGGTGGCCACCAGCCGGTAGGTGGACTCCCGGTGCAGCAGGACCGCGGCGAGCGCACCGAACGCCAGGTGCTGGTAGGGCGCGAGGAACATCAGCGCGTCGACGAAGCTCGTGAGCAGCGACGACGCGGCGACGACCACCAGCGCGGGCACGCGGGCCCGTTTCCACCGGGTGAGCAGGACGAAGCCCAGCAGCGGCCAGACGAGGTAGAACTTCTCCTCGATCCCGATCGACCAGGCGCCGCTGAACGGCGGGTAGATCTCCGTCGTCCGGAAGAACGGCAGGTGCTCGGGGAACCAGACGATGTAGGGCAGGTTGTCGGTCCACAGGCCGCGCCGCCCCGCGTCCATCCCCAGACCCAGGATCAGCACGCAGTACAAGGCGACGGTGCCCAGGTACATCGGGTAGATGCGGAAGGTCCGCCGCAGGTAGAAGGACGTGAAGTCGACCTTTCCCGATCGGTTCTCCTCACGCAGCAGCAGGGTCGTGATCAGGAATCCGCTGAGGACGAAGAACAGCGTCACCCCCGTGGCCCCGTGGAAGACCGGGAAGAGGTCGCCGCGCTGGTGGGCGGTGAACACCAGCAGGATCGCGATGGCGCGGAGGCCGTCCAGGGCGCCGAACCGCCGGAGTCCGAGGAACTCCCGATGGGTCATCGGCCCGGTCCGAACGCCCACCACGTCCCGCACGTGCGCCACCCTCTGTAGGCCCGAGATTACTTACGGCCACATTAGGTTTCCGTAGTCGCCGCTCGGCACCCGACACGGGGCGGGCGCGACTCCTGGGGCGCACGAGCCTTTCTCAGCTGGTGAGCATGCCGCCCTCGACCGGGATGGTCGTGCCCGTGACGTAGCCGCCGGCGTCGCTCACCAGGAAGACGAGCGCCGCGGCCAGCTCGTCGGGGTCTCCCTTGCGACCGACGAGCACCCGCCCGAGCTGGGACTCGATGTAGCCGTCGGGGTAGGTGTCGGTCATCTCCGACTCGAAGAAGCCGGGGGCGAGTGCGTTCACCCGGATGCCCTTCCGCCCGGTCCACTGCTGAGCGAGGTCACGGGTCAGTCCGATCAGGCCCGCCTTGGTGGCGGCGTAGGCCGCCTGCGGCAGCCCGGCCGTGGTCAGCCCGAGCACGCTGGAGATGTTGACGATGGAGCTGCCCGGCTGCATCACCCGGGCGCAGGCCTGCGCCATCCAGTAGCAGCCGTTGAGGTTGACGTCGACGACCTGCCGGAACTGCTCGGGCGTCTCGCGGGTGGCCGGCACCGCCGTGCCGACGCCGGCGTTGTTCACCAGGACGTCGACCCGGCCGAACTCGGCCATCGTGGCGGCGACCAGCGCCTGGCAGTCCTCGGGCGAGGCGACGTCGGTGCGCACGGCGATCGCGCGACGGCCGGCGCGCTCCACCGCCTGAGCCGTCTCGGCCAGCCGGTCGACCCGGCGTGCCCCGAGGGCGACGTCCGCCCCGGCCTCCGCGAGCGCGCGGGCGAAGACGGCGCCGAGGCCCGACGACGCCCCCGTCACGATCGCCACCCGGCCGTCCAGCCGGAACATGTCCAGGATCGTGCGGTCTGCCACGTGCGGTCCTCTCGTCGTCGTCCGCCCGGCGCGGACTCCCCGCAGGGTAGGCAGGTCGTGGGGTAGATCACCCGTCGGGCGGGGTAGGGGGCGGGTCCGGATCCCGGGGGAGGAAGTCGACGATGACGAATCTGGCGCAGAACCTGCTGGACACCGCCGCGAAGGAGGGCCCGCACCCCGCGCTGCGGATGGACGAGGTCACACTCAGCTACGACGAGTTCCGGGACGCCGCGCTGCGGGTCGCCGCGGCGATCCGGGCGCGCGGCGTGGAACCCGGTGACCGCGTCGGCATGGTGCTGCCCAACGTGCTGTCGTTCCCCGTCGTCTTCTACGGCGCCCTGCTCGCGGGCGCCGCCGTCGTGCCGATGAACCCGCTGCTGAAGGCGCGCGAGGTCGAGTACTACCTGCGCGACTCCGGTGCCCGGCTGGTGGTCACCGGTGAGCAGTCGGCGGCACCGGTGTCGGAGGCGGCCTCGGCCGTCGGCGTCGAGGCGGTGACCGTGGGACCGGCCCTCCCCGACGCGCTCATGGCGGACGAGGCGCTGGCCGCCCCCGTCGAGCGGGCGGACGACGACACGGCGGTGATCCTCTACACCTCCGGCACCACCGGGCAGCCGAAGGGCGCCGAGCTCACCCACGCCGGGTTGAACAGCAACGCCAGGACGACCCAGGAGACGCTGCTGGAGGGCAGTCCGGACGACGTGATCATGGGCTGCCTGCCGCTGTTCCACGTCTTCGGTCTGACCTGCTCGCTGAACGCCGGCGTCCTCGGTGGTGCCCTGCTGACCCTGATCCCCCGGTTCGACGGCGGCAAGGCGCTCACCGTCGTCGAACGCGACGGCGTGACCGTGTTCGAGGGCGTGCCGACGATGTTCTCGGCGATGCTGCACCAGCCCGACGCGACCGACCACGACATGTCCAGCCTGCGGCTGTGCGTGTCCGGGGGCTCGGCGATGCCGGTCGAGGTGATGCGATCGTTCGAGGAGACGTTCGGGTGCATCGTGCTGGAGGGCTACGGGCTGTCGGAGACCTCGCCGGTCGCCTCGTTCAACCACCCGCATGCCGAGCGCAAGCCCGGCTCGATCGGCACGCCCATCCGCGGCGTCGAGCTCCGCCTGGTCGACGACGAGGGCAACGACACCCCGGCCGGGGAGGTCGGCGAGATCGCGATCCGCGGCGAGAACGTGATGAAGGCGTACTGGAACCGCCCGGAGGACACCGCGAAGGCGATCCCCGACGGCTGGTTCCGCACCGGTGACCTCGCCCGCCAGGACGAGGACGGCTACTTCTTCATCGTCGATCGCAAGAAGGAGATGATCATCCGCGGTGGCTACAACGTGTACCCGCGGGAGATCGAGGAGGCCCTGTACGAGCACCCGGCCGTGGCCGAGGCCGCCTGCATCGGGATCAAGCACCCCGACCTCGGCGAGGAGGTCGCCGCCGCAGTCGCGCTCAAGCCCGGCGCGTCGGCCGAGCCGGCCGAACTGCAGGCATTCGTCAAGGAGCGGGTCGCCGCCTACAAGTACCCGCGTCATCTGTGGATCGTCGACGCGCTGCCCAAGGGCCCGACCGGCAAGATCCTCCGCCGGTCGGTCGAGGTGCCCGAGGGCGTGGGACAGCGATGACCGACGCCCCGCGCTGGCGTCAGGCGTTCGATTCGGCCGAGCGGGCCGTCGCGCCCCGCGCCGAGAGCCTCGTCCGGACGCCGGGGTTCTCCCTCGGGGCCGCGGTCGTACGCCGGGCGCAGACCGTCGCCCGGCGTTCCGCGCGGGACCTGACGGCCCGCGCCTGGCACCTGCTGAACCTGCCCGCCGGCAGCGACATCACCCGGCTCCGGGCGCAGATCGGCGCCCTGGACCGCGAGGTCCGGCGCCTGGGCCTGCAACTGGAGGCCGAGCGCCGCGCCAACCGCTCCCCCATCCCGACCCCCGGTCGACCGAGCACGGAGGACTCCCATGCCGACGGTGCCCAGCCCGCAGTCGGTGCTCGACCGCGTCCGCCGCGACGTCGAGCGCAACGCCCTGCGGGCACGTAACGGCATCAAGCTGGTCGCCGGCATCGACCGGCCGGGGGTCGGGCAGACACCGAAGGACGTCGTCTGGCAGCGGGGACGCACCCAGTTGTGGCACTACCGCAACGACCCCGAGAAGACCGGCGGAGTGCGGTACGGGCCGCCGCTGCTCATCGTCTTCAGCCTGATCAGCCGGAGCTACATCCTCGATCTCACCCCCGGCAACAGCTTCATCGAGCAGTTGCTCGCGGCCGGCTTCGACGTGTACATGCTGGACTGGGGCGAGGCCGACGAGCGGGACGCGGCCAATGGACTCGAGGACTACGTCGACGACTACATCCCGGCCGGCATCGACCGGATCCTGGAGCTGTCCGGCGCCGACGAGGTGAACCTCTTCGGCTACTGCTTCGGCGGTGACCTCACGCTGCTGTACGCCGCGCACCACCCCGACGCCCCGCTGCGCAGCCTGACCGTGCTGGCGACGCCGGTCGACTTCCGGCACATGGGCCCGCTGGCCGACATCTTCTCGGTCGGCGGGATGGACGTGGACGACGTCCTGGGGGGCGACGGCAACGTGCCGCCGTCCGTCGTCGTGCAGGGTTTCCGCACGCTCAAGCCGACCGCCGAGGTGAGCCGGTACGTGACGCTCTGGGACAAGCTCTGGCACGACGAGTACGTCGCCTCCTACCAGGCGATGACCGGCTGGTCCGACGACCACGTGCCCTTCCCGGGCGAGGCCGCGCGGCAGACGGCGCGGATGCTGGTGCGCGAGAACGGGATGCTGAACGACCGGCTGACCGTCGGCGGCGACCCGGTGAGCCTGCGTGACATCCAGGTGCCGTTCCTGACCGTCCGGGCCGAGCGCGACCACATCGTGCCCCCGGAGGCGACGGCGCCGCTGATCGACCTGGTCGGGTCGCCGGACAAGCACGAGCTGAGCCTGGCTGCCGGGCACATGGGCCTGGTCGTCGGCCGGACGGCGGCGAAGACGACGGTGCCGACCATCATCGACTTCCTCCGGCGCCGCAGTGACGCCCTCTCTCCCGACGCCGCGAAGGAGGCCTGAACATGGCCGTCGTCCCCCTCGGCCCCGAGCGCTGCGACGCGCTGCTGAAGTTCTTCGCCGCCCTGCCCGAGGGCGACCTGACGTTCATCCAGGAAGAAGTCACCGACCCGGAAACCGTGCGGTCGTGGGCGTCGGCTCCCGGAGCCGGCGGCCGCTGGGTGGCGGTGGACGCCGGCGACGAGGTGACCGGCTATGTCGCCGTCCGGCCATTGCCCGGTTGGTCGGACCACGTCGGCGAGATCCGGCTGGTGGTCGACCCGACGCATCGAGGCGAGGGGCTGGGTCGCGAGCTGGCGCGGCGGGCGGTGGCCGAGGGGGTCGGGGCGGGCCTCACCAAGCTGGTCGTGGAGGTCGTCGCGGAACAGGGTGCGGCGCTGGCGCTGTTCACCGAGCTCGGCTTCACCGGCGAGGCGCTGCTGGTCGACCACATCCGCGACCGCAACGGCGAGCTGCGCGACCTGATGGTGCTCGCCCACCACGTGCGCCACACCTGGGCCGGCATGGACGCCGTCGGGGTGGAGGACGAGCTCGCCCAGGGATCAGCCCGGTAGCAGGAGGGCATCCCGGTAGCCGTCGCCGTGCCGGTGGACGATCTTCCAGTCCCCGTCCTCCCGTCGGAACACGGTCGTGACCCGCAGCGCATAGCTGGTGGGCGCCCCGCCGCGCCGGGAAGCCGTCGAGTGCTCGATGGCGACCACGTGTCCGAGGTCACCGTCGACGCCGGCTGCCAGGACCTCGTTCTCGAAGGCCTCGCTGCCCGAGAAGCTCGCGGCCAGCCCGGTGAAGGCCGGCTCGAGCTGCTCCCATCCGCGTCGGCTCATCTCCGCGCCGAACAGCGTGACGGGCTCGGTGTGTGACCAGACCGCGAGACGCGTCTCCGCTGTGCCGGAGTGCAGGCCCACGACCTCGTCGCGCATCAGCGGCAGGACGGTGGAGAGGAAATCACCGACGTCGTCCACGGTCGCCTCCAGGGGTGCGCGAGGCGCATCGTCGTACCTCGGCCTGCCGACGACAAGGACTCAGCGCTCGGTGACCCGCCCCGCGACGACCTCGAGCCGGCGGTTCGTCTGCACCGACTCGAGCATCCGCCGGTCGTGGGTGACCAGCAGCAGCGTGCCGGTGTAGGCGGCCAGCGCCTCCTCCAGCTGCTCGATGGCGGGCAGGTCCAGGTGGTTGGTCGGCTCGTCGAGCACGAGGACGTTGATCCCCCGCGCCTGCAGCAGCGCGAGCGCCGCCCGGGTGCGCTCCCCCGGTGACAGCGTCTCGGCCGGGCGGAGGACATGGTCGGCGGCCAGCCCGAACTTGGCCAGCAGGGTGCGCACCTCCGACGTCGGCCAGTCGGGGAGCTCGGCGGAGAAGGCGTCGATCAGCTGCTCGCTGCCGAAGAAGATCCCCCGCACCTGGTCGATCTCGCCGATCAGGACCGCGGGTCCCAGCGACGCCGTCCCCTCGTCCAGGGGCACCCGGCCCAGCAGCGCCGCGAGCAGGGTCGACTTGCCCGAGCCGTTCGCCCCCGTGATGGCCACCCGGTCGCCCCAGTCCACCTGCAGGTCGACCGGGCCGAGGGTGAACCCTCCGCGGCGCACGACCGCGCCCCGCAGGGTGGCGACCACGGCACCCGCGCGCGGAGCCGTGGCGATCTCCAGCCGCAGCTCCCACTCCTTGCGCGGCTCCTCCACCACCTCGAGCCGCTCGATCCGCCGGTCGGTCTGCTTCGCCTTGGCCGCCTGCTTCTCCGAGGACGCCCGGTTCTTGGCCTTGATGTGCTTGTCGCCGTCCTTGGACTTCTTGATCGAGTCACGGACGCCCTTGGCCATCCAGTTGCGCTGCATGCGGGCACGCGCCTCCAGGCCGGCCTTGGTCTCGGCGTACTCGTCGTACTCCTCGCGGGCGTGCCGCCGGGCGACGTCGCGCTCGACCAGGTAGGCGTCGTAGCCGCCGTCGTGCACCCGCACCAGCTGCTGGGCGAGGTCGAGCTCGACGACCCGCGTGACCGTGCGGGCGAGGAACTCCCGGTCGTGGCTGACGACGACGATGCCGGCCCGCGTCCCCTCGACGAACCGCTCGAGCTGGTCGAGCCCGGCGAGGTCGAGGTCGTTGGTCGGCTCGTCCAGCAGCAGGACGTCGTACCGGGACAGCAGCAGCGCGGCCAGACCGACCCGGGCGGCCTGGCCGCCGGACAGCGAGGTCATCAGCGCGTCCAGCGCCACACCCGGCGCGACCTCGGCGACCACCGCGTCGGCGCGCTCGTCGAGGTCGGCGCCGCCGAGGGCGAGCCAGTGCTCGAGCGCATCACCGTAGCGGTGGTCGGCGCCGTCGACGCCGGCGGTCAGCTCCTCGGTGGCGGCGTCCATGGCCGCCGCGGCCGCGGTCACCCCGGTGCGCCGGCCGAGCGTCGCGAGCACCGTCTCCCCCGCCCGCCGTTCGTGCTCCTGCGGCAGGTAGCCCAGGGTGGCCGACGGGGGGCTGACCACGACGGTGCCGGACTCCGCGGGCAGGTCGCCCGCGAGGGTCCGGAGCAGCGTGGACTTGCCGGCGCCGTTGACACCGACCAGTCCGACGACGTCGCCGGGGGCCACGACCAGGTCGAGGCCGGAGAAGAGCACGCGGGCGCCGTGACCGGCCGCCAGTCCGCGTGCGACGAGGGTGGCGCTCACCCGTCGCAGGGTGCCATGCAGGTGTCAGGAGCCCGCGTCAGGACCCGTCGTCGTCCTCGGCCCGGTCGTCCGCCGGCCGGTCGAGGACGTCGTCGGTGAGCTCGTCGAGCATGCCCTCGAACGGGTTGTCGTCGTCGCCGTGCGGACGGCGGCGGACCAGCCACGGCTGCAGGTGGTCGTACCCGCGGACCGACACCCGCTTCAGCGGCCGCACGCGGTAGGCGGGATCGCCGCGCAACTGCTGGGCCAGTTCCCGGTCGACGAGCACCGTCGACGGGCGACCGAGGGAGGTCAGCCGGCTGGCGAGGTTGACCACCGGCGAGTAGACGTCGCCGAGCCGCGTGAGCACCGGTCCGTATGCGGCGCCCGTGCGCAGCGGGGGCCGGTCCTCCGCAGCCCATACCTCGGGCAGTTCCAGCCCGATCTCGACGGCGGCGACGCCTGTGCCCGCGGTGAACAGCACGCCGTCACCCACGGTCTTCACCACCCGCCCGGAGTGCCGGGCGATCACCTCGGCAGCGGTGCTCTCGAAATCCTCGATCATGGCCCCGAGCTCGCGGCCGCCCATGCCACGGCTCCGAGACGTGTAGCCCACGAGGTCGACGAACCCGACCGCCAGTTCCCGGCGGTCGCCCGGTCCGACAGCCGCCAACAACCGGTCGACGTTGGCCGCCAGGTGCCGGCGCCAGACGTAGTTCTGCACGTCGCGCAGCCGCGGCAGCAGGGCCCGTGCGGTGGCGACCGCCTCGTCGGCGGAGATCGCGAGACCCCGGTCCGGCCCGGCGTCCCGCGTCAAGGCGTCGGCGAGCATGTCGGTCTGCCAGTCGGCCAGCCGTGACAGCGACTGCCCCATCGCCCGGGCGATGGACGCTTCGGTCTCCGGCCCGACGAAGCCCGAGTCGATGAGCGTCGAGAGCACGTGCAGCGCGTTCACGTCGGCGTCGGTGAACGCGGGGTCGTCGTCCGCGGCGTCCGGAAAACCCAGCGCGTGCCAGAGCCGCAGCGTCCGCTCCGGGGCCATCCCGGCCATCTCGGCGACCTGCCGCCGGGTGTAGCGCCGGGGGCCGTCGAGCAGCAGCCGGTCGATCGCCTCACGGGCGTCCTCGACCGGGCCCTCGGCGGGCTCCTCCATGCCGTCCGTCGGCCTCAGCCCGTGGTGTGCACGACGAGCACGTCGCACTGCGACCGGCGGGTCGCGTCGGCCGGCACGGAGCCGAGCAGCCGGCCCTTGATCCCGGCCAGGCCCCGGTTGCCCACGACCAGCAGGTCGGCGCTCTCGCGGCGGACGACGTCGAGCAGCGCCTCGACCGGCGATCCCTCCACCGCGACGGTCTTGACGTCCTTCGCACCGGCCTTGGCCGCCCGCTCCTGCGCCGTCCGCACCGTGTCCTCGGCGGGGTGGGAGCCGACCACCTGGTAGGCGTCCTCCCCGAGCGCGTCCTGCGCCCGGGCGGTCTCCCGGTCGTCGGAGTCGGCGGGCAGGTAGGCGCAGGCGATGACCAGCGTCGCGCCGGTGGCTCCGGCGAGGGCTCCGGCGCGGGCGACCGCGCGCAGGGAAGAATCGGACCCGTCCGTGCCGACGACGATCGTTGCGTAGGCGCTCTCGCTCACGCTCGGCACTCTATGTGACCAGGTGTCAGGGGTCACCCCGAGATCACGAAGGCGTGAGCCCTGCGATCCCACACGGAAGGAGCGCGCCGCGTGCCCCCGACCAGCACGGTTCCGTCGATCCCGCAGCTGCGCCGGGCCCGGGCGGCGGTCGGCGCCTGCTTCTTCGTCAACGCGGTGCTCTACGCGAACCTGGTCCCCCGCTTCCCCGAGCTGAAGGCCGACCTCGGCCTGAGCAACTCCTCCCTGGGCGCCGCGCTCGCCGCGCTCCCCCTCGGCGCGCTGCTCGCCGGGCTGTCCTCCGCGCCGCTGATCCGCCGGTTCGGGTCGGCGCGGGTCGCCTCCGCGGGCCTCACCCTGCTCGCGGTCGCCGTGTGGGCGGCCGCCGCGGCGCCGAACTGGCCGGCCCTCGCCGGCGCCCTCCTGCTCGCCGGCGCCCTGGACGCCGTCGTCGACGTCGCCCAGAACGCGCACGGCCTGCGCGTCCAGCGCGCGTACGGCCGGTCGATCCTCAACGCCTTCCACGGCGTCTGGAGCATCGGCGCGGTCACCGGGGGCGTCCTCGGGTCGGTCGCGGCCGGCCTCGACGTCCCGCTCCCCCTGCACCTCGGGATCATCGCCGTCCTCTTCGGGATCCCGGCGCTGTTCGGGGCCCGCGTCCTGCTCCCCGGACCCGACGACGCCCACCGGGAGGACCCCGCCGCAGCCGGCCGGGGTGCGGCCGCGCCCCGCTCGCTGCGGCGCACGGCGTTCCTCGGCATGGCGGCGCTCGGCGTGCTCGCGATCTGCGGGGCGTTCGTCGAGGACGCCGGCAGCTCGTGGAGCGCCCTCTACCTCCGCGACGAACTGGCAGCGGGAGCGGCCACGGCCGGGCTCGGCTTCGTCGCGCTGTCGGCGGCCATGACCCTCGGCCGGCTCACCGGCGACCGCGCCGTCGACCGGTTCGGACAGCGCCGGGTGGTTTGCGCCGGCGGGGCGCTCACGGCGGCCGGCATGGGCCTGGCTCTCGCCCTGCCCTCGATCCCCACCACCGTGCTCGGGTTCGCCCTCGCCGGCCTCGGCGTGGCGACCCTGGTGCCGGCGGTCTACCACGCCGCGGACGAACTGCCGGGCCTGCGACGGGGACTCGGCCTGGCCGTCGTCAACTGGCTGCTGCGGATCGGCTTCCTGGTCTCGCCACCGCTGGTCGGCGTCCTGGCGGACGCGTTCAGCCTGCGCGTGGCGCTCCTGACCGTGGTGGTGGCCGGTCTCGGCGCGCTCGTGCTCGGCCGGTTCCTGCGCCCGACCGTCGCGCCCGCCTGACTCGCCCGGAGCGCGGAGGTTCCCGACTCTGGATCCGAGTGCGCTTGGATGGGAACGACGACCCGATGCCACCCCGAGGAGTTCTCATCCCCACGGCCAGTACCGCCCCAGCCGGGCCCGTCCGCCTCGAGGTGCGCGGACTGTCCAAGTCCTTCGGTCCCGTGCACGCCGTCTCCGACCTGACCTTCGAGGTCGAGCCCGGCTCGGTCACCGGCTTCCTCGGCCCGAACGGCGCGGGGAAGACGACGACCCTGCGCATGGTCCTGGGCCTGATGATCCCGGACGCCGGGACGGCGACGTTCAACGGCACGCCCTACGGAGCGCTGCCCGCCCCGCTGCGCACGGTCGGCGCGGTCCTGGAGACGGCGTTCCACCCCGCCCGCTCGGGCCGCAACCACCTGCGCGTGTACTGCCGGGCGGCGGGACTCCCCCTCTCGCGGGCCGACGAGGTCCTCGTGCAGGTCGGCCTCGCCGATGCGGGAGGCCGCCGCGCCGGCGGCTACTCGCTCGGGATGCGCCAGCGACTCGCGCTGGCCACCGCGCTGCTGGGCGATCCGTCCGTGCTGGTCCTCGACGAGCCGGCCAACGGCCTGGACCCCGAGGGGATCCAGTGGCTGCGCGGATTCCTCCGCCATCTGGCCCACGAGCAGGGCCGGACCATCCTGGTGTCCAGCCATCTGCTGTCGGAGGTGGAGCAGACCGTCGACCGGGTGGTCATCGTGGGCGCCGGCCGGCTGGTGCGCGAAGGCTCCATGGAACAGCTCCGCTCGGGCGCCGACGGAGCGGGCTCGGTCCTGGTCCGCGGCCCGGAGATGGGCCGCCTCGCCGAGGTGCTCAGCGCCGCGGGCAGCAGCGTCTCGCAGGAGGACGGCACCCTGACGGTCACGGGCAGCACCCCCGCCGACATCGGTCACCGCGCCTTCGCCGCCGGGATCGAGCTGCACGAGCTGCGCTCGCACACCAGCGGTCTGGAGGAGATCTACTTCCAGCTCACCAGCGGCCAGGAGCAGTTCGCCGCTCCCTCGCCCGGCACCCCCGTCGCCCAGGAGGGCACCCGATGATCCGGCTCGTGCGCGCTGAATGGACGAAGTTGTTCACGACGCGGGTCTGGATCGGGCTGCTGCTCGGCGCCTGCCTCATGGTGGCCGGCTTCTCGGCGCTGATCGTGGGGTTCGCCGGGCAGAGCCAGAACGGGCAGCCCGGGCTGCCGCCGGTCGGGAACCCGCAGTTCGAACAGGTCGCGCTGTCCCAGGCCACCGGCGCCTCCGTGCTCTTCCTGATCCTCGGCATCATCGGGATGACGCAGGAGTACCGGCACCGCACCGCCACCCCGACGTTCCTGACCGAACCGCGGCGGTGGCGCGTGGTGGCCGCGAAACTGGCTGCCTACGCCCTGGTGGCGGTTCCCTTCGCCGTCCTGGTCGTGGCGGTCAACGTCCTGGTGGTGACCGTCTACGCGGGCGCCCGCGGTGCCGCACCGTCGATCAGCGGCGACAACCTCAGGGTGGTCCTGACGTCGGGTCTCGCCCTGGTGATCTACGCGCTGATCGGCGTCGGGATCGGTGCGCTGGTCAAGAACCAGGTCGGCGCCATCGTCGGGGGCCTGGTCTACCTGTTCGTCATCGAGCCCGTGGTCCGGTCGATCCCCGCGACCTCGGGCGCCTACCGGTGGATGCCGGGCGGTGGCCAGGAGGCGATGACCGCGACGTTCCAGGGCCCGGAGCTGCTCTCGGCCTGGCAGGGCGGTCTGCTGCTGGTCGGTTACGGCCTGCTGGCGGCGCTGCTCGGCACGCTGATCGCCGTCCGACGCGACATCGTCTGACGGGGGACTCCGCCCGCGGCCCGGTGCCCGGGAACCGGCGGGAGCGTGCAAGGGTCGGCGACGAGCGGTCACCCGCTCGCAAGCCCGGCGGCGCGCTTCCCGAGGCCGCCTCGCACTCCGGACAGGAGCCCGCGTGACCACTCGCATGACCGTGCAGCGCCTGGCCAGGCTGATCGCCGAGGGCGACCTCGACGGCGTCCGGACGGCGGTGCAGTCGTCGCCGGCCCTGCTCGAGCGGACCGTCGAGCGGGACGGTCAGGCCGGCTGGACGCCGCTGCACCTCGCGGTGGCCGAGGGCCGGCCGGACGTCGTCCGTGAGCTCGTGGACGCCGGGGCGGACCTCACCGCCCGCACCGAGTTCAACCGGACGCCGCTGCACGTCGCCCTGCAGCAGCGCCCCGACCTCGTCCCGTTGCTGCGCGCGCTCGGCGCGGCCGTGGACGCCCCCAGCGCCGCCTACCTGGGGGACGTCGACGAGCTCGACCGCCACCTCGCCGACGGCTCGAGTCCGGGCGACCGGACCAGCGGGGTGGACCTGCTGTCCTGGGCCGCCTTCGGGGGTGCCGCGGCCACCGCCGAGCTGCTGCTCGACCGCGGCGCCGATCCCGACACCGGTGCGCTGCACTTCGCCGCGGGTGGCGCCCGGCTGGAGCTGGTCCGCCTGCTGCTGTCGGCGGGCGCCGACGCCAACCGGCGCGATCCGGCGACCGGCCGCACGCCGCTGCACGCCGCGGTGGGCGCAGCACCGGCGGACGACGCGCCCGAGATCGTCCGCGTGCTGATCGCTGCCGGCGCCGACGTGAACGCGACGACGCACGAGGGGGCGACCGCCCTGGACATGAGCCACGTGGCGGCCGCCCGGCACCGCCGGAACGACGCGGGCCGAGCCACCGGCAACGACGCACTGGCCGAGCTGCTCGTCGCCCACGGGGCGCGCGAGTAGCACCCCGGGGAATGCCGAACCCCACCCGCGTGCGCCTCGCCACAGACCGTCCGTCCGGCGGCACCGGCGTAGACTCGGCACTTGGGCCGAACCAGTCGGCACGGCCCAGCCACACGGCCTACCTGCAGGCACCCACCGACGAAGAAGGCACTCCACCCCGTGTCAAGCGCGAGCTCCTCCCGGCCATCCACCGCGTCCTCGTCCCCCGTGGCGGGATTCGGCACCAACGAGTGGCTGGTCGAGGAGATGTACCAGCAGTACCTCGCCGACCCGTCGACCGTGGACCAGGCCTGGCACGACTTCTTCGCCGACTACCGCCCGGGCAGCCCCGTGGGCGGCGCCGACCGCCAGGAGTCGGCCACCACGGGCAACGGCGCCCCCCAGAAGGCGGCTCCCCAGAAGGCGGCTCCCCAGAAGGCGGCTCCCCAGACGGCGGCTTCCCAGACGGCGGCTCCCCAGAAGGCAGCACCCCAGAAGCCGGCACCGCAGCAGACCGCGCCCCAGCAGGCTGCGCCCCAGCAGGCTGCGCCCGTCGCTGCGCCGCAGCCGGCCCCGACGGCCCCGGCCGCGACGTCGACCCCTGCGGCGAAGCCTGCCGCCAAGCCCGCGACGCCCGTGGCCGCCGGTTCGCAGTCCCCGTTGCGCGGGGCGGCTGCCGCCGTCGTCAAGAACATGAACGTCTCGCTCACGGTCCCGACCGCGACGAGCGTGCGCGCCGTGCCGGCCAAGCTGATGGCCGACAACCGCATCGTGATCAACAACCACCTGGCGCGCTCGCGCGGCGGCAAGGTGTCGTTCACCCACCTGATCGGCTACGCGCTGGTCCGGGCGCTCGACGACTTCCCGAACATGAACAACGCCTATGCCGAGGTCGACGGCAAGCCGGTGCTGGTGCAGCCGGAGCACGTCAACTTCGGGCTGGCGATCGACCTGCCCAAGCCCGACGGCTCGCGGTCGCTGGTCGTGGCCTCGATCAAGCAGGCCGAGACGCTGGACTTCGCCGGGTTCTGGGCCGCCTACGAGGACGTCATCCGCCGGGCGCGTCAGAACAAGCTGACCATGGACGACTTCACCGGGACGACGATCAGCCTGACGAACCCGGGCACGCTCGGCACCAACCACTCGGTGCCGCGACTGACCGCCGGGCAGGGCGCGATCATCGGCGTGGGCGCGATGGAGTACCCGGCCGAGTTCCAGGGGATGAACCCCGACGCGCTCACCGAGATGGCCGTCTCCAAGATCATCACGCTGACCTCGACCTACGACCACCGGATCATCCAGGGCGCGGAGTCCGGCGACTTCCTGCGCCGGCTGCACGGCCTGCTGCTGGGCGAGGACGGCTTCTACGACCAGGTCTTCCGGGCGCTGCGCATCCCCTACGAGCCCGTGCGCTGGATGCCGGACGTGCGGATCACGCGCGAGGGGCAGATCGACAAGGAAGCCCGGGTCATCGAGGTCATCGAGTCCTACCGGCGCAACGGCCACCTCATGGCCGACACCGACCCGCTGGAGTTCAAGGTCCGCACCCACCCCGACCTCGACATCCTCGAGCACGGGCTGACCCTGTGGGACCTCGACCGCCGCTTCCCGGTCGGCGGCTTCGCGGGCGAGCGGCTGATGCCGCTGCGCGACATCCTGGGCGTCCTGCGCAACTCCTACTGCCGCACCGTCGGCGTGGAGTACATGCACATCACCGACCCCGAGGAGCGCGAGTGGCTCCAGCAGCGGGTCGAGGTCAAGCACGAGCAGCCCGAGCGCGAGAAGCAGAAGCACGTGCTGGGCCGGCTCAACGCCGCCGAGGCGTTCGAGACCTTCCTGCAGACCAAGTACGTCGGCCAGAAGCGGTTCTCGCTCGAGGGCGGCGAGTCGGTCATCCCGATCCTGGACGAGGTGCTGATCGCCGGCACCGACCACGGCCTGGACGAGGTCGCGATCGGCATGGCGCACCGCGGCCGGCTCAACGTGCTCGCGAACGTGCTGGGCAAGAGCTACGCGAAGATCTTCGGCGAGTTCGAGGGCAACATGGACCCGGGCAGCGTCCAGGGGTCCGGCGACGTGAAGTACCACCTCGGCGCCACCGGGAAGTTCCGCAACCCGTTCCGTCCCGAGGCGGAGATCGCCGTCTCCCTGGCCAGCAACCCCAGCCACCTCGAGACGGTCAACCCGGTGCTCGAGGGCATCGTGCGCGCCAAGCAGGACATGATCGACAAGGGCGAGCAGGGCTTCACCGTCCTGCCGGTGCTGCTGCACGGCGACTCGGCCTTCGCCGGCCAGGGCGTCGTCGCCGAGACCCTGAACCTCTCGCAACTGCGCGGCTACCGCACCGGCGGCACCGTGCACGTCGTCATCAACAACCAGGTCGGCTTCACCACCAGCCCGACGGCCGCCCGCTCGAGCCTCTACTCGACCGACGTCGCCCGCATGGTCAACGCCCCGATCTTCCACGTGAACGGCGACGACCCCGAGGCCTGCGTCCGGGTGGCGCGGCTGGCCGTCGAGTACCGGCAGGCGTTCAAGAAGGACGTCGTCATCGACCTGGTCTGCTACCGCCGTCGCGGCCACAACGAGGGCGACGACCCGTCGATGACCCAGCCGCTGATGTACGACATCATCGACCGCAAGCGCTCGGTCCGGAAGCTGTACACCGAGGCGCTGGTCGGCCGTGGCGACATCACGCTGCAGGAGGCCGAGGAGGCGCTCAAGGACTACCGCGGTCAGCTCGAGCGGGCCTTCGCCGAGACCCACGACTCGCAGGAGACCTCCAAGCCGCGCCCGGCGATGGACCCGCGGACGCCGCAGGAGGCCGCCGTCGCGACGGCGATCACGCCGGAGATCCTCAAGGCGATCGGCGACGCGCACGTCTCGTTCCCGCCGGACTTCACCCCGCACCCCAAGCTGCAGAAGATGCTCGAGCGGCGCGCGGCGATGGCCAGCGAGGGCGGCATCGACTGGGCGATGGGCGAGCTGCTCGCCTTCGGGTCGCTGCTCATGCAGGGCGTCACGGTGCGGCTGGCCGGGCAGGACTCCCGTCGCGGCACGTTCGTGCAGCGCCACTCGGTGCTGATCGACCGGGAGACCGCCGGCGAGTACACGCCGCTGGCCCACCTGAGCGAGGACCAGGCGAAGTTCTTCGTCTACGACTCGCTGCTCAGCGAGTACGCCGCGCTCGGGTTCGAGTACGGCTACTCGGTGGCGAACCCGAACGCCCTCGTGCTGTGGGAGGCGCAGTTCGGCGACTTCGTCGACGGCGCGCAGATGGTCATCGACGAGTTCATCAGCTCCGGCGAGGCCAAGTGGGGCCAGCGCTCGGGCGTGGTCATGCTGCTGCCGCACGGCCTCGAGGGCCAGGGACCCGACCACTCCAGCGGCCGGATCGAGCGGTTCCTGCAGCTGTCGGCGGAGAACAACATGACCGTCGCCAACTGCTCCACCCCCGCGAACTACTTCCACCTGCTCCGCCGCCAGGCGCTGTCGGACGTGCACCGGCCGCTGGTCGTGTTCACCCCGAAGTCGCTGCTGCGGGCCAAGGCCGCGGTGAGCGCGGTCGCCGACTTCACCGAGGAGACCTTCCGGCCCGTGCTGCCGGACACGGGTGTCGGCGGGGAGCCGCTGGACGACGCCGCGGTGCGCCGGGTGCTGCTCTGCTCCGGCAAGGTCGCCTACGACCTGATGGCGCATCGCGAGTCCGAGGGCACCGCCGACGTCGCCGTCGTCCGCGTGGAGCAGCTCTACCCGCTGCCTGCGGAGCAGATCCGCGAGCAGCTGGAGCGCTACCCCAACGCCACGGACGTCGTGTGGGTCCAGGAGGAGCCGATGAACATGGGCGCCTGGCAGTTCATGGCGGTCAACCTCCCGGATGAGCTGCCCGAGGGCCGCACCTTCCGCCGGGTCAGCCGCAAGGCGTCGGCCAGTCCGGCCGTCGGCTCGGCGAAGGTGCACGAGGTCGAGCAGCGTCAGCTGATCGCCGAAGCCTTCGCCGGCTGAGGCGCCGGCCGTGTACTTCACCGACCGCGGTCTCGAGGAGCTGGCCGACCGGCGGGGCGAGGAGCAGGTCACGCTCGCCTGGCTGGCCGACCAGCTGCAGGCGTTCGTCGACCAGTTCCCCGACTTCGAGGTTCCGGTCGAGCGGCTGGCCACCTGGCTGGCCCGGGGCGGCGCGGACCCGGACGCCGACCTCGACGACTGAGGCGCGCCTCCCGCTCCTCGCGCCGCCTCGGCGGCACGCTGTGTGCGTGCTCGGTCACTCGCATGCGCTCTCGGGGCTGGCTGCCGGTGCCGCCACGCTGCCCTGGGCCCCCGTGCACGGCACCGTCTCCCAGATCGCGTGGGTGGCGGCGGCCGGCGGGTTCGCGATGCTGCCCGACCTCGACCACTCCGGCTCGACGGTGTCGGACATGTGGGGCCCGATCACCGACGTCCCCTCCGGTGCGATCGGGCGCCTCGCCCAGGGCCACCGCTGGGGCACCCACGACGCGGTCCTCGGCCCGCTGGCGTTCGGCGCCCTCGCCGTGGCCGCCGCCGGAGCGTTCTGGTCGAGCCTGTTGCTCATGGCGCTGGCGATCGGGCTCGCGCTCCGGGCGCTGAACTTCGCCATTCCGGGCCGGGTGGAGAACACCGTCGTCGGCAACCTCGTGCTGTCGTGGGCCGGGGCATATCTCCTGCTCACCCACAGCCCCAACCCGGCGTGGCTGCCGTGGGCGGTCGCGCTCGGCTGCCTCACGCACATCGCCGGTGACGCGCTCACGACCGCGGGCATCCCGGTGCCGCTGGTGTGGATCGCGCACCGCTGCCGGCTGAAGCTGCTGCCCATCCGCACCGGCAACGTGGTCGAGAAGATGGTCCTCGTGCCGCTGTTCCTGTTCGCCACGGCGCTGTGCCTGTACCTGAACACCGAGGCCCATCTGGCGCTGAACCCGCTGGTCGAGCGGATCCTCAGCCTCGGCTGATCAGCTCGCCGGCAGGTCCGCAGGCGCGCAGCTACCGGTGGTCGCTGACCGTCACGGGCGCCTGACCAGTACGGTTTCCCGCTGTGTCCGCCGTCACCAGCACGCCCAGGCTCGGCCGGGGAACCCACGCGGGGTACGCCCTGGGCTCGATCGGGACGGCGGCGTTCGGGACCGTGCCCGGCCTGCTGCTGCTCTACTACCTGACCGACGTGCTGGGCGTCGCCGCGGGCATCGCCGGTCTCGTCGTGTTCGCGCCCAAGGCGTGGGACGTCGTCCTCAACCCGTGGATCGGCAACCGGTCCGACCGCACCGAGAGTCGCTGGGGGCCGCGCCGGCCCTGGATGCTCGCCGGCGGTGCGACCCTGCCCCTGCTGTTCGTGCTGATCTTCGCCGGACCGGCCTCGCCGCCCGCGTTCGCAGCCGGATGGGTGACGGTGGCCTTCCTGCTGGCCGCGACCGCCTACGGCTGCTTCCAGGTGCCCTACGTCGCGCAGCCGGCCGAGATCACCGACGACCCGGCCGAGCGGACGACGCTGATGTCCTGGCGGGTCGCCGCGCTGGCCCTCGGCATCCTGCTGGCCGGCGCGGGCGCGCCCGCGGTGGTCGATGCCTTCGGCGGTGGACGCGGCGGCTACCTGGCCATGTCGCTGTTCGTCGCGCTGTTGCTGGCCCTCGGGATGCTGGGTGCCGTCATCGGCACTCGCTCCGCGCCGACGCGCAGCCGGGTGCAGAGCGAAGGCGGCCTCGGCAACAACCTGCGGCTCGCCTGGCGATCGCGGCCGTTCCGGGTGCTGGCCACCGGCTTCGTGATCCAGGCGCTCGGCATCGGCGTGATGCTCGCCGGCGTGCCCTACTACGCCGTCCGCGTGCTGCAGCAACCCGGCCTGGGGGCGGTGCTGTTCGCCGCTTTCGTCGGGCCGGCAATCCTGGTCATGCCGCTGTGGGTGCGCGTCGGGCGACGGCTCGGCAAGCGCCGCGGTCTGCTGATCGCGTCGGCGCTGTTCGCCGGCGCCGCGGCCGGCCTGGCCCTGGGCGGTCACGGCCGCACGGGTCCGGTCGTGGTGCTGGTCGTACTGGTCGGCATCGGCTACGCGGGCATGCAGATGTTCCCGCTCTCGATGCTGCCCGACACCATCGCCGCGGACGAGGCGGCGTCGGGCACCCGCCGCGCCGGGGTCTTCACCGGCGTGTGGACCGCCGCCGAGACGATCGGCCTCGCCGTCGGCCCCGGCCTGCTGGGTGGTCTGCTCGCGCTGGCCGGCTACGTGTCCCGCGGTGCGGAGATCCCGCAGCCCGCGTCCGCCGTCACCGCCATCCGGCTCGGTTTCAGCCTCGTGCCGGCGCTGCTCGTGCTCGCCAGCCTGCCGGTGCTGGTCCGCTACCGGCTCGACCCCGAGGAGACCCCCGCTCGGTCCCCGAGCTCGCGAGGAGACGCATGAACAAGGCGCCGCAGGACGTGCTGACCGCGCTGACCGCGCTGCAGGCCGACGACGTCCCGACCCACGGCGGCGCCACCATGGCCTACGTCTACGACTCGGGGCGGCCCGACATCGACCAGCTCGCCGCCGCGGCGCAGGCCGCGTTCCAGTGGACGAATGCGCTCGACCCGACCGCTTTTCCCAGCGTCGCCCGCATCGAGAACGACCTGGTCGGCGCCGCGCTGGCGCTGCTCGGCGGCGGACCCGACGCGGTCGGCACGCTGACCAGCGGCGGCACCGAGAGCTGCCTGCTCGCGGTCCTCGCCGCCCGCGAGACCTGGCGCGCCGGGGGCGGGGTCGGCCGGCCACGGCTGCTCCTGCCGGTCACCGCGCACGCGGCGTTCCGGAAGGCCGCGCACCTGTTCGACCTCGAGGTCGTCGACGTGCCGGTCGACCCGGTCACCTGCCGCGCCGCCGTCGCCGCGGTCGCGGGAGCGCTGGACGAGCGGACGGCGCTCGTGGTGGCCAGCGCGCCGTCCTACCCGCACGGCGTGCTCGACCCGGTCGGCGAGGTGGCGGCCCTGGCCGCGGCGGCGGGCGTGCCGTGCCACGTCGACGCGTGCATCGGCGGCTGGGTGCTGCCCTTCCTGGACGACGTCCCCGAGCCGTTCGACCTCTCGGTGTCCGGCGTGACCAGCCTGTCGGTCGACCTGCACAAGTACGGCTACGCGCCCAAGGGCGTGTCGATCCTGCTCACCTCGACCCCCGAGCTGCGGCAGGCGCACTGGTTCTCCACCGCGGCCTGGCCCGGCTATCCGGTGGTCAACCCGACCCTGGCGGGCACCCGGCCGGCCGGGGCCATGGCCGCGGCGTGGGCGGTGCACCGACTGCTGGGCACCGCCGGCTACCGGGAGCTCGCCCGAGCGGCGCACGAGGCGACGCTCGCCCTCGTGCGCGGCGTCGCGGACATTCCGGGGATCCGAGTCGTGGGCCGCCCGGTGTCGACCCTGGTGGCCCTCGCCGACGACGGCGTCGACGTGCTCAATCTCGCCGACGAGATGACCGCGCGCGGCTGGCTGCTGCAGCCTCAGCCACCGTTCGCACAGCCCGACGGCGAAATGCCGGCGACGCTGCACCTCACGGTGACCGGAGCGACCGCGGGGCGCGTACCGGCCCTGCTGTCCGACCTCGGGGACGCCGCCCGCGCCGCCGCGGCGCTCCCCCGGCCGGTCGCCGATCCCGACCTGGTGGCGGCTGCCGCGACGATCGATCCGGCCACGCTGACCGTGGCCGAGGTGGACGCGCTGCTGGAGGTGGCGGGCGTGGGCGGCGGCCGGCTGCCCGACCGCATGGCGCCCGTGCATGCGCTGGTGGCCGCGCTCCCCCGGCCGGTGGCCGAGCGCCTGCTGTCCGGCGTCCTCGACCTCGTCTACCGGATCAGCGGGTGACGCCCTCGCGGCGCGCGCACTCCCCGACGGCCGCGGCGACGGCCTCGGCGACGCGCCGGTCCAGCGGGCTGGGCACCACGTAGTCGGCACGCACCTCGTCGCCGACGACGCCGGCGATGGCGTCCGCCGCGGCCAGCTTCATGTCCTCGGTGATGCTGCGCGCGCCGGCGTCGATGGCCCCGCGGAAGATGCCCGGGAAGGCCAGCACGTTGTTGATCTGGTTGGGCAGGTCGCTGCGCCCGGTGGCGACCACGGCCGCGTACTTCGCCGCCATGTCCGGATCCACCTCGGGGATCGGGTTGGCGAGGGAGAAGACGATGCAGTTCGGCGCCATCGTGGCGATGGCCGACTCGGGCACCGAGCCGCCGGACAGCCCCAGGTAGACGTCGGCGTCGCGCAGGGCGTCGACCATGGTGCCCGCGTGACCGGCCCGGTTGGTGTGGTCGACCAGCCACTGCTTGATCGGCGTCAGGTCGGCCCGTCCGGCGTGGAGGATGCCCTTGGAGTCGGCGACGGCGATGTCCCCGATCCCGGCACCGAGCAGGATCTTCGTGCAGGCGACCCCGGCGGCGCCGGCCCCGGCGACCACCACCCGCAGGTCGGAGACCTCACGGCCCACCACCTTCGCGGCGTTGCGCAGGGCCGCCAGGACGACGATCGCCGTGCCGTGCTGGTCGTCGTGCATGACGGGGATGTCCAGCCGCTCGCGCAGCCGGGCCTCGATCTCGAAGCAGCGCGGCGCGCTGATGTCCTCGAGGTTGATGCCGCCGAAGGACGGCGCGATCGCGGCCACCGACTCGACGATCTGGTCGACGTCCTTGGTCGACAGCACGACGGGCACCGCCGACAGCCCGCCGAACTCGGCGAACAGGCAGGCCTTGCCCTCCATCACCGGGAGCGACGCCGCGGGCCCGATGTCGCCGAGGCCGAGCACCGCCGAGCCGTCGGAGACGACCGCGACGACGCGGGACGCCCAGGTGAACCGCCGGGCCAGCTCCGGTTCGGCCGCGATCGCACTGGACACCCGGGCGACGCCGGGCGTGTACGTCAGTGCCAGGTCGGCGATCGAGTCGATCGAGCGGGTCGGTACGACCGACAGCTTGCCGCCCTCGTGCACCGCGAAGGCCGGGTCGTCGGCGAAGCGGTCGGGCGTGCTGTCCTGCTCGGTACCCGTGCTCATGGTTCCGGCAGCGTAATCCGGGGCGGGACCTGCAGCCCGTCCGGGAGCCGGGCACCGAGACGTCGACGTGACCCTTGACACGTCCGCGAGGCGGGGCCACGGTCTCAGCCACCACCGTCGTCCGCGATGCGGACAGTTGTCCGCCCAGGAGGAGCCGCCGTGAGCGCGCAGCAGGTTCCCGTCGTCGTCGTGGGTGGCAGCCTCGTCGGGCTGTCGACCTCCGTGCTGCTCGCCTCGGCCGGCGTCCCCCACCTGCTCGTCGAGCGGCACCGGGGCACGGCGGTCCACCCCCGTGCCGCGTCGTTCCACCAGCGGACGATGGAGATCTTCCGCAGCGTCGGACTCCAGTCCGCGGTGGAGGCCGCGGCGGAGAAGGAGTTCGAGCAGAACGGGGCGATCGTCTCCGTGCAGCACCTCTCCGCCCCCGAGGCGGAGTCGACGTACTTCTTCCGGCACTTCAACGAGGGCGTCGAGCACCTGAGCCCGACGTCCCGCCTGTTCATCACCCAGATCGGACTCGAACCGCTGCTCCGTCAGGCCGCGCAGGACCGCGGAGCCGAGCACCGCTACGCCACCGAGCTCCTGGATCTCGAGCAGGACGACGGAGGCGTCACCTGCACCATCCGAGCCCGCGACGGCGGACCCGAGGAGACGGTGGTGGCCCAGTACCTGGTCGGCGCCGACGGTGCGCACAGCCGCGTGCGGGAGCTCGCCGGGATCGGGCAGGAGGGGCGTGGCGCGTTCGCCGACTGCGTGACCATCTACTTCCACGCGGACATGCGGGAACTGATCGGCGGCCGGAATCTCAGCGTCGTCTACGTCAACCACCCGGAGTTGCTGGGATTCTTCCGCTTCTCGATCACCGGCGACTCGGGCTTTCTCGCAGTCTTCTCCACCACGGACCCCGACGGCGGCCGGGACACCCACGTCGCCGTCGACCTCGACGCGGCACGCTGCGTGGAGCTGGTGCGCAAGGCGCTCGGACGCGAGGACATCCAGGTCGAGGTCGACAACGTCCAGCGATGGAGCGCGGCCGCCGCGTGGGCCTCGACGTTCCGCGACCGGCGCGTGTTCCTGGCCGGCGATGCCGCGCACGTGATGCCGCCGACCGGTGGGTTCGGCGGCAACACCGGCGTCGCCGATGCGCACGACCTGGCCTGGAAGCTGGCCGCGGTTCTCGACGGCACCGCAGGCGAGGGGCTGCTCGACACCTACGACCCCGAGCGCCGACCCGTCAGCAGCATGGTCGTGGAGCAGGCCTACACACGCTACGTCCTGCGCGTCGACCCCTCGCTGCCGCGGGACGACATGGCCGCTCCCCTGGACGACGCCTCGATCGAGCTGGGTCCGGTCTACCGGTCGGCAGCCGTGGCGACCGACGAGGAGGACGACGGCGCGGTCGTCGTCGATCCCCGGCAGCCCGGTGGCCGGCCGGGCAGCCGCGCCCCGCACCTCGTCGTCGAGTCCGACGGCGCTCCGCACTCCCTGCTGGACGTGTTCGGACGGGGCTTCGTCCTGCTCGCCGGACCGCGCGGGCAGGCCTGGTGCGACGCCGCGGGCCCCGCGGCCGAGGCCGTCGGTCTGCCCCTGGTCGCCCACCGGGTCGCAGCCGACGGCTCGCTGGTCGACCGGGACGGGGCCTTCCCGGTCGCCTACGGCACGGGTGCCGACGGCGCCGTCCTCGTCCGGCCGGACGGGATCGTCGCCTGGCGGACGCGCGCCGCCGCGCAGGACGCTCGCGGCCGGCTCGAGGAGGCGCTGCGCCGGCTGCTGTTCCGCTAGGGAGCCGGCGGGAGACGCAATCGCCCCGGCCGCGGCCAGAGCCGCAGGACGACCCGGCCGACGACCACCGCCGTCCCGAATGCGCGGCTGTCGTCGGTGACCAGCGGGTTGTCCCCTTCGACCCAGTGCCCACCGGGCACCGCCCGGCGCACCCGCTTGACCACGAGCAGGTCCGGCAGCGACAGGAAACGGGCGAGGACGACGTCGCCCGGGCGGATCCGGTCGGCGCGTTGCACTCGCCGCACCAGGAGCCGGTCGCCCGCGCGCAGGGTGGGAGCCATGGACGGCCCCCGCACCACCGCCGTGCCCCATGCAGCCGGCAGCGATGGGAGCGGTTCCGGGACCGCGCCTCCCGGACTGTCGTTGTCGATCACCGCGGGTAGGGTCGCAGACGACCCAACCCCACGACATCCGGAGGCACGTCCATGCGCTTCACCCGCATGTTCTTCGCCGTGGAGGCGTCCGCTCACTGCGACCTCCCGTGCGGCGTCTACGACCCGGCTCAGGCCCGCATCGAGGCCGAGTCCGTCAAGGCGATCCAGGAGAAGTACCAGGGCAACGAGGACCCGGTCTTCCGCACCCGCGCCATCCTGATCAAGGAGCAGCGCGCGGAGCTGGTCAAGCACCACCTGTGGGTGCTCTGGACCGACTACTTCAAGCCCCCGCACTTCGAGAAGTACCCACAGCTGCACGAGCTGTTCAACAAGGCCACCAAGCAGGCCGGTGCGGCCGGCGGCAAGGGCAGCATGGACCCGGCGGAGGGGCAGAAGCTCCTCGACATGATCGCCGAGATCGACAAGATCTTCTGGGAGACCAAGGCCGCGGCCTGAGGAAGGACCCCGTCCTCCTCACCCCTCGCACGCTCGGAGCGAGCCTCGGGACGGGGCCACGACGCTGCCGGGCCGCCCGTGCTCGGGCGGCCCGGCAGCGTCGTGATGGCCCCGCGGCCTCCGGGTCTGCACACCGAGCGGGTCGGAGGACCACGTGATCGATGTCGGCGCACTCCTGGAGAAGGTCGAGGCCGCGGCCCCCATCGACGCCGTCGAGGTCGTCGCGGCGGAGCTGGGCGTGATGGTCGACGCCACGGCGGTCACCTTGCTCGTGGCCGACTTCAGCGGTCGGGCCGTCGTCCGGCTCACCACGACCGAACTCGTCGCCGGAACGCGGAGCCGGGACGGCCGCGAGCAGGCCAGGACCCTCCCCCTGGCCGGGACCCGGTACGAGCGGGTGCTCCGCACGCAGCGGTCGGACATCGAGGCGAGGGGGGACGGCGCCCAGCTCATCGTCCCCGTCACCGATCGAGGGGATGCCATCGGGCTGCTCGAGCTGGACGTGCCGCGCTACCCCTCGCCCGACGAGGTCCTCGACATCGGGAGCGCCGCGCACGCCCTCGCCTACGTCGTGATCGCCGCGCGCCGGCACACCGACGTCTTCGAGTGGGGCCAGCGATCCACCCCGTTCGCGCTCGCCGCGGAGATCCAGCGACGGCTCCTGCCGGCGTCCTACACGTGCGAGGCAGGCCAGTTCACCCTCGCCGGCTGGCTCGAGCCGGCCAGCTCGGTGGGCGGGGACACCTTCGACTACAGCCTCGACCGGGAGTGCCTCCAGCTCTCGATCACCGACGCCGTCGGGCACCAGGTCGAGGCCGCGCTGCTGGCGACGCTGCTGGTCGGCAGCCTGCGCAACGGCCGGCGCGCCGGCATGGACCTCGGCGAGCAGGCGGCCTACGCCAACGAGTCGCTGGCGCAGAACGCGGCCACCGGGCAGTTCGTGACCGGACAGCTGCTCCGCGTCGACCTGGAGACCGGGAAGGCGGCGATCGTCAATGCGGGGCACACCCTCCCGCTCCGGCTCCGCGACGGCCGGGTGGAGGAGATCGATCTGAGGATCGACCCGCCGTTCGGCGTCCTCCCGGGCAAGTCCTTCGAGCTGCAGGACTTCCCGCTGGAGCCGGGCGACCGGATCGTGTTCCTCACCGACGGCATGCAGGAACGCAATGCCGCGTCGCTCGACGTCGCGGCGGCGTTGGCCGCGAGCGCCGACCTGCATCCGCGGGAGGTCGTCCACGAGCTCGGCGCCGCGGTGCTCCACGCCACCGGCGGCGATCTCCGGGACGACGCCACCATGGTCTGCCTGGACTGGTACGGCGGTCCCCCGCGTGGCCGGGTCAGCGAGCAGGGGGCCGATCCCCTCCGCGCCTCGGGTCCGGTACGGCCGCAGGTCCGAACCGACCGCGGGGGCGGCCGGTAACGTTCGGGACACCATGCGCATCGACCGGGCCGGGTGGCCTTTCATCACCGGACCCCTGGTCCCCGCAGCCCTCGCCACGGCGGCCGGACGGCGGGGGGCACCACGGTGGATCGCGTGGCCGTTCCTGGGCCTGTCGGCCTACATGGCGCTGTTCTTCCGCGACCCCGACCGGCGCTGCGACACCACGCCGCCGCCGGCCGACGACGTCGTGTCCCCCGCCGACGGCGTGGTGATGGTCGCCGGGGAGCCGCAGCCCGGCGTCGCCCCCGAGGGCGACTGGCAGCAGGTGAGCGTCTTCCTGTCGGTCGTCGACGTGCACGTCAACCGTTCGCCCTACCGCGGCGACGTCGTCGAGTACTCCTACCGGAAGGGCAGCTTCCTCGCCGCCTACCGCAAGGAGTCCGCGCACCGCAACGAGCGCAGCGAGCTCTGGCTGCGCGACGGCGGGCGGACCGTCGTCTTCCGGCAGATCGTGGGCGTGCTGGCCCGTCGGATCGTGACCCGGACCGGCACCGGGCAGCGGCTGGCGACCGGCGAGCGGATGGGCCTGATGAAGTTCGGCTCGCGGATGGACGTCTTCGTGCCTCCGGAGTGCACGATCACCGTGACCAAGGGCCAGCGCGTGCGGGGCGGCGAGACCGTCATCGCGCAGTGGCCCGCGTCCGCGTGAGGGAGGCCCGACCGATGCCAGCGACCAGGCGCTCCCGCACCGTGCCGTTCGTGCGCGGTTCGGTGCGCGGCACCCGACGCCGGGCGCTCGCGTTCCTGCCCAGTCTGTTCACGCTCGCCAACATGTTCTGCGGCTTCTTCGCGATCCTGCTGTCGATCCGCGGGGAGTACCGGCTGGCCGCCGTCCTGATCGGGTTCTCGATCATCTTCGACATCACCGACGGCGCGGTCGCGCGGCTGGTCGGCGCGATCACCCCGTTCGGCCTGCAGTTCGACTCCCTCGCCGACCTGGTGTCCTTCGGGCTGGCGCCGGCGTTGCTGGCGTTCACCCTGTTCTCCCAGGGGCGCGACGAGTGGGACCCCCTGGGCTGGATCGCCTGCTTCATCTGGCTGGCCTGCGCGGCGATCCGGCTGGCCCGCTTCAACACGACGGTCGACCCGACGGCCGACAAGCGCTACTTCACCGGCCTGCCCAGCCCCGGCGCGGCGGGCGTCGTCCTGGCGTCGGTCTTCGCGTTCGGCGCCCAGATGCAGGGCCGCGACCGGCTGTGGGTGCTGCTGGTCATCGTCGTCCCGGCCCTGCTGATGGTGAGCAACGTCCGCTTCCGGTCGTTCCGGTCACTGGTCAGCCCGAAGAGCGGCCGCCCGTACGGGCTGATCGCCCTCGCGATCGTGCTGGTCGTCGGCTTCGTACTGATACCGACCGTCACGGGCGTCGCGCTCGCCTACGGCTACCTGCTCGCGCCGCTCCTGCTCCCGATCGTCGCCCCGCTCGCCCGGTTCCTGCCCGCCAAGCTCAAGGAGGTCCTCTCGTGACGGTCCGGCCCCTTCGGCCCGCCGACGTCCCGGCCGTCGTCGCGCTGGTCCGCGAGCTGGCCGACTACGAGCAGGCGCTGCACGAGGCGCGGCTGACCGAGGAGCAGCTCACGGCCGCCCTGTTCGGTGACTCTCCCGCCCTGTTCGGCCATGTCGCCGAACACGAGGGCCAGGTCGTCGGCATGGCCCTGTGGTTCCTGAACTTCTCCACCTGGCGCGGCACCCACGGCATCTACCTCGAGGACCTCTACGTCTCCCCCGCCCACCGCGGCACGGGGCTGGGCCGGGAGCTGCTGCGCACGCTGGCCGCCGTCTGCGTCGCGCGCGGCTACTCGCGGCTGGAGTGGTCGGTGCTCGACTGGAACACCCCGTCGATCGACTTCTACAAGGCCGCCGGCGCCGTTCCCATGGACGGCTGGACCGTCTTCCGTCTCACCGACGGCGCCCTGACCGACTTCGCCGAACCCCGGAGCGACCGATGACCACCGAACGCGGACCCATCGAGTGCTGGCTCACCGACATGGACGGCGTGCTGGTGCACGAGGAGAAGGCACTTCCCGGCGCCGCGGAGTTCCTCGAGCGGCTCGTCGCGCGCGATCGCCGCTTCCTCGTGCTCACCAACAACTCGATCTTCACGCCCCGCGACCTCGCCGCCCGGCTGGTCCGCGCCGGGCTGCACGTGCCGGAGGAATCGATCTGGACGTCCGCGCTGGCCACCGCGGACTTCCTCGCGACCCAGCTGCCCGGCGGCTCGGCGTACGTCATCGGTGAGGCCGGCATGACGACCGCGCTGCACGAGGTCGGCTACACGCTCACCGACACCGACCCCGACTACGTCGTCCTCGGGGAGACCCGCACGTACTCCTTCGAGGCGATCACGCGTGCCATCCGGCTGATCGGGAACGGCGCGCGGTTCATCGCCACCAACCCCGACGTCACCGGCCCCTCCCCGGAGGGGCCGCTTCCGGCCACCGGCTCCGTCGCCGCGATGATCACCCGCGCCACGGGGGCCGACCCGTACTTCGTAGGCAAGCCCAACCCGATGATGTTCCGCAGCGCGATGAACCGGATCGAGGCGCACTCGGAGTCCACGATCATGGTCGGCGACCGGATGGACACCGACGTCGTCGCGGGGATCGAGGCCGGGCTGGAGACGGTGCTGGTGCTGTCGGGTTCGACCCAGGCGGCCGACGTCGCGCGGTTCCCGTTCCGCCCGAGCCGGATCCTCGACTCGATCGCCGACGTCATCGAACTGGTCTGAACCCGGGTCAGCGCTCCAGATAGGCCAGCCGCGCCTCGGGCGTCGCCAGGAGGTAGAGCTCGGCGGCCACGAGCAGGAGCACCGGCAGCCCGATCGCGGGCCGGCCGGCGTCGAACGCCGTCGTGTACGCCAGTGCCGCGAGCAGCAGCTGGAGGACGACGACCGGCCCGCGGGCCCAGCCGGCGACCCGCCACAGCCCGAGCCCGGCCGCGGCCAGCACCGCCGAGCCGGCGGCGACGAAGACGACCTCCCCGAGGGCCGCCCCGACGCTCGCCGCGGTGCTCGTGATCACCAGGTAGAGCAGCCACAGCGCCACGACGGCCAGCGCTGCCGCCTCGATGCCGACGACCACCGCGGCCCAGCGCAGCATCCGCGGAGCCTCGGTTCGGGGGCGATCGGGACGGGGGGCGGACGGCTCGGCCGCGCCTCCCAGCAGGCGCTCGGAGCGCCGGCGGGGCGGCTGCGGCGGCACACCCGCGGGCTCGGTCATGAACCCGAGATTACGCGGGGCCCGGGTGCCGGAAGCACGCTCTTCCCCGGAAAGACGGTCCCCCCTGGTTAGCCTGGAGTCCATGCGCGCGCTCGTGGTGGTCAACCCTGCGGCCACCAGCACCACCGCCAAGATGCGCGACGTGCTGGTCGGCGCCCTCGCCAGCGAGCTCAAGGTCGACGTCGCCGAGACCGAGCACCGTGGCCACGCCCGCGAGCTGGGCGCCCAGGCCGCTGCGGAAGGCATCGACCTCGTCGTCGCGGTGGGCGGTGACGGCACGGTGAACGAGGTGGTCAACGGGCTGCTGGAGCGCGGCCCGTCGCCGCACCTGCCGATGCTCGCCGTCGTCCCGGGTGGTTCGACCAACGTGTTCTCCCGGGCGCTGGGCCGCTCGCGGGACCCGGTGGAGGCGACGGCGGAGATCCTCGCCTCCGTGCGGGCCGGCCGCACCCGCCTGGTCTCCCTGGGCACCGCACAGGCCTCCGGCACGGCGGACGCGAGCGCCGGCGGCTGGAGTGATCCCCGCTGGTTCGTCTTCGCCGCCGGTCTCGGCTTCGACGCGGAGGTGATCGCGCGGGTGGAGGCCCAGCGGGCCGAGGGACGGCGGTCCACCGGCTCCCTCTACGTCCGCGAGGCCACCGCCGCGTTCCTGCTCGGCCGGGAACGCCGTCGTCCGGCCCTCAGGCTGGAGCTGCCGGGCGAGGCGCCCGTCGACGACCTGTTCCTGTGCCTGGTCTCCAACGTGAGCCCCTGGACGTACCTGGGCGCCCGGCCGGTGAACCCGTCCCCCGAGGCCTCCTTCGACGCGGGGCTCGACGTGTTCGCGATGAGCGGCATGGGCCCGCTGCGGATGCTGCGCACGCTGCGCCAGACGCTGGCCCGGACGCCGGCGCCCCGCGGTCGCGGCGTACACCGCCGGCACGACCTGGAGGAGCTGTCGCTCGTGGCCACGCGTCCCCAGGGCTGGCAGCTCGACGGCGACCACCTCGGCACCGCCACCGGCCTGCGTCTTCGTCACGTGCCGGCAGCGCTGCGCGTGATCGCCTGAAGAAGGACCCCCTGCCCCCCACCGCTCGCAGGCTCGCGGCGGGCCCCTGCAGGCGGACCGCCGTCGAGTGGCGGGCCTAGCACGAGCGTGGTGAGGTTGCTCACGCGGGGTCAACCGGCGGCCTCCATTCGCTTGACAGACGTCCTCTACGTGAAAACATCACGAGAAGAACGCAACTTGCCGGTAACAAGAAGCAAGTAGTCGCTGAGCCACCAGCGCTGGGCAACCGGTGTCGGCCCTGCACTGCGGTCGAGGCCGGCGACTGAAGTACCGAAACCGAAAGACGACACCGAGGAGAACACCGCCATGGACTGGCGCCACCGCGCGCTCTGCCGGGACGAGGACCCCGAGCTGTTCTTCCCGATCGGGACGACCGGCCCGGCAGTGGTGCAGATCGAGCAGGCGAAGGCCGTCTGCGGTCGCTGCCCCGTGGTGCAGTCGTGCCTGGACTGGGCTCTCCGCTCAGGCCAGGACTCCGGCGTCTGGGGTGGCCTCTCCGAGGACGAGCGGCGCGCACTGAAGCGTCGCCAGGCTCGTACCCGGGTGCACACCGCCTGACAGCACCACCGGACGACCAGCACCACCGCAACGACCGCCTCGAGGCCGGTCCGGGACTCCCGGGCCGGCCTCGGCGCCGTTCAGCGGCCGCGCGCTCAGCGCCGCGGACGCCCCGCCCCCGGGAGCACCAGCACGACCTCCGTGCCCGCGCGGTCCGCGGGCTCCCCCATCGACAGGCTGCCGCCCAGCTCGCTGGTGACGAGCGTCCGCACGATCTGCAGCCCCAGCCCCTCGCTGGAGGACAGGTCGAACTGGGCCGGCAGGCCGCGGCCGTTGTCCCGCACGCGGACGACGAGGTCGGTGCCCGCGCGCTCGGCCACCAGCTCGATCGTCCCGGGCTCGCCGTCGGCGAAGGCGTGCTCGGCCGCGTTGTGCAGCAGCTCGGTGACCGCCAGCACCAGCGGGGTGGCCACCGCCGCAGGCAGCTCGCCGAACGTGCCGATGCGCCGCGTCCGCGCCGCCGGCCCGATCGAGGCCAGGTCACCCAGCATGGGCAGCACCTGGTCCAGGACGTCGTCCACGTCGACGACGTCCTCCCGGCTCCCGGCCAGGGTCTCGTGCACGACCGCGATGGACGACACCCGTCGCACCGACTCCTCGAGGGCTGCGCGGGCCGCCGGCTCGGTCATCCGCCGGGCCTGCAGCCGCAGCAGCGCGGCGACGGTCTGCAGGTTGTTCTTCACCCGGTGGTGGATCTCCCGGATGGTGGCGTCCTTGGTGAGCAGAGCCCGGTCCCGCCGTCGGACGTCGGTGACGTCGCGGACCAGCACCAGCGCACCCGCCTCCCCTCCCGGCGCGTGCAGCGGGAGTGCACGCACCAGCATCGTGGCCGAGTGCCCCTCGACGTCGATGGCGTCGGGGAACCGCCCGCTCACCGCGGCCGAGATGCCCGCCGCTGCCGCCTCCCCCGCGACCCGGTCGGCGGCGGCGGATCGGGTGAGCGGCGCCAGCTCGGCGCCGGCCAGGTCACGGTCCACCCCCAGCCGGCGGTAGGCCGACAGCGCGTTCGGGCTGGCGTAGGTGACCCGGCCCGAACCGTCCAGCCGGACCAGCCCGTCCCCGACCCGCGGGCTCATCTCGGCGTCCTGCGGCTTCTCCGGCGGGAAGGTACCGGCCGAGACCATCAGGCAGAGGTCGGCGGCGATGTCGAGGTAGGTCAGTTCGAGTGTGGACGGCGACCGGGTGACCGCCAGATTCGTGTCCTTGGCCAGCACCGCGACCACGACGCCGTCGTGACCGACGGGGATGACCTCACGCCGCCGCGGCGCCGGCCCGGACCAGTCGGGCTCTCCCTCGGTGACCGGCCGCCGCTCCCGGTGGGCCACGACGAACGGCTCGGCAACCGGCCCCGCCACCTCCGTGCCGACCAGATCCTCCGGCCGGCTCGTGGGCGCGGTCAGGGGGCGCACCTGCGCGACGCACCACCAGGCGCCGTCGGGCAGCGGCACCCAGAGGGTGAGGTCGGCGAAGGCCAGGTCGGCGAGCAGCTGCCAGTCGGCCACGAGCCGGCGGGCGTGGTCGACCTGCGAGGGGCTGGACGCCGACCCGCGGGTCAGGCGCTCCGAGAGGCTGGTCATGGTGCCGCCGAGCCTAGAGAGCGGCCCGCATACAGTCGCCGCATGGTCCAGAGCGCCCTCTCCGTCGAGCGTGCCCGGCCGGAGGACCACGACCGCATCGCCGCCCTGACCGTCGGGGTGTACGTCGACGGTCAGCTGGCGTCGGAGGGCTACACCCCCCAGCTCGCCGATGTCGCCGGTCGCGCCGCGCGATCGGAGCTCCTGGTCGTCCGCGACGTCACGGGACGGGTCGTCGGCAGCGTCGCACTGGTCCTGACCGGCGACTTCGGGGAGATCACCACCTCCGACGAGGAGGCGGCCTTCCGCATGCTGGTCGTCGATCCCGCGGCCCGGGGCCAGGGGGTCGGACGCCTGCTCGTGAGCGCCTGCCTGGATCGTGCGCGGGCGGCGGGCAAGCGTCGGATGGTCATCTCGACCGACCCACGGATGACCACTGCCCACCGGCTCTACGAGCGGCTGGGGTTCAGCCGGCTGCCGGAGCGCGACTGGTCACCGCTGCCCGGCACCGATCTGCTGGTCTACGCGCGGGACCTGTAACTCGGACACAATGCCCTTGCCCCCGCCCCTCGCACGCTCGGGACGGGCCCCTGAAGGGGGCTCACGAAAGCACGGTCGCGATGAGGTCGCCCTCCTGGAGCACCTCGCCCTCGACCACGTGCAGGTCCTGGACGGTGCCGGCGCGCTCGGTGAGCACCGGGATCTCCATCTTCATCGACTCGAGGATCACCAGCGTGTCGCCGGCGGCCACGCGGGCACCCGGTTCGACGAGGACCTTCCAGACACTGGAGACCATCTCCGCCGAGATCTCCTCGACCGCCACCGGACCTCCTCCGCGCTCCGCCGATCCCCGGGACGGTCATCCAAGCACGGCGCTCAGCGCGGGGAGACCCTGCTCCCGTCGGCCAGCCGGCCCAGGACGGCGCAGACCTCCTCGCCGTCGTGCGGCACGCCCACGCCGTCCAGGCCGGACAGGACCCGTGACGCGGCCCGGGCGGCCGTGGCGGTGTCCGGCCCGGACGCGCTGACGGTGGCCAGGAGCGCGTCGTACCAGCCGTCGAGCCGGTCGCCCGGCGCATACCCGCTGACCGCTACCACGTCGACGTCGTCGTCCTGAGGCGGCAGGGGCGCGGTGCCGGGCAGCCGGCCGGTGACCGTGCCCGGCGTCCCCGGCGGAAGTCCCGCCCGCAGCTGGACCACGACGGCGGCGCGCGCCGGCGTACCGGTCGGCGCCTCACCGCCCTGACCGGTCGCGCTGCGCAGGGCCAGCTCGACCGCGTCCACTCCGTGCGCGCGTTCCAGCACGGCGAGGTCGAGGGAGAACCCGGCAGCCACCTCCGCGAGATCGCCGTCCGGGGCGATGCCCACGGTGACCAGCCCGCGCCAGCCCACCTCGGCCAGCCGCCGCGCGGTCGCCGGCAGCTCCACCGGGTCCTGCGGGGTCCAGGACACCCGGGCGATCCCGGCCGCTCGGTCGCGGGTGACGGCGGTGGTGAAGTGCAGGCCGTCGGCGTCGACCCAGGCGAGGAAGCCGCGCTCGCTGGCCGGCTCGACCCCGTCGCCGCCGAGCCGCTCCAGCACCTCGGCGTCCGGCCCGACCCAGGTGAGCCCGGCGGCCGTCACCGACGCGGCGAGCCGGGCGTTTCCGGCCAGGGCCGGCGGGACCGGCAGGACGGCAGCGACGCCGCTGCGGCGGGCGGCCTCCACGATCCGGTCGACGGCCAGGTAGGACTCACTCGCCGGAGCCGGGCCCAGCAGCACCGCGTCGTCGGCCAGCCGGACGTGCCGGGCCGACCGCTCGGCCTCCGAGTGCACGGCGACCGCCTTGACCCCCAGCCGGGTGCATCCTGCGATCACTGCGCAGGCCGCGGGTCCCCGACCGGCCACGAGAACGCTCTCGATCCCCATGTTCGCCACGCGCGTTCCTCCTGCGTCCCCCGTCCCCGCTTCCCCGACACTGCGCGGAGGAGCGGTGCGCCCCGTGAGAGGCTTACCGGGTCAGCTTGGCGGTCCCGGCGACGCCGCGCACATTACGTGCGCCGCGTTCGGCGTCCGCGAGGCCACGGTCGGGTGATGAGTCCATCGGTACGTCGAGAGGAGGGCAGCGATGTCCAAGCGCGGACGCAAGCGTCGCTCTCGCAAGAAGAACGGCGCCAACCACGGCAAGCGGCCCAACGCCTGAGGCCGAACGACAAGAGCCCCGCACCGCTACGGCGGGACGGGGCTCTTGTCGTGCCTGGGCGGCTAGGAAGCGGGGGTGTCACGCTCGGCGGAGATCCGCTCGACGCTGACCTGGGTCCCGTCCTCCTCGAAGGAGACGCTGGTGAGCTGGATCTTGATCCGCTCCCGGAGGCCGGCAGGCGGGGCGTCCCCGCCGCAGCGACGGCGGACCAGCGCCTTGAACTCCTGCTCGATGCCGAACTCCCGCAGGCAGGAGGAGCAGTCCTCGAGGTGCTCGGCGATCACCGCGCGCCGCTCGTCGCCGGTCTCGTGGTCGAGGAACTCGAACACGTGCGACAGGACGTCGTCGCAGGAGTGGATCTCGATCGGCTCGCCGGCGCCCGGAGCATCGGTGCTCATGACTGGCTCGCCTCCTCACCGGCTCCGGCGCGGACGAAGCCGCGCTCCCGGGCGTAGTCCGCCAGCAGCTTCTGCAGCCCCCGCCGGCCGCGGTGCAGCCGGGACATCACCGTGCCGATGGGCGTGCCCATGATCTCGGCGATCTCCTTGTAGGCGAAGCCCTCGACGTCCGCCAGGTACACCGCCAGGCGGAAGTCCTCCGGCAGCTGCTGGAGGGCCTCCTTGATGTCGGTGTCCGGCAGGTGGTCCAGCGCCTCGATCTCCGCCGAGCGCAGACCGCTGGAGCTGTGCTCCTCGGCGGCGTAGAGCTGCCAGTCCTGCACCTGCTCGGTGGGGTACTGCTGCGGCTGTCGCTGCTTCTTGCGGTAGCTGTTGATGTAGGTGTTGGTCAGGATCCGGTACAGCCACGCCTTGAGGTTGGTGCCCTCGGCGAACTGGTGGAAGGCGGAGTAGGCCTTCACGAAGGTCTCCTGCACCAGGTCCTCGGCGTCGGCCGGGTTGCGGGTCATCCGCAGGGCCGCCGGGTAGAGCTGGTCGAGGAAGGGCAACGCGTCCCGCTCGAAGCGCGCGTCCCGCTCGGCGCGGGTCTCGGCGACCTCCGTGCGGCTGCCGCCCTCGCGCGCTTCGGGAACGTCCACCGGCGCGCCGATGGGGGCGCTCGCGGCGCTGGTCTCGGGCGTCTCGTCCGCGGTCTGCTCGGGCACCGACCGTCCTCTCCGGTCCCCCCTGACGCGGGGCACCACGTCGGTCGATCCTAGCCGCGCGGCATCGGGACGGCCGGGGGGCCGTCGGTGCGCGGGCCGCTGGCGGGCGGTGGAGACGGTGCTGCTCACGGCCGGTCCAACCGAGGGGCGGTCGGCCGGCATTCCCGGGCGCGCCAGATCGCCGGTGACTGTCGCTAGTGTGCGACGCCGTGGCGGCGACTCCGGCGGTAGCGGTGCTGGTCAAGGCGAAGGTGGCGCACACCCTGCACCCCTATGACCCGGAGCACCCCGCCGATCAGGGCCACGGGGAGGCTGCGGTGGCTGCGCTCGGCGCGGATCCGCGCCAGGTCTTCAAGACGCTGCTGGCCCGCGTCGACGGCGCCCTCACGGTGGCCGTCGTCCCGGTCGCCGGCACCCTGGACCTCAAAGCGCTGGCCGCCGCGGCCGGCGGCAAGAAGGCGGCCATGGCCGACCCCGCGGACGCCGAGCGGACGACGGGGTACGTGCTCGGGGGGATCAGCCCGCTGGGCCAGAAGAAGGCGCTGCCCACGGTCGTGGACGAGTCGGCGCTGGCCTTCCCCACGGTCCTGGTCAGCGCCGGCAAGCGCGGCCTCCAGGTCGAGCTGGCGCCGGCCGACCTCGTGCGACTCACCCGGGCCACGACGGGCGCGATCGGCCGCTGACGGGTCCTCGCCTCAGGCGAGCAGCGCGTTCACCGCGTTGATGATCGCCGGCTCGACCCCGTTGGGCCCGGCGAGGAAGTGAGCCGGCAGTCCGTAGACGGCCATGGCACCGCTGGGCAGGCCCGGGTAGTCCGGGTCCCATCCGCCCGCGTACGACCCGCCGGAGCGGATCGGCGGCAGCAGCTCGTCCGACGGGAGGTAGGTGATGGTGCCCGCACCGTCACCGCCCAGCCGGATGCCGGCCGCACCGCCGTAGCGGCCCCGGAAGTAGGCCGCGTAGCCGGAGACCAGTTCGCCACCGAGGAACGCCAGCCGCAGCGGACTCGACGAGGTGAACCGCCACGCCTGCATCGAGAGGGACACGGTCGTCGGGAACGTCGCGCCGGCATCGATCTGGTCGACCATCCACTGGGCGTGGCGCCCGATGTACGCGACGGCGGTGCTGGCCGCGCGCGCCAGGTAGAACGAGCGGGCGACGGCCAGGTTGCCGGGGTCCAGGGAGATGTCCAGCGGCAGGGTCGCCGTGCTCAGCCGGGCCGCGGCGATGCTGGTCAACGCCCGCCCGGGAGTGGCCGCCCGGTTCACGACCGCGCCGGCCAGCTGGACCCCGCGGCTGTGCCGCAGCGCCCATCCCTGGGCGCCGACCGGGTTCTGGTCCCCCTCCGCACCCGGCAGGTACAGGGCCACCGATCCGGGGAAGACGCCCTCGACGGCACCGGATGCGGCCGAGGGGTAGTCGCCGTCCCAGAGCAGTTGCGACCCGGCGCACACCGAGTGGGTGGCGTAGCCGTAGAGCACGGCGAGTGGCAGGCCGTTGCTGCGTCGGGCCACGAGCACGGGGACGTCGTTCTCGACGTAGGGCAACCCCTCCCGGTTGACGGAGAAGTCGCTCGTCGTGCTTCCGAAGTCCAGCGTGACCGAGGTCCGCGTGGCGGCGAGCACGGACTGCACCAGCGCGACGACTGCGTCGTTGGCCCGCTGCTGGTACGCCGCGATCGAGCTCGTGTCGGTGAGCTCGTACATGATCCAGGGATGGGTGACGTCCGGCAGGGCCGGACCGTTGTGCGTGTGCGTCGCGACGAGCATCAGCTGCGGCGCGGGTAGTCCGGTCGCGGTGGTCACGCGCTGCCGCACCGAGTTCGCGGCCGCAGTGGACCAGCCCAGGAGGTCGACGGAGACGACGACGTACGGGCGACCCGAGTCCCACAGGGCCACGGCCCGCGCCAGGAGCGGGGTGTAGGTACCGGTCGCCGTGCGGGGGCCTGCGCCCTTGCCGACGGCGAAGCCGCCCATCGGTATCCCGACCCCAGGGGTGAGGTCGGCGCGCCCGGTTGCCGCTTGCCACGCCATCGGGCCTCCCGGGTGCTCCGGGGGCGGTCCCCCGTCACGTTCCCGCAGGGTCTCGTATCCCCATGTCGGCGGCAAGGGTGAACGCGGTGTCGAGCGCCCGCCCGGGCGCCGGTCATCATCGTGCGGTGGACCCCGAGCAGGACACCCGCTGGTACGCCGTCCGATCCCTCTTCTCCGAGCCGGACGGGACCGACAGCGCCTACGAGGAGCGGATCACGCTGTGGCAGGCGGCCGGCCTCGACGACGCACTGGCGCGCGCCGCGGCCGAGGCGGCGGAGTACGCGGAGTTCGCAGGCGTCACCTACCTCAGCGACTTCGCGCAGACATACCCCCTGGCCGACGCCCCGCCCCGGGACGGCGCAGAGGTCTTCTCGCTGACCCGGTCCAGCGCGCTGCCGCCGAGGGCCTACGTCGGGCAGTTCTTCGACACCGGCCGCGAGCGCCAGGCCTGAGCGATCAGAACAGGGCCGGCTGGTCGGCAGGTGCGCTGACCGACTCGACCCGCTCGACCAGCTCCCGGCCGTTGTTGGCCACGTTGTTCACGGCGGTGCTCACCGGCCGCAGCTCCAGCGTCTCGACCAGCTCCGGTGGCGTCGGCTGCGCCAGCGCCTCGACGTCCTCGCGGGTCGGGTCGAGCCAGGCCGCCCACCGGTCGGGCGGCAGCACCAGCGGCATGCGGTCGTGGATCTCGGTGAGCGCTCCGACGGCCGGCGTCGTCACCACCGTGCAGGTGTAGAGCCGGTCCTCCCCTCGCCCCCAGACCTCCCAGAGCCCGGCCATCGCGAGCACCGAACCGTCCTCCGGCGTGATGAAGTACGGCTGCTTGGTCGATGAGTCCAACCGCTTCGCCCACTCGAACCAGCCGTCGGCCGGCACCAGGCAGCGCCGCGAGGCGGCCGCCTTCTTGAAGGCGGGCTTGTCCGTGAGCGACTCGACGCGGGCGTTGAGCATCCGGTTGCCGACGGATGCGTCCTTGGCCCAGGAGGGCACGAGCCCCCAGCGGACCGCGCGCAGCTCCCGGTGACCACCGCCGGTGGGCGCCCCCTCGGCGTCGCGTTCCTTCTTGTGCCGGACGACGTACACGTCCTTCGTCGGGGCGACGTTGTAGTCGGCGGGCAGCGCCTTCTGGCCGTCGGCGCGGACGGCCTCGAACTCGATCGCGAGATCGTCGGGACTACGGCTCGCGGCGTAGCGACCGCACATGGGCGCTCCTCCCCGGTGCTGGGTGTCGTCCCGACTCTAGGTCGGGGTGCTGACAGCGACCCGCTGTGCGTGACCTCTCCCGGGCGGGGTAGGCCTTGACCGACACAGTTGTCGTAGCGAGAGACGAGGATTCCGGCGTGACCGCGACGCAGAGCCCCACCACCGAGCAACCGAAGACCGCCAGCGACAGCGCCGAACGGCGCTACGCCACGGTCAACCCGTTCACCGGCGAGACGGAGAAGGAATTCCCCTTCACCGAGACCTCCGAGATCGACGGGATCATCGGGCGAGCCCACTCCGCGTACCAGGAGTGGAGCAACCGCCCCGTCGAGGAGCGCGCCGCGGTCGTCCGTCGGGCCGCCGAGCTCATGGACGAGCGGCGCGACGACCTCGCCGCCCTCATCACCACCGAGATGGGCAAGCGCAAGGAGGAGGCGACCGGCGAGCTCTACCTCTGCTCGATGATCCTCAAGTACTACGCCGACAACGGCCCCGGCTTCCTCGAGCCGACGTCCATCACGCCCCTCATGGGCAAGGGCGAGGCGGTCGTCGAGACCCGGCCGATCGGGGTCCTGCTGGCCATCGAGCCGTGGAACTACCCCTTCTACCAGGTGGTTCGCGTGGCCGGCCCGAACCTGGTGCTGGGCAACACCGTCATCCTCAAGCACGCCGAGATCACTCCGCAGTGCGCCGAGGCGATCGAGCAGCTGTTCACCGACGCGGGTGCGCCCGAGGGTGTGTTCACCAACACCTTCCTGCGGATCGCCGACGTCGAGCAGGTGATCGCCGACCCGCGGATCCAGGGGGTGACCCTGACGGGCAGTGAGCGCGCGGGCAGCGCCGTCGGCGCGCTGGCGGGCAAGTACCTGAAGAAGTCGGTGCTCGAGCTCGGGGGCAGCGACCCGTTCATCGTCCTCGATGCCGAGAACCTGGGCGCCACGGTCAAGGCGGCGACCATGGGCCGGATGCAGAACACCGGCCAGGCCTGCACCGCCTCCAAGCGCCTGATCGTCACCGAGCAGTTCTACGAGCCCTTCGTCGAGGGCCTCAAGCAGGCGTTCTCGACCTTCTCCCCGGGTGATCCGGCTGACCCGTCGACGTCGCTGGCTCCGCTGTCGTCGGAGCAGGCGGCCCGGGACCTGCACGCGCAGATCCAGGACGCCATCGACAAGGGCGCGACGGTCGTCGCCGGTGGCAAGCGGCCGGAGCATCCGGGCGCGTTCGTGGAGGCGACGATCCTCACCGACGTCACCCCCGAGATGCGGGCCTTCCGCGAGGAGCTGTTCGGCCCCGCGGCCGTCGTCTACAAGGTGAAGGACGCCGACGAGGCGGTCGCGCTGGCCAACGACAGCGACTTCGGCCTCGGCGCCACCGTCATGAGCAGTGACCTCGACCAGGCCCGGTCCGTGGCCGATCGGCTCGAGGCGGGCATGGTGTGGATCAACCAGCCCACCGGGTCCTCCCCCGAGCTGCCCTTCGGCGGCGTGAAGCGCTCCGGCTACGGCCGCGAGCTGTCGGAGCTGGCCATGTTCGAGTTCGCCAACCGGCGCCTGGTGCGCACGGTCCCGGCGAAGAAGGCGGACAAGCCGCAGGCCGGCTGACTCGGTGGTGAGCGGTGCGGCGAGCGTCTCCGGGCAGAATGAGCCCGTGAGCCAGATCTGGACGACGCCGCACCGCTCGACCCCGGTCGACGCGGTCGTCAGCCTGCCCGGCTCCAAGTCCATCACGGCGCGAGCACTGGTCGTCGCGGCGCTGGCTGACGGCCCGAGCCGGATCGTGCGTCCCCTGCGGGCCCGGGACACCGACCTCATGGCCGGCGGCCTGCGCGCCCTCGGAGTCGGGATCACCGGGGACGGCGACGACTGGCTGGTGACGCCATACGCGCTCCGCGGACCGGCCGAGATCGACGCCGGGCTGGCCGGCACGGTGCTGCGGTTCCTTCCCCCGGTGGCCGCGCTGGCCGCCGGCCCGGTCACCTTCGACGGCGACCCCCGCATCCGCGAGCGGCCCAACGCCGGCCTGATCGCGGGCCTGCGCGGCATCGGCGTGGAGATCGAGGACGGCGGCCGTGGCAAGGCGCCGTTCACCGTCCACGGAACAGGAGGAGTCCGGGGCGGGACCGTCGAGGTCGACGCGAGCGAGTCCTCCCAGATCGTCTCCGGGCTGCTGCTCGCGGCGGCCCGGTTCGACGACGGCCTCGACCTGTCGCTGGCGGGCTCGATGCCGTCGACGCCGCACGTCGAGATGACCGTGACGACGCTGCGCGCGCACGGCGTCCAGGTGAGTGCCGGTGGACGCGGCTGGCGGGTCGCCCCCGGCCCCATCGCCGCTCGTGACGTCGTCATCGAGCCCGACCTCTCCAACGCGGCTCCCTTCCTCGCCGCCGCGCTGGTCACCGGTGGTCGGGTGACCGTGCGCGACTGGCCGGAGGTCACCACCCAGCCCGGGGGCCGGCTGGACCGGATCCTGTCCGCCATGGGGGCCGAGGTGACCCGGACACCGGACGGGCTGCAGGTCACCGGCACGGGAACCATCACTCCGCTGGCCGCGGACCTGGGCGAGGTGGGCGAGCTGACCCCGGTCCTGGCCGCCCTGTGCGCCCTGGCCGACGGTCCGTCCCGGCTCACCGGCGTCGGGCACCTGCGTGGACACGAGACCGACCGGCTGCACGCCCTCGACGAGGTGCTGACCGCCGTCGGCGCGCGCGTCGAGCAGCTGCCCGACGGCCTGATCATCGAGCCCGGCCCCCCGCGCCCGGCGCTCCTGGACTCCTACGCCGACCACCGCATGGTCCACGCCGCCGCCGTCCTGGGACTGGCGATCGAGGGCGTCCAGGCCGCCGACCCCGGCGCCGTCGCCAAGACGCTGCCCGACTTCGTCGAGCGCTGGAACGGGCTGCTGGGCGAGCCGGCGGGGGTCGTCTCCTGAGCGGCCGCAAGTACGACAGTCGTTCCGACGAGGACGACGTCCGGGTCAGACCGGGCCGCAAGGGCTCGCGCCCCCGCACCCGCACCCGGCCCACCCACGCCGACGCCGTCCCCGGCCTGGTCGTCGCCGTCGACCGCGGTCGCATGACCGTCCGCGTCGAGGGCCCCGACGGCGGGCCCGTGGACGTGACCTCCATGCGCGCCCGCGAGCTCGGCAAGCACGGGGTCGTCGTCGGCGACCGGGTGCGCATCGTGGGCGACACCAGCGGCCGCACGGACTCGCTCGCCCGCATCGTCACCATCGAGGAGCGGACGACGTCGCTGCGGCGCACCGCCGACGACACCGACCCCACGGAGCGGATCGTGGTGGCCAACGCCGACCTGCTGGTCGTCGTCACGGCGGTGACCGACCCGGAGCCCGCGTACGGGTTCCTCGACCGCTGCCTCGTCGCCGCCTACGCGGGCGGCCTCGAGCCGCTGCTGTGCCTCACCAAGACCGACCTCGCGAGCCCCCAGCCGCTGCTCGACCGGTACGCCGGGCTCGGCCTGGACGCCGTCGCGATCTCGCGGGAGCTGCCGCTGGACGACCTGCTCGACCGGCTGGCACTGCGGATCAGCGTGCTCGTGGGCCAGTCCGGTGTCGGCAAGTCGACTCTGGTGAACCGGCTCGTGCCCGACGCGTTCCGCGCCACCGGCGACGTGAGCAAGATCGGCAAGGGACGGCACACGTCGTCGTCCGTCGTGCTGTTCGACCTGCCCCAGGGCGGCATGGTGATCGACACCCCGGGCATCCGGTCGTTCGGCCTCGCCCACGTCACCGCCGACGACGTCCTGGCCGCCTTCGACGAGCTCAACGAGGCGGCGGTCGACTGTCCGCCGATGTGCGGCCACACGGCCGACGACCCGGAGTGCGCGCTCGACGCCTGGGCCGCCGCCGGGCCGCCCGCGCGCACCGAACAGCTGGCCGCACTCCGGGTGCTGCTCGGCGCGGTCGGTCAGGTCGGCCCCGGCTGGTAAACACCCCTCGCCCCCACCGCTCGCAAGCTCGCGGCGGATCCTGCGAGGGGCCTATGCCAACAATCTGGTCTCCACCGGGCTCTCCGTGCAGCCGCCGCGGCCGTTGGGCCGCAGGTGCCACGCCCGCGCCGACGGGCGGACGGTCACCACGTCCTCCAGCGCGGTGCCGACGAAGTGCAGGCCGACGCCGTCCTCCGTGCCGTACCCGGGCGGCAGCTCACCGCGGGCGACCATCCGCCGGTAGGGAGCGCGCAGGCGCTTCGGCGAGTCGTGGTGCGCCCCGTTGCTGAACGGCAGGATGCCGAGCCCGTCGGCGAACGGCTCGAGCTGATCCGACAGGGAGCCCGTCGGACCGCCGGCGTGCCAGATCTGGCTGCCCGCGCCCGAGCCGGTGAGGACGATGCCCTCCTCCCAGCACTCGGTGAGGACCTCCTGCATCCCGTGCGCCCGCCAGACCGCGAGGAGGTTGACCAGACTGCCGTCCTCGACCAGGACGACGTCCTGGCGGAGCAGGTGCTTGCGGACGTCGGGGACGCTCGGGCCCGGGAACAACCGCAGCACGGAGAAGTCGACGTCCTCGCGGTCACCGAAGACCTGCTCGTGGACGGCGATCGCGCGGGGGTCGTCGCCGACCGCCGTCGGCAGGTAGCAGAGCCGCACCGCGCCGTCCCACAGCCAGCGGGTCCGGCCGAGGTCCAGGGCGAACTCGACGAGCGGGAGGTTGCCCGGCTCCCCCGGACGCGGCTCGAGGATGCCCGAGTACGCGAACACCTGGCGGTCCATCAGGCCGCGACCGTCATACGTCGACCCGCCCGCCGCTGCGCCAATAGATGCCTGCCTCCCGGGTCAGCAACCCCTCATCGACCAGATATCGGCGGAGTGCGGCGACATCGGCATGCCACACGGCCAGCAGCGCGTTTCACCTCCCGCTCCGGATAGCGGATGCCGGGCTCGAACACCCGCACCAGGTGGTTCAGGACGACGAGCCGCTTGCTGCGCCGGGGCGGGATGGCCACGAGCCGGCCGTCGCGGACGAACGCCGACAGGACGGCGTCCTCGGCCGGGTCGTCGGACAGCGGTTCCGGGCGCGGCGCCGCCTCGGCCGCCGCCCGGGCCGCGGCTCCGAACCGCTCGGTGTGCAGGGCGAGAGCGTGCCCGTCGCGCTGCACCAGTCCCGCGCGGGCCAGCCGGCGGGCGGCCAGGGCGACGTCCTTGAGCGGGAGATCGGCGGCCTGGGCCACCTCCTCGATGGTTCCGGCGCCGAGGGCCAGCGCGGCGACGACCCGCAGCCGCGTCGGGTCGGCCAGCAGGCCGACGATCGTCGCCGCGTCCGTCGTGCGGGCGTCCACGACCCGACGGTATCGGCGCATCCCCGGTCGGGCGCCCGGGTACCCCCGCGTCATGGTGAGCCCTGTCGACATCCAGAAGGTCCTCTCGGGCATCGACTATCCCGCGAGCAAGGACGACATCGTCCGGCACGCCGAGAGTCACGGGGGCGACGAGGAGGTCCTCGAAGCCCTGAGGAAGATCGACGACCGCGAGTACGAAGGACCGAGTGGGGTCAGTTCAGCGGTATTCGGCTGATCCCCGGCTAGGTTCGGTGTCCATGACATCCGGCCGGGGCTTTTCCGAGGACATGCGGCTGGCGCACGTGCTGGCCGATCAGGCCGACTCGATCAGCCTGGACCGCTTCAAGGCGCAGGACCTCAAGGTCGACACCAAGCCCGATCTGACGCCGGTGACCGACGCCGACCGCGCCGTCGAGGAGATGCTCCGGATCACCCTGAGCCGCGCGCGGACCCGGGACGCCGTCATGGGCGAGGAGTTCGGGACGACGGGCCACGGGCCGCGCCGCTGGGTGCTCGACCCGATCGACGGCACGAAGAACTTCGTCCGCGGCGTGCCGGTCTGGGCCACCCTGATCTCCCTGTTCGACGGCGACGAGCCGGTGGTGGGCCTGGTGTCGGCGCCGGCGTTGAACAAGCGGTGGTGGGCGGCCAAGGACGTCGGCGCCTGGACCGGCCGGCGGCTGGAATCGGCCACGCGCTGCCGGGTCTCGGAGGTCACCGACCTCGGCGACGCGAGCCTGTCCTACTCCAGCCTGTCCGGCTGGGAGGAGCGCGGCGCCCTCGACGGTTTCCTCGACCTGACGCGCTCGGTCTGGCGCACCCGCGCCTACGGCGACTTCTGGAGCTACTGCCTGCTCGCCGAGGGCGCGGTGGACATCGCCTGCGAGCCGGAGGTGTCGCTCTGGGACCTGGCCGCGCTCGACGTGATCGTCCGGGAGGCCGGGGGGCGGTTCACCGACCTCAGCGGCGCCCCCGGCCCGGGCGGCGGCAGCGCGCTGGCCAGCAACGGTGTGCTGCACGACGCGGCCCTGTCACGACTGCGCATCCCGGCCACGGATGGACCGGCCTGAGCACTACCGTGTCGTCGTGAACGACGTGGCTGCCGCAGTCCTGGTGGTGGCCGTCGTCGCGGCGGTGCTGCTCCTCAGCATGCGGTTGACCGGTCAGGTGGCCGAGAGCTTCGGTGAGGACCCGAAGCCGTGGCAGGCTCGGATGCTGCCGTTCGCGCTCTTCGGCCCGGTCATCGCGTGGGTGCTGCTGAGTCGGCGGGGCGGCGGCCGAGGAGGCTGGGCGTGACGACGCCGATCGGGCGGGAGGCACGGCGACCCAACCCCGCCCTGGCAGCGCTGGCGCCGCTGCTGGGCGACTGGCGCACGACCGGGACCCATCCGCTGGCGCCGGGAACGACCTTCCACGGCCGTACCTCGTTCGCCTGGCACGAGGGCGGCGCCTTCGTGCTGATGCGCTCCGAGATCGACGAGCCGGGGATCCCCAGCGGCGTGGCCGTCATCGGCTCGGACGACGCCGCCGGCACCGTCACGATGCTCTACTTCGACGAGCGGGGCGTCTCCCGCCGGTACACCGTCGAGGTGGGCGACGGCGAGGTGTCATGGCACCGGGACGAGGCGAGCTTCGCCCAGCGCATGGTCGTCACCGTCGCCGGCGACGGCGGCCGACTCGACGCCCGGGGCACCATGTCGCGCGACGGCGGCCCCTGGGAGGACGACCTGCAGCTCACCTCCGAGCGGATCGAGCTCGCCGGCTAGGTGCGGGTCCAGCGGTCGGCCGCTCGCTCCAGTCCGGTGTCCTGCCGCGGCTCGACCACCTCGCCTGCGGGGAGGGCCGGGACGACGTCCGCTCCTGCGCCGCGACCGGCCAGCAGGGCCGCCCCGATCGCCGAGGCGCTGCGCAGCGGCAGATACCGGACCGGTCGGCGCAGCACGTCGGCGAGCAGCTGCCGGACGACGGCCGGGCGCGCGCCCCCGCCGGTGAGCACCACGGGCTCGTCGCTGTCGGGGACGTCCAGCAGCCGGAAGGCCGCACCGATCGCGAACGCGACGCCCTCGACGGCCGACCGGGCCAGGTCGGCGCGGGTGGTTCCCGGGTGCAGCCCGCTCCAACCGCCGCGGTCGGTGGGGCGCGCGATCCCGCCGCGCTCGCCGGAGAGGAACGGCCGGAACGTCACTCCCCCGGCGCCGGCCCCGGTGGCCCCGGCGGCCGCGAACAGGTCGGTCACGGACATCCCGAGCACGCCGCCGACCCACTCCCACGCCGAGCCGCCGTTCTGGAGCGCCGCCATCGAGTACCAGCCACCGGCGACGTCGGCGTAACCGTGCACGACGGGCTCGGCGACCGGCTGCGGCACCCAGCCGGGCCGGAGCAGCTGGGCGCCGGTGCCGAGGTTCACCTGGGCCACCGGAGTGCCGGCGGCCAGGAGGGCCAGCGGGGTGTCGGCGCCACCCGTCACGACGGGCACGTCCCCCACCGGCAGCGTCGCCGTCCCCACGACCTCGTCGCTGGGACCCACGGCGGGCAGCAACGCCGGGTCGATGCCCGCGGCGGCGACCGCCGGTGTCGACCAGTCATCGGTGGTCACGTCCCAGAGCAGCGTCGCCGAGGCGTCGCTCCGGTCGGTCGCATGCGGGGAGCCGGGCAGCAGCGTCGCCCGGAGCGCGTCCTTGGGCAGCAGGACGGCGGCGGCCCGATCCAGGGCCCGCGGCTCGTGCCGGGCCAGCCAGGCGAGCACCGGGCCGGTCATCCCCGGCACCAGAGGGTTGGCCAGCGCCGCCCGGGCGCCCTCCGGCAGCGACCGCCAGAGGTCCAGCTCCGCTCCGGCGCGGGAGTCGGCCCACAGGATCGCGGGCCGCAGCGCCTCGCCGTCCGCATCGACGAGGACCGTGCCGTGCATCTGACCCGACAGCCCCAGCGCGAGCACCCGAGCGCCGGCCAGCGCCGGGCTCACCGCGGCCAGCGCCTCGTCGAACGCCTGCCGCCAGCTGCCGACGTCGGTCTCCGCGCGGCCGGGACCCGGCCGGTCGACCGCGTAACCCCGCTCGGCCTCGGCGACCACCCGACCGGTGCGGTCGAGCGCGAGCAGCTTCAGCCCGCTGGTGCCGACATCGGCGCCGAGGAGGACGTCCTCAGCCACGGTGGACGAAACCGCCGCTGCGGCCGTGGCGGTCGGCGAGCAGGCCGGCCAGCGTCGACAGCGCGATCTCCGCGGGCGCCTTCGAGCCGATGTCCAGACCGATCGGCCGGTGCACGCGGGCGATCTCGTCCGGCGGGACCCCGAGCGCCGTGAGGGCAGCGACGTGCGGCCCCTCGTGCCGCGGGTTGCCCATCACCCCGACCCAGCGTGCGGGGCGGGCCAGCGCGTCCCGGAGCAGTTCCCCGAGCTCGTCGCGGTGGTGGTCGGTGACGACGACGTCGGCGTGCCCGCCCGCCAGTTCGGCGTCCAGCTCGGCGAAGGAGCCGACCGTGACGTCCGCGGTCTCCGCAGGAACGCGCGATGCCTCCGGCTCGACCAGCACCGTGCGGAAGCCGAGCTCGGCTCCCCAGCGCAGCAGGACCTCGGAGACCGGTGAGGCGAAGAGCGCGACCAGCAGCTGGGGGGTGTCGGAGACCATGCCCGCATCCTCGTCCAGGAGGCCGGGTCAGGCGCCGGCCAGTCCGTCGAGCCGGGCCACTTCGGCGGGCGTGAGCGAGAAGTCGGTGATGGCGACGTTGGCCGCGATGCGCTCGGGGGTCACCGACTTGGGGATCACCACGACGCCGTGCTCGAGGTGCCAGCGGAGCACGACCTGGGCCGGGGTCACCGAGTGCGCGTCGGCGACCTCGCGGAGGACGGCGTCGTCCAGGTCGCTGTTCTTGAGGGCGCTGTAGCCCTCCAGGACGACGCCACGGTCCGCGTGGCCCCGCTCGACCTCCGCGTCGTAGAGGGTCGGCGCCCACTCGATCTGGTTGACGGCGGGCTGCTGACCGGACGCCTCGGTGAGTCGGTCAAGCTGGTCGAGGGAGTAGTTGCTGACGCCGACGTCGCGCGTCCCGCCCGCCTGCCGCGCCTCCAGGAGCACCCGCCAGAGGTCCTCGTGGATCGAGTTCGACTCGGTCCAGTGGATCAGCCAGAGATCGAGGTGGTCGGTGTCGAGCTTCTGCAGGGACTCCTCGAGGGCCTTGCGCGGATCCTCGGCGTGCGGCGGCACCTTGGTGGTCACGAAGACCTCGTCCCGCGGGACACCGGAGTCGCGCAGCGCCCGCCCGACCTCCTCCTCGTTCCGGTACACCGTCGCGGTGTCGAGGTGCCGGTAGCCGACGTCCAGGGCGCTGCGGACGGCGTCGTAGCACTCCTGGCCGGTGATCTGCCAGGTGCCGAAGCCGACCAGCGGCATCGCGGCGCCGCTGGGAAGCGGGGCGGTGGGAGAAGTCATGCTCGCCTCCTGCCCGCAGTCGGTCCCCGGCATTCGCCGATGCCGGCCGGGGCCTCTGATGGAATGGCGGAGCGCGGACGCCGACTGTCGGCGCCCAGTGCGAGGAGGAACCGTGCACTACGCCGAGTCCGTCGTGGATCTCGTGGGCAACACCCCGCTCGTCCGGCTCACCTCGGTGACCCGCGAACTGGGCCCCGACGCACCGCTGGTGCTGGCCAAGGTCGAGTACCTCAACCCCGGCGGGTCGGTGAAGGACCGGATCGCGGTGCGGATGGTCGACGCCGCCGAGGCCAGCGGCGCGCTCCGGCCCGGCGGCACGATCGTCGAGCCGACCAGCGGGAACACCGGCATCGGCCTGGCTCTGGTGGCCCAGCAGCGCGGGTACAGGTGCATCTTCATCTGCCCCGACAAGGTGGGCCAGGAGAAGATCAACGTGCTGAAGGCCTACGGCGCCGAGGTCGTCGTCTGCCCGACCGCCGTCGACCCGTCCGACCCGCGGTCCTACTACTCCGTCTCCGACCGGCTGGCCCGCGAGACCCCCGGCGGCTGGAAGCCCGACCAGTACTCCAACCCGGCCAACCCGCAGTCGCACTACGAGACCACGGGCCCGGAGATCTGGGCGCAGACCGAGGGCCGGATCACGCACTTCGTCACGGGCATGGGCACCGGCGGCACGATCAGCGGCATCGGCCGCTACCTCAAGGAGGCCTCCGGCGGGCGGGTGCGCGTGGTCGGCGCCGACCCCGAGGGCTCGGTCTACTCCGGCGGCACCGGCCGGCCCTACCTCGTCGAGGGCGTCGGCGAGGACTTCTGGCCCTCGACCTACGACCGCGAGATCGCCGACGACATCATCCCGGTGTCCGACGGCGACTCCTTCGCCATGACCCGGCGGCTGGCCCGCGAGGAAGGGCTGCTGGTCGGCGGCTCGTGCGGCATGGCGGTCGTGGCCGCGCTGAAGACCGCCGCGACGCTCACCAATGACGACGTCGTCGTCGTCCTGCTGCCCGACGGTGGCCGGGGGTACCTGAACAAGATCTTCAGCGACAAGTGGATGGCCGACTACGGCTTCGTCGACTCGACCGCCGGCGAGACCGTGGGCGAGGTGCTGCGGGCGAAGTCCGGCGCGACGCCGTCCCTGGTCCACACGCACCCCAACGAGACGGTGCGCGAGGCGATCGACATCCTGCGCACCTACGGCGTCAGCCAGATGCCCGTCGTCCGCGCGGAGCCGCCGGTGACCGCCGGCGAGGTCGTGGGTTCGGTCGACGAGAAGGCGCTGCTGGACGCCCTGTTCGCGGGGACGGCGAGCCTCGCCGACCGGGTGGAGAAGCACATGTCGGCGCCGCTGCCGATCGTCGGGTCCGGCGAGGGGGTCAGCGCCGCGGTCGCCGCGCTCGGCTCCGCCGACGCCCTGGTCGTGCACGTCGACGGCAAGCCCGCGGGCGTCGTCACCCGGCAGGACGTGCTGGGCCACCTTGCTGGTCTGACGTCTGCCGGTCTGACGCATACGGTCGAGTCATGAGCGGCTTCAACACACGCGCCATCCACGCCGGCCAGGAGCCCGACCCGGCCACCGGCGCGGTCAACGTCCCGGTGCACCTGAGCACCACGTTCAAGCAGGACGGTGTCGGCGGGCTGCGCGGCGGCTACGAGTACAGCCGCAGCGCCAACCCGACCCGCACCGCGCTGCAGGAGGCCCTGGCCGCCCTCGAGCAGGGCACCCGCGGCATGGCCTTCGCCTCCGGCCTGGCCGCCGAGGACACCCTGCTGCGCACCGTCTGCGAGCCGGGCTCGCACGTGATCCTCGGCGGTGACGCGTACGGGGGCACGTTCCGGCTGATCTCCCGGGTCGCCTCCCGCTGGGGCGTCGAGCACACGCCGGCCGACCTCAACGACCTCGACGCCCTGCGCTCGGTGGTCCGGCCGACGACCCGGGTCATCTGGTGCGAGACGCCGACGAATCCGCTGCTCAACATCGCCGACATCGCGCGGCTGGCCGGGTTCGCGCACGAGCACGGCGCGCTGCTCGTCGTCGACAACACGTTCGCGTCGCCGTACCTGCAGCAGCCGCTGACGCTCGGCGCCGACGTCGTCGTCCATTCGACGACGAAGTACCTGGGTGGCCACTCGGACGTCGTCGGCGGCGCGCTGGTCACCGCGGACGACGACCTCGGCGAGCAGCTGGCCTACCACCAGAACGCGATGGGCGCCGTCGCCGGACCGTTCGACTCGTGGCTGGTGATGCGCGGGATCAAGACCCTCGGTGTGCGCATGGACCGCCACCAGGCCAACGCCGCCCGGATCGCCGAGTTCCTCCTCGGCCACCCCGACGTCTCGTCCGTCCTCTACCCGGGTCTGCCCGACCACCCGGGGCACGATATCGCCGCGAAGCAGATGTCGGGCTTCGGCGGCATGCTCTCCTTCCGGCTGCGCGGCGGCGAGGAGAAGGCGCTCAAGGTCTGCGAGCGGGCGGAGCTGTTCACCCTCGCCGAGTCGCTGGGCGGCGTGGAGTCCCTGATCGAGCACCCCGGCCGGATGACCCACGCCAGCGCCGCCGGGTCGCCCCTGGAGGTGCCGAACGACCTGGTGCGGCTCTCGGTGGGTATCGAGGACGTCGACGACCTGCTGGCCGACCTCGAGCAGGCGATGGGTTCATGATCATTGCGCGCTCATTGCCCCATCAGCGGCTGTTGATCGGGCGATGAGCGCGCAGTCGCGGCGCTGAGCCGGGGTCAGCGGGGCAGAGTGAGGATTCTCGGGCCGTCCTCGGTGACGGCGACGGTGTGCTCGACGTGCGCGGCCCGGCTGCCGTCGGCGCTGCGCAGCGTCCAGCCGTCGGCGTCGACCCGGTAGTCGTCGCTGCCGCCGGCGAGGAACCACGGCTCGATCGCGATGACCAGCCCGGGCCGCAGCGGCACCCCGCGCCCGGGCCGACCCTCGTTGGGGACGTGCGGCGCCTCGTGCATCGTCCGGCCCACGCCGTGCCCGCCCTGGTCGGTGTTGATGCCGCAGCCACCGGCCCGGCCCACGGCGGCGATGGCCGCGGAGATGTCGCCGACCCGGTTGCCGACGACGGCTGCCGCGATCCCGGCCTCCAGCGCACGCTCGGCGGTCGAGACCAGCGCGAGGTCCTCGGGGTGCGGCGTCCCGACCGGGAACGTGATCGCGGCGTCGCCGACCCAGCCGTCGAGGGTCGCGCCCGCGTCCACGCTGAGCAGATCACCGTCGTCGAGCTCGTCCGCGGTGGGGATGCCGTGCAGGGCGACGTCGTTGACCGACAGGCACACCACGCCCGGGAACGGCGGCGTCGTCGACAGCGGGGCGTATCCGAGGAACGGCGACGAGGCCCCGGCGGCGGCGAGCACGTCGCGGGCGACGGCGTCCAGCTGCGACAGCCGCACCCCGGGAGCCGCGGCGGCGCGGACGGCGGCCAGCATGTCGGCCACCACGGCGCCGGCCGCCCGCATGGCGTCCAGTTCGCCGGGTGTCCGGAGCTCGATCACGGCGCCTCCGTCGTCGCGACCGTCGTGTAGTGACCGACCTCGGGGAACGGGTCGTAGAAGGAGTGCAGGAGAGCCCGCCACCGCTGGTACTCCGGCGACCCCCGGAACCCGTCGGTGTGGTCCTCGAGGTGCTCCCACTCCACCAGCAGCAGGTAGGTGTCCGGCCGCTCGATGCCTCGCGACAGGGTCAGTCCCCCGAACCCGGCCATGCCCGAGATGATGTCCTTCGCCTCCGCGAAGGCACGTTCGAAAGCGGCTTCCTGACCGGCCTTCACCGGCAGCAGCGCGTGCTCGAGGATCACGCCGGAAGGCTACGTGTGCGGGGGGAAGCAGATCCCCCGGCCCGGAGTTGTGGCCACCAGGCAGCCCGACCGAGAGGATCGTCCCGTGAGCACCACCGAGAGCAACTCGACGAGAGACCTGGCCGCGCTCGGGGCCGCGCGCGCCCGCATCCGGGACGCCCACCTGAAGCCGTCGGGGGAACGTCCCGCCTCGACCGCTCGCGGGCTGCACCACACGGCGCTGATCAGCAGCGACGTCGAGCGGACCGTGCGCTTCTACCAGGACGTGCTGGGCTTTCCGCTCACCGAGCTGATCGAGAACCGCGACTACCCCGGCTCGTCGCACTTCTTCTTCGACATCGGCAACGGCAACCTCCTGGCCTTCTTCGACTTCCCCGGCCTGGACGTGGGCCCGTACGCCGAGGTCCTGGGCGGACTGCACCACATGGCGATCAGCGTCGACCCGGAGCACTGGACCCAGCTGGTCGAGCGGCTGACCGAGGCCGGCGTCGCGCACGAGGTGCACAGCGGCGTGTCGGTGTACTTCCGCGACCCGGACGGCGCCCGGATCGAGCTGATCGCCGATCCGCTCGGCGAGATGTACGGCCACCACGTCCTGTGAGCTGACGCCCGTGCTCGACGTGACACAGCCGCCCCGCCCCGGTCCGGCCAAGCGGGTGAGCGTGCCCACCCTGTCGCCGTCCTCGAGGCTGTACTTCGGTACCGAGGCCGGTGGGTCGGCACTGCTCCTCGCTGCCACGGTGCTGGCGCTGGCCTGGGCCAACTCCCCCTGGGCGGACAGCTACGGGTCGTTCTGGTCGACGCACGCCTCCATCGGGATCGGCGGAGCCGAGCTGTCCCTGGACCTCCGGCACTGGGTGAACGACGCGGCCATGGCGCTGTTCTTCCTCGTCGTGGGGCTCGAAATCGCCCGCGAGGTCACCGTCGGCGAGCTCCGCGACCGGCGGAACGTCGCCGCTCCCGCCCTCGGCGCCCTCGGCGGCCTCGTGGTGCCGGCTCTGGTGTACCTCGCCGTCAACCACTCGGGCCCGGCCAGTGCGGGCTGGGGCATCGTCATGTCCACCGACACCGCCTTCGTGCTGGGCATCCTGGCGTTGTTCGGGCCGCGCTGCCCCGACCGGCTGCGGCTGTTCCTGCTCACGCTGGCGATCGTCGACGACATCGGCGCGATCTCGGTGATGGCGATCTTCTACACCGACGACCTGAAGCTGGGCGCCCTCGCCGTGGCGGCGATCCTCGTGGCCGCGCTCGCCGGGCTGCGCTGGGCCGGCGTCTGGCGGCTGACGCCGTACGTGCTCGTCGGCATCGCGCTCTGGCTCGCCGTCCAGGCCTCCGGCGTGCATCCGACGCTCGCCGGCGTCCTGGTCGGTCTGCTCCTGCCGGCGCGCCCGCCGCACCCGGACGTGGTGGAACGCACCCGCGCGTACGGGCAGGCCCTCCGCGAGTCGCCGGACGCCGAACGAGCCCGCCTGGCGGCGCTGTCCGCGCATGCGACCGTGCCGCCCGCGGCCCGGCTGCTGCACACGCTGCACCGGTGGAGCGCCTACGCCGTGGTCCCCGTCTTCGGGCTGGCGAACGCCGGGGTCTCCTTGGACGGCGGCACCCTGCGGACGGCGGCCACCTCGCCGGTCACCCTCGGCGTCGCCGTGGCCCTGGTGGTGGGCAACGCCGTGGGGATCACCGCGGGGACGGCGGTGGCGTTGCGGACCGGGCTCGGTGTGCTGCCCGGCGGGGTGCGCTGGTCACACCTCATGGCGGGGGCCACCCTGGCCGGCATCGGCTTCACGATCGCGCTGTTCATCACCGATCTGGCGTTCTCGCAACCGGCGTTGCGCGAACAGGCCACCATCGGCATCCTCGCCGGGTCAGTAACGGCAGCTGTCGCCGGTGTCGTCCTGCTGCGGGTCCTCGGGGAGCGGTTCTCGCTGTGCTCGCCGGACGCCCAGGGACCACCGACGCTGCCGCCCCGCCCGTGGGTCGCGCCCTCCGTCCGGGCCTGACCCGTTCGACGTCGGCGGCCCGCTCGCGATCGCCCGTCGCAGCGCACCCGCCTCGACCCGTCCGGTCCAGAGCCGGCCGTCGATGAAGACGGTCGGCGTGCCGCCCACGCCGGCCTCCAGGCCCGCGGCGAAGTCGGCCTCCACCTTGTCGCCGAACACCTGCGCCGGCTCACCCACGACTCGGCTGCCGTCTAGCCCGAGTTCCTCGGCGTAGGCCCGCAGCGCTGCGTCGTCGAGGCGGTCCTGCCGGGCGAAGATCAGCTCGTGCATCGGCCAGAAGGCGCCCTGCGCGGCCGCGGCCTCGGCGGCCAGGGCCGCGGTCAGCGCGAACGGGTGCACGCTCGGGAGCGGGAAGTTGCGGAAGACGAGGCGGACCTGCCCGTCGGACTCCTCCACCACCCGCCGGAGCACCGGCGCCGCGGCGCCGCAGTAGGGGCACTCGTAGTCCCCGTACTCGAGCAGGGTGACGGCCGCGTCCGGATTGCCCAGGACGTGCTCGTCGACCTGGTGCGACGTCACCGGCGCGGGGAAGCCACGAGGTCGCCGTAGTCCTCGTGGCGCTCGATCCAGCCGCGCACGAACGGGCACTGCGGCACCACCGAGCCGCCCCTGCTGCGGACGTCGTCGAGCGCGGCCCGCACCAGGGTGCTGCCCAGCCCGTCCTGGCCGGCGTCGGGGTCGACCTCGGTGTGGGTGAACACCGTCGTGTCGCCGCGACGCTCGTAGGCGGCCAGCCCCAGGACGCGATCGCCGTCCCGGATCTCGTAGCGGTTCTCCTCCGGGTTGTCCCGAACCGTGGTCTCCATGGGGGTGAGCAACCTTCCCAGTCGAGGGGCTGTTCCAGCCTCAGTGGTCGAGCGCGAGCGCCCGCGTCGGGCACGCCGTGACGGCGTCCCGGACGTCGGGCAGGTCGTCCTCGCCTGGCTCCGGGCGGAGGACGGCGAGCACCCCGTCATCGTCGACCTCGAAGACCGCGGGCGCGAGCGCTTCGCAGCTCCCGGAGCCCACGCAGCGGTCCCGGTCCACCTCGATCCGGGTCACCGGACACCCGTCAGCCGGGCCGGCAGCCGCTTGATGCCGTTGACGAACGAGGACCGCAGCCGGGCCGGCTCGCCGGTGACCTCGAGGTCGGGCAGCCGGTCGAACAAGGCCTGGAACGTCACCGCGAGCTCGCGCCGCGCCAGGTGGGCGCCGAGGCAGAAGTGCGGCCCGTGTCCACCGAAGCCGACGTGCGGGTTCGGGTCGCGGCCCAGGTCGAACACGTGCGGGTCGGCGAAGACCTCGGGGTCCCGGTTGGCGGCCGCGTAGAACAGCAGGAACTTGTCGCCGGCCCGGAACCGGAAGCCGTCCAGCTCGCCGTCCTGGGTGGCGGTCCGCCGCATCCAGGTGATCGGGCTCGCCCAGCGCACGATCTCCTCGACCGCGGTGCGGGTCAGCGTCGGGTCGGCCATCCAACGGGACCGCTGCTCCGGGTGCTCCGACAGCACCAGGACGCCGTGGGTGATCGCGTTGCGCGTGGTCTCGTTGCCGGCGACCAGCAGCAGGATGAAGAAGGACGCGATCTCCGCGTGCGTCAGCCGCTCCCCGTCGACCTCGGACTGCACCAGCGCCGTCGTGAGGTCGTCGGTGGGACGCTCGACCCGCTCGGCGGCCATCCGCTCCATGACGCCGGCCAGCGCCATGCCCGCCCCGAGGAACGCCGTCAGCGGATCGTCCTGGTTCTCGATCAGCTCCGGGTCGCCGCCGGACAGCACGATGTTCGACTGAGCGAGCACGAGGGCGCGGTCGGACTCGGGGACGCCCATCAGGTCGCAGATGATCCGCAACGGGATCAGCGCGGCGATGTCGGCGACGACATCGATGCTGCCGTCGCCGGCCTCGGCCTTCCGCCGGGCCGCATCCAGGACGTCGTCGACGACCCGCTGCACGGAGTCCATCAACTGCTCGAGCATCCGCGGGGTGAAGACCTTCGACACGATGCGGCGGATCTTCGCGTGCCGGGGGTCGTCCATGCTGATCAGCGAGCCGTAGAACTCGTTGAGATCGGCCGGGATGTCGGTGATAGACACCGCGCCCCGGCCGGAGCAGAACACGGCCGGCCGGGAGCTGATGGCGTCCAGATCCGCGTACCGGGTGACGGCGTAGTAGCCCGGGCCGGGCTCCAGCATGGGCACCTCGGGCTCGGCGAAGAACGCGAACGGCCGCTCCCGGCGCAGCAGGTCGAACACGGCGTGCCGCTGCTCGGGAGGAACCACCCAGAAGTCCCGGTCGGACAGGTCGATGGCGTCCAGGTCGAGCGGTGCACCGGCGACGGCGTGCACGGACACGGGGCCTCCCAGGAAACGGTCAACGGTGACTGTGGAAGTCGGCCCCGACGCTAGAGAAGCGGCCGGGTGATGCACAACACCCCGGCGTCATCCGTCCGGAGATTTCTACCGACGAGTAACCGCGGCGCGGAGGGTCTCGTTGGACGGGTCACACCGGTCGTCCCGGACCCACCCGCGGAGGGATCTCCATGCGCTGGAGAACGCTCGTGTTGCCGTTCACCGCCGTCCTGATCGGGCTGTCGACCGGCGCCGCCCACGCCGCGGATCTGCCGGTGGGCCCGTACTACGCGCCGCCGTTCGCCGGGGAGTGCGACGTGCACCGATTCGCCGAGGGCGAGGCGCCCGACCTCTCCGCCTACCCCGACGACCCGCTCTGCGTCGAGTACGCCAAGCGCGACATCACCGTGGACAACGGCGGGGCGCTCGCGTTCGCCCTCGCCGAACCCGCCCGCGTGGCGATCGCGGCCGGGAAGTGCCAGTACTGGCAGCGCGACCACTGGAGCGTGCAGTTCTCCCGCGGCGACGTGCCGGTGATCCGCTGGGACGGCAGCTACTGGTTCGACAAGGGCAGCGGTCAGGCGGCCGGACGGCTGCGCAACCTCACCGTCGGCGGCGTGCCCGCGGGCATCGACCGGGCGGCCGCGCTGGTGGCGCCGGTCAGCCCCGAACTCGCGGCCCACCTGAAGGCCTACGGCCGCGGCGGCTCCGGTCTCGGCGTCGAGGCGGGCATCCCCCTGGACCCCACCTGCGCCCGATGAGCGACCTGCGTACCGCCGGGCTGTCGCGCCGGCGACTGCTCCAGATCGTGTCGGCGGCCGCGCTCGCCGTGCCCCTGACCGGCCTGCGCATGCCCGAGGCCGGCGCCGTCCCCCTCCCCCGCTCGCTCGACGCGGAGACCCTCACCCTCGAGGCCCGGAGCGACACGATGGTGCCCGGCGAGAAGCGCTCGCGGAACGACCGGGCCGTCGCCGGCGCCACCACCGGGCCCGGGGCGGTGCAGGCGGGTGCGGTGGACATGATGCGGTTCGGCCCGGTCGGGCTGGCCGCGGCGCTGCCGGCCCTTGCCGCGGCGCTGAACGCGGAGGCGAGCCGCTATGCCGCCGCCCACGCGGTGGTGCCTGCTCCCGGCGTGCCGCCGTTCGTGGGCCTGCCGTTCGGGCACCGCACCGAGGTCGCGCTGGAACTGCTCGACGGCGAGCGCCCCGACCAGCTGGCCTGGTACGGCCTGGCCGGCATCGCGATGCTCGCCTTCCACACCGCCGGACACCTGCACACCGCCGACGCCGTGCGCTCGGGCCACCCGGGTCTCGGCTGGCTGGACTTCCCGATGCCCGACGCGGACGGGCTCTGGCGCTACCCCGTGTTCTCCTACGGCCGTCCCCTGGCCGACGTCCATCCGGCCACCACGGGCACGGGGCAGCCCGCATGACCGTCGAGACCGCCGATGTCGTGGTGGTCGGCACCGGCTTCGGCGGCGCGATCCCGGCCTACAACCTGGCCGCCGGCGGCGCCTCGGTCGTGCTGCTCGAGCGCGGGCCGGAGGTGGCGACCGAGGAGTTCGCCCACGACCTGCAGGTGGGCACGTACACGCGCTACGTCGACCTGATCAACGGCGACGGCGTCCAGGTGGTCGCCGGCAACTGCGTCGGCGGCTCCAGCGTCGTCTACTTCGCCGCCTCGCTGCGGGCGCCGTCCTTCGTGTTCGACCGGACAGGGTCCACCGGACGGCGCCGGCTGTGGCCCGCCGACGTCACCCGGGCGGCGCTCGACCCCTGGTACGACCGCGTCGAGGAGACGATCCCCGTCTCGCAGCAGACCTGGGACGACGTGCCGTACGCCGGCGGGGTGTGGGCGGCCGCCTGCCGCAACGCCGGGCACACCTGCAACCCGGTGCCCCTGGCCGTCGACCTGCCCCGCTGCACCAACTGCAACTGGATGCTCTCGGGCTGCCGGTTCGGCGCCAAGCGGTCGATGCTGCTCAACTACCTGCCCGCCGCCCGTGCCCACGGGGCGGAGATCCGGCCGCTGCACGAGGTGCAGCTCGTCGGGAAGGCGACCACGCCCGGCTACCGCTACCGCGTCGACTACACCGTCGTGGACCCGTCGGACTACCGGCTGACCCAGGGGGCGGGCTCGATCGAGGCGAAGGTCGTCGTCATGGCGGCCGGCGCGATGGGCACGCCGGTGATCCTCCAGCGCTCGGCGGCCGCCCTCGGTGGCGTGCCGGCGGCGGTCGGCCGGTACTTCTCCCCCAACGGCGACCGCGTCTCGATGGCCCTGCTCGACGAGGGGAAGCTCGGCTCGGTGCTGGGGCTGGAGCGGGAGCCGGGGGTCGCGTTCGAGGCGTTCCACATCGGCAAGCCGATCGGCTCGATGAGCTACGACTTCCTCGACGGCGGCCGACCGGAGTTCGAGCGCTTCGGTCTGCAGCAGATCTACTTCCCGTCGATCACCAACGTCCTGCCCGAGGACGGCACCGCCGCCGAACCGCAGTGGTTCGGGGTGGACAAGAAGACCCTGACCGCCCGCTGGCGGTCGTGGCTCACCCTGCTCGCGCTCACCGAGGACGACAACGAGGGCGTCTTCGGGCCGCCGCCGCCGACGGGCAACTTCGTCCGGGCCGCGCCGACGGCGGCGGTGACGACGTTGAGCTACCAGGCGAACGCCGCCACGCGGCGCGGCTGGGCCGCCTCGGACGCGGAGATCCGGGCGATCATCGAGAAGGACGGCGTCGGCCGGCACCTGTCCTGGGTCGGCGGCCAGCCCTCGCTCTCGGCGCACCCGCTGTCCTCGTGCCGCATGGGCGACGACCCGGTCACCTCGGCGCTGACCGGCGACCACGAGCTCCGTGGGTCACCCGGCCTGTTCGTCACCGACGGGAGCTCGGTGCCGACCTCGCTGACGGTCAACCCCTCGCTGACCATCGCCGCACTCGCGGAGCGCGCGTCGGCCGCCATCGCGCGGTCCGCCGCCGAGGTCGGCGTGCCGGTGACCGCCGGCGTCCCTGCACCCGGCGCCGCCTGAGGACGCCGGAAAGCGAGAAGCCCGGCCCCATCAGGGACCGGGCTCTCGCAGTTGTAGCGGGGACAGGATTCGAACCTGTGACCTCTGGGTTATGAGCCCAGCGAGCTACCGAGCTGCTCCACCCCGCGTCGGTAGATCCCAGGATACACGGCCCGTGGGAACGCATCCGACGACACCCGTGACAGCCGCGTCACACCGGCACCAGGGCCGCGCGCGCCTGCCGACCCCCGCGCGGACCGCGACCTACAGTCCGCTCGTGGCACGGGATGACGCGGCGAGCATGCTCGCAAGGCCGCAGCCCGTCGAGATCCACCACCGCGGCATCTGGTACTCCGGCGAGCTGGTCGGCTGGCGGCACGAGAGCGACGGCCGGGTGGCGGCGCGGGTGCGCTGCCGGGTGGACGGGCTGCGCCACTCGACGTGGAAGGACCTCGCGGACCTCCGTCTGCCCGACCCGAAGCACCCACCGCGCGCCGAGCGCTTCCCGGCCGTCGTCCGCCGGCCCGTTCCCCTGCTCTCGCAGGACGAGGACGACGCCACGCGGCCGCACGCCCTGCTGGCGGCGATGCGCAGCAGCCGGCCGGCCAAGCCCGACCACGCCGTCGCGCCCCCGCCGCCGGTCGCCGTCCCGGCCGCGCGCCGCACGCTGCCGCCGCCGACCTACCCGGCCGAGCGCCGGGGACACCCCCGCCTGGACCGGCGGTCGGCCTACCTCAGCGTCGTCTGAGCCACCGGGCTCAGTGGCCGCGGCGGCAGGACCGCCGCGTCGTCGTGCACGGTGGTCGTCGAGCCGTCCGCCCAGACCACCGACGGCGTCGCGTCGGGATCCTCCGTGCGGCACACGATGTCGTCGCCGGCCGACAGGCAGAACCCGGTCTCCGGCACCACCCGGAGCACCTCCGCGGCACGCTCGGCGGCCCAGCCCTTCACCACGCCGCTGGGGTCCAGGACGCTCGCGCCGTCCGGCCGCGGAAGGTGCACGCTGAACGCGCCGCCCGAGGTGCGGCTCGCCTGCTCGCCGAGGTCGAGCACTCGGTGACCTCGGGCGGGCAGTCGGCGAGGGGCAGCTCGACCCGGCGCAGCCGCGAGATGGCCGCGTCCGGCCGGTAGGTGCTGAGGACCTCGTCGGCGGCGTGCCGGCCCTGCAGCGCCAGACCGAGGAGGCTGGGCCGCAGCCGGTACCCGTCCGGGTCAGAGGGGCCTCAGCCGTGGTCGCGGCAGAAACGACGAGGCCCGGCGCTGATGCGCCGGGCCTCGTCCTGTTGTAGCGGGGGCAGGATTCGAACCTGCGACCTCTGGGTTATGAGCCCAGCGAGCTACCGAGCTGCTCCACCCCGCGTCGGTAGACACCACCCTACCAGCCGCACGGAGGAAGGGAGCGGGGCGTCCCGCTCCCTTCCCCGGCGGTCAGCCGGTCGGGCTCGCCGCGGCCGAGCTCGACGACGCGGCCGCCTGCTGGGCGTTCTGGTACTCGGTGACGGCCTTCTGCAGGTCGGCCAGCGCGCGGCCCTGCCCCTCGAAGTCACCGTTCTTCTGCGCGGTGGACAGCGCGCTCAGGGCCGCGTTGATGTCCGAGACCGCCTTGGTCATCGCGGGATCGGCCGGCGCACCGCCACCGGAGGCCGGTGGAGCCGTGGTCGGAGCCGACGGGGTGGTGGGCGCCGCCGTCCCGTCGCCGGTCGGGGGCGTGGCGCTGCCACCGGTCGCGGACTCCCCCGCCCCCGCGCCGAACACCTGGTCCAGGGCCGCCTGCAGGGTGTTGGCGTACCCGACCCGGTCGCCGTAGTTGACCAGCACCTTCTGCAGCAGCGGGAACGAGTTCGTGCCGCGCCCCTGCACGTACAACGGCTCCACGTAGAGGAGACCGCTCCCGCCGATGGGGAGGGTCAGCAGGTTGCCGAAGACCGCACGTGACTCCTGGCTGTTGAACAGGGTCAGGTCGGGTCTGACCTGGTTGTTGGTGATGAACGACTGCTGGACCTGCTGCGGCCCGCGGAACGGCGTGTTGCCGGGCAGCCGGAGCACCTGGATCTTGCCGTAGGTGGCCGGGTCGCTGGAGGCGGAGATGAACGAGGACAGGTTCTCCCGGTTGAACGCGTTCAGCGCGCTCGTCAACTGGAAACTGGCGACGTCGTCCCCCGGCCGCTGGGCCAGGATGTAGTACGGCGGCTGCGCGTCCTGGGTGTCCTTCGTCGGGTCGTTGGGCACCTGCCAGCGGTCGCTCTGCTGGTAGAAGTCGACCGGGTTGGACACGTGGTAGCGGGTCAGGATGTCCCGCTGCAGCTTGAACAGGTCCTCCGGATAACGCACATGGCTGACCAGCTCGTCGGACATGGCGGAGCGCGGCTTGACCATGCCCGGGAACGCCTTCATGTAGGTCGTGAGGACCGGGTCCTTGGGGTCCCACTGGTACAGGGTCACGGTGCCGTCGTAGGCGTCCACCGTGGCCTTCACCGAGTTGCGGATGTAGTTGAACTGCTCGTCGGGCAGCGCCGTCGTGCCGGCGCCGGTGAGCGAGTCCTGGGCCGCGGCGCCCAACGACATCGACTCCGAGTACGGGTAGGCGTCCGACGTCGTGTACCCGTCGAGGATCCAGGTGACCCGGCCGTTGATCACCGCCGGATAGGGGTCGCCGTCGACCTTGAGGAAGGGCGCCGCCTTCTCCACCCGGTTCAGCGGGTCGCGGACGTAAAGGACCTTGGAGTTGTCGTTGACGGCGCCCGAGAGCAGGAAGTTGCGCTCGCGGTAATAGATGGCGAACGTGAGCTGGCGGAAGAAGCTGCCGATCGACACCCCGCCCTTGCCGTCGTAGGTGTTGTTGATCTGTCCCTGTGCCGAGCCGTCCTCGGGCTGGTCGAACTCCGCGGGGCTGGTTCCCTTCGGTGCGCCGACGACGGAGTACACGTCCTGCCCGCCCTGCTTGGTGAGCTCCCCGTAGTAGATGCGCGCCCCGTTCGGCGTGACCGGGATGTTGCCGGTGGTGGGCAGGTCCTTGGTGGTGAAGTTCGGCTTGCCGCCCTCCTCACCGGCCACCACCTCGTTGGCCGGCGCTGCCACGAAGCCGTTGCCGTGGGTGTAGACGGTGTGTCGGTTGATCCAGGTGTCCTGGTTCTCCGACAGGCCGGCGCTGTTGAGCTCGCGCACCGCGACCACGTAGTCGCGGGTCTTCTCCTGCCCCGTCGCCGGGTCCGGCAGTGTGTACCGGTCGATGTCGAGCTTCTCCGGGAAGCCGTAGACGTTGCGGATCTGCTGGAGCGCGGTGAAGGTCTCCGACAGCACGTTGGGGTCGAGCAGCCGGGCGTTCGGGATGGTCTCGGTGTCGTTGCGCAGATCGTTCAGCGCCGCCTGCGGGTCGACCTGGTTGCCGGTGCTGCTCTGGGCGTAGTCGACGTAGTCGACCTTGTCGACGCCATAGGCCGCGCGCGTCGACTGGATGGCCCGCTTGATGTAGGGCGCCTCCTTCTGGTTGGCACTGGGGCCGACCACGAACTGCTGCACGATCGCGGGGTAGGCGACCCCGATCACCAGGCTGGAGAGCAGCAGGAACACCAGCGCCGCCGCCGGCAGCAGGAAATTGCGGACGGCGATGTTGGCGAAGAAGGCCACCGCGCAGAAGAACGCGACGAAGACGAGGATCGTCTTGGGCACCAGCAGCGCGTTGACGTCGGTGTAGCTGGCGCCGGTGAACACCCCGCCGCGGTCGGAGTAGACCAGCCCGTAGCGGTCCAGCCAGTACGCCACCGCCTTGAGCGCGACGAACAGGCCGAGCAGCACCGACAGCTGCACCCGTGCGGCAGCGGTCAGCTTCTGTCCCGGCGTCTGCAGGCGCAGGCCGCCGAACACGTAGTGGGTGAGCGTCGAGCCGATCAGGGCGAGCAGCACGATGGCGAAGCCGAAGCCCAGCACGAGCCGGTAGAACGGGTAGTCGAAGACGAAGAACGACAGGTCGATGCCGAACTGCGGGTCCTTCGTGCCGAACTCGGTGCCGTTGCGGAACTCCAGCCACGTCTGCCAGCTGCCCTGGGCGGTGAAGCCGGCGAACAGCCCCAGCACCACGGCGACGGCACTGAGGACCAGGCCGCGACGGGGCTCGAGCGACTGGCGGTACCGCTCGAGGTTCTGCTGCTCCAGCGACATCGGCCGGAACGTCGGGCGGTACCGGTAGGCGAGGTAGACCGCCGTCGCCACCAGCCCGCCGGTCGCGACGCCCGCGACGGCGAACAGCAGGGCCCGGGTCTGCAACTCGGTCCAGAAGACCTCGGTGTACTTCGTCTCGTCGAACCACAGGTAGTCGACGTAGACGTTGGTCAACGAGCCGATGACCGTGAACAGCAGGAGCAGCACGGCGATGGCGCCGAGGATCAGCTTGGCGCGCCGCGAGAGCGTCGGCACCGGCACGGGGGGCCGCATGGCCACGAGCGGTCTCCTTCAGTCGTTCATTCGTCGATCGGCAGGGACCGACACGGCGGCCGGAGTGCTGGGCGCGGTCCCGGGCTCACTTGGACAACGCACCGGGCACCGCCGGGTTCCCGCACAGCTTCCCCCACGCGAACCTGCTCAGCAGCCGGCCGGGGTGCGTCCCGCCTCGAAGTCGGTCAGGGCCTTCAGGGCGTCGTCCAGATCACCCACCTTGGCCAGCGGGAACCCGGGGTCGGCCACGCCGGTCGCCTCCGAGCAGTTGTCCGCCGGCACGAGGAACAGCTGCGCGCCGATCCCCTTGGCCGCGGCCATCTTCAGCGTGATGCCACCGATCGGGCCGACCTTTCCCTGGGTGTCGATCGTCCCGGTGCCGGCCACCACCTTCCCGTCGGTGAGATCGTCGTCCCCGACGAGGTCGAGGATGCCGAGGGTCAGCATGAGGCCGGCCGACGGACCGCCGACGTCCTTCACGTCGATGTGCACGTCGAACGGGGCCGACGGCTGCGCGAGGACGCTCACGCCGAGCATGGACCCCTTCCGCCCCGCGGCGGCCTTCGTCGTCACCTGGACCTGGCCGGGCCGGCTGAGCCTGGTGGTGTCGACGGTGACCGTCGTCCCGGCCGGGATGCCGGTGAGGACGTCGGCGAGCGTGTCGGTGTCCGGGGTGGCCCGGCCGTCGATCGCGTCGATCGTGTCGCCCTCGGCGAGCACCGCCGCCGACGGCGACCCCTTCGGGACCTGCTGGACGACGACCTTCACCGGGTAGCCGAGGTGCCCGAGGGCCGCGCTCTCGGCGGCCTGCTCCGAGGTCAGGAAGGCCTGCCGGTTGGCCTCCCGGGTCTCCTGCTCCGACCGGCCCGGCGGGTACACCGACTCCTCGGGGACGACGGCGGTCTCGTCGTCGAACCAGCCGCGGACGGCCTGCACGAGACTCAGGCCGCCCCGGCTGACCCCGACGGTGGTGAGGTTGAGGTGGCCGGTCACCTTGTTCGGGGTGCGACCCTCAATGGTGATGATCTTCGAACCGTCGATGTCCCCGAGGGTGTTGAACGTCGGCCCGGGAACCTGGGCGACGTAGGGCACCGGCAGCGTCGTCCCGAGGACTCCGAAGAGCACCAGGAGCACGACGCCGGCGGTCAGGACGGCGGTCCGGCGGGTCACGACGGGCGAGCCTATGTCGCCTTCCCGGCGGGCGTGTCCGCCCTGGGCGCAAACTGCCGGCCGCCACCCCAAGATCAGCCGTCTACCGTGGGCACATGACTGATGTGCCGTTCGGCTTCGGGCTCCCCGACCGCGACCCCGAGCGCCGGGAGCCCGACCCTGCGGGCGACCCGTTCGGCCTCGGCGCACTGTTCGGCAGCATCGGGGCCGGCGGATCGCCGGAGGACCTGATGGGCAAGATGCCGCTGTTCGCCGAGTTGCAGAAGCTGATGAGCTGGTCGGGCGGTCCGGTGAACTGGGACCTCGCCCGCCAGGGCGCGATCAGCCAGCTGGCCGCCGGCCACCAGCCCACCTCGCAGGCCGAGCAGACCGCCGTCGCCGAGGCGCTCCGCCTCGCCGACCTCTGGCTCGACCAGGCCACCGAGCTGCCCTCGGGCATCGAGCGCACCGCCGCGTGGTCCCGGGTCGACTGGGTGGAGAAGACGCTGCCCGCCTGGAACCAGCTCATCGATCCCCTCGCCGAGCGCGTCGTGGCGGCGATGACCAGCGCGCTGCCCCAAGAGGCGGCGATGTCGCTCGGCCCCATCGCGGGGATCATGGGCCGGATGGGCGGCCTGATGTTCGGCGCCCAGGTCGGGCAGGCGCTGGGCAAACTCGCCGACGAGGTCGTCACCAGCACCGATGTCGGACTCCCCCTCGCCCCTGCGGGCACCGGCGTGCTGGTGCCGCAGAACGTCGCCGATTTCGCGGCGGGCCTGGACCGTCCGGCCGACGAGGTCCGCCTCTTCCTCGCCCTGCGGGAGGCCGCCTCGCAGCGGTTGTTCGCGCACGTGCCGTGGCTGCGCCAGCAACTCCAGGACGCGGTGCACGCGTACGCGCGCGGCATCACGATCGACCGGGAGAAGATCGAGCAGGGGCTCACCGAGGCCATGTCGGGCATGGAGGGCGGCATCGACCCGAGCAACCCCGAGAGCATCCAGCAGCTGCTGGGCAGCGGCGTACTCGAGCCGGAGGAGACGCCCGAGCAGCAGATGGCGCTGCGTCGGCTCGAGACGCTGCTCGCCCTCGTCGAGGGCTGGGTGGACACCGTGGTCGCGGAGGCCGCGAAGGACCGGCTGCCCGGGCACGCGGCGCTGGCCGAGACGATGCGCCGGCGGCGCGCCACCGGCGGTCCGGCGGAGCAGACGTTCGCGACGCTGGTGGGGCTGGAGCTGCGCCCACGGCGACTGCGCGACGCCGCGACGGTGTGGGGAGCGATGACCCAGCGCTACGGCAGCGCCCAGCGGGACACACTCTGGTCGCACCCCGATCTGCTGCCGACCTCCGACGACCTCGACGAGCCGCTGGACTTCGTGGCGCGTCAGGGCATGGACGACGAGTTCAAGGGACTCACGGAGTAGCTCCTGAGTAGAAGGACCCCCCGCCACTCGCACGCTCGCGGCGGGACCCTGCTGGAGGCTTAGTCGACGGGGTCGTCCCCGTGCGGCTCGGTCGCGTGGGTGGCCTGCTCGACGCCCTCGAGGAAGCCGCGCGCCCGCTCGGCCCGCGGGTAGCGCGCGACGAGTGCCCAGAACGGCTCGTCGTGGCCCGGCTCGAGCAGGTGCACCAGCTCGTGCACCAGGACGTAGTCGACGACGTAGTCGGGCATGGCCCGGAGCCGACTGGACAGGCGGATGCTGCGGTCGGCCGGCGTGCACGAACCCCAGCGGCGGTGCTGGTTGTCGACCCATCGGACGCTGGCCGGCTCGGCCAGGCCGTCGAGGTGGGTCGCCGACAGGGCGCGTGCGCGGGCCATCAGCTCGCTGTCGCCCCCGAGCGACCGGCGGCGGCGCTCCTCCCGCGTCTGCAGCTTGGCGACCATCTGGGCCACCCAGCGGCGCTCCTCCGCGGGGCTGAAGGCCGCCGGGATGAGGACGACGGTGCGGCCCATCTCGCGGTAGGCGGTGACCGTTCGGCGGCGACGGGCGCTGCGCCGGACCTCGACGACGTTGCCGACGGCGTCACCGTCGGGGGACGCGGCGGCGTCGGGAGTCGGTCGGGGCACGGAGGCACCGTAAGCCACGGCGGCGACCGCGCGCCTGCGCGGAGGCACCCATGTAGGTACACGTCGCACGGATGGTGGACACGCGGGCGCTCTCCCCGGTGACAAGGGGTTGCGCTGCGGAGTCGTCCACAGGACGCCGACTCCCGTCCGTGCAGGTCGGAGGCCCGTTCACGTCCGGCGCAGGAACAGTGGCCAACGCCCTGTCCCCGGCCCGCACACAGCGACACGCCGAACAGTCCCCACGTGTTCCACAGCATTGTCCACAGGTTGTGGGAACTCGGGGGCTCGTGCGGGCGGGCGCGGGACCCGCCCGCCGTTGCCTGACCGTCCGACACGGGTAGCGTGCCTGCGCAACGGCGACCGGCGGGCATGCCGAGGCGCCCCGAGAGCGAGGAGATCCCGTGGCTGAGAGCTACAACGGCTACTGCGTGAAGTGCAAGGACAAGCGCGACTTCGACGGCGAGGTCAAGGTCAGCGAGTCCGGCCGTCGCATGGCTCAGGGCACCTGCCCGGTCTGCGGCACCAAGATGAACCGGATCCTCGGCAAGGCCTGAAGCCGGACGACCCGATCGGCGGCGTTCCCCTCCCGGGGCGCCGCCGTTCGTCGTTCCGCAGGCTGTGGACGACGGCAGCGCCGACGCGGCGACGGCTGCGACGCTGCCCCCGTGACCTCCACGCCCCATCCCCTGCTGCCCGCCGCCACCCCGGTCCTGCACGTCGACGCACGGTCGGTCCAGGTCGGCGGCGTCGACTCCGGCACCGGGGTGCGCATCGGCCCGCAGGCCGCAGGACTGGCGCGGCTGCTGCGCGGTCTCGACGGACGGCGGAGCCCGCGGTCAGTGCTGGCCGACGCCGGCCACGCCGGGCTCGACCCGGCGACGGTGGCCGGTCTGCTCGACGGGCTGCGGGCGACGGGCGTCCTCCTCGACGTCGATCCCGCGGACCTCGTGGCCGCCGACGCGGGACCGGCGGCCGTGGCCCGTACGGCAACCGAACTCCCGGCCGCTCTGGCATCCGGCCCCGCCGGCGCCGTATGGCAGCGCCGGCGCACCGCCGTGGTCGCGGTCGAGGGCGCGAACCGGGTCGGGGTCCCCCTGGCCGCGGTGCTCGCCGCGAGCGGTGTCGGCCGGATCAGCGTGCGCGACCCGGGCGTGGTGGCCGCCGGCGACGCGATCGTGGGCGGGCTGAGCGCGGCGGACGAGGGCCGCCCCCGCGCCGTGGCCGCCGCGGACGCGATCCGACGGGCCAGCCCGCTCACAGACCTGCGGCCGCTGGCCGACGAGGCGGCCGATCTCGTCGTGCTCGCCCGCCCGTGGGCCGCTTCGGATCCGCTCGTCGCCGACGCGCTCGACCGTCGGGTGCCGCACCTGGTCGCCACCGTGCGCGGAGAGATCGGCGTCGTCGGGCCGCTCGTGGTGCCCGGGGTGACCAGCTGCCTGCGTTGCGGCGACCTGCACCGCCGGGACGCCGACCCGCAGTGGCCCCGGGTCGCCGCCCAGCTGACCGCCACCGAGCCGCCGCCCAGCGGCGCGACGGTCACCTGCCTCGTCACCGTCGCCACCGCCGCGCTGCAGGTGCTCGCCTACCTCGACGGCCGGGCGGCTCCCGCGGCCCTCGGCGCGGTCGTCGAGCTGCGGCCACCGGACCTCCGACCCCGACTGCGCCGATGGCCGCCGCACCCCGCCTGCGAGTGCGGCGCGGTGGCCGACGACACTCGGCAGCAGCAACGGGCCACCCTCCCGGGCGAGTCCGGAAGGGTTCCTCCGGGCGGGATCGGGGCCCGACAGGGAAGAATGGGCGGCTGACCGAGCCCATCAGCTCACCCGAGACGACACGGCGACGCCCTCCAGGGGCGGGGCGCCGGCGAGGAGGACGTGTGAGTGACGACGGACCGGTGATGCCACGGGGATCGGTGTCACGGACCGCCCGCCTTGCGTCCCTCCCGCTCGGCGCCGCGGGGCGCGCGACCCTCGGGCTGGGCAAGCGGCTGTCGGGACGACCGGCCGACGACGTGGCCGCCGAGCTCCAGCAGCGGACCGCCGAGCAGCTGTTCGCCGTCCTCGGGCAGCTCAAGGGCGGGGCGATGAAGCTCGGCCAGACGCTGTCGGTGTTCGAGGCCGCCGTCCCGGAGGAGATCGCCGCCCCCTACCGGGAGGCCCTCGTCAAGCTGCAGGAAGAGGCGCCCCCGATGCCGGTGCGCACGGTGCACGCCGTGCTCGCCCAGCAGCTCGGTGGCACGTGGCGCCAGCGGTTCGCCGACTTCGACGATCAGCCGGCCGCGGCGGCGAGCATCGGGCAGGTGCATCGGGCGACCTGGCGGGACGGCCGGGACGTCGCGGTCAAGATCCAGTACCCGGGCGCTGGGACGGCGCTGATGGCCGACCTCAACCAGTTGGCCCGGTTCGCGCGGATGTTCGCGGCGCTGTTCCCCGGGATGGACGTCAAGCCGCTGATCGCCGAGCTGAAGGCGCGGGTGGCCGAAGAGCTGGACTACGGCCTGGAGGCCGACGCCCAGCGGGCGTTCGCCGCGGCCTACGCCGGGGACGCGCAGATCCTGGTCCCGAGGATCGTCGCCAGCTCGCCGAAGGTCATCGTGTCGGAGTGGCTGGACGGGACGCCGCTGTCGCGGATCATCGCCCAGGGCAGCCAGGAGGAGCGCAACCGAGCCGGCGAACTGCTGGCCGTCCTGCACTTCTCCGGCCCCCAGCGGGCCGGCCTGCTGCACGCCGATCCGCACCCCGGCAATTTCCGGATGCTCGACGACGGGCGCCTGGGAGTCATCGACTTCGGTGCCACCGCCCGGCTGCCCGACGGGCACCCCGAGCCGATCGGCCGGCTGCTCCGGTGGGCGCTCGCCGGGAAGGCCGACGAGGTGCTCACCGACCTGCGCGCCGAGGGCTTCGTCCGGCCCAACGTCGAGGTCGACGCCCAGGGGGTGCTGGACTACCTGCGGCCGTTGCTCGAGCCGCTCATGACCGACCACTTCCACTTCACCCGTGCCTGGATGCAGGAGCAGGCCGCGCGGATCGCCGACCCGCGCACCGAGGTGAGCCGGCTGGGCCGCCAGCTGAACCTGCCACCGGCCTACCTGCTGATCCACCGGGTGACCATCGGCTCGATCGGGGTGCTGTGCCAGCTCGGCGCCGCCGGCAACTTCCGGGCGATCCTCGAGGAGTGGCTCCCCGGCTTCGTGGAGTGACCGCGGCTTCGTGGCGTGCTCCGGCTTCAGGAGCGTGGCGGCGATGCCGATGCCCGGGGTGTCGTGGACGGAGGACCCGGGAGGGCCGATGAACTACCTGCACCGCCTGCGGAGCGAGCGTCCGGTTCTCTTCTGGGTACTGCTGCTGGTCGCCTTCTCGCTCGCCTTCCGGCTCGTCCTGCTGGTCGCCGGGCTGCTGCTCGGCCCGTTCGCGCTCCCCTCGTGGGCGCCACTGGTCGTGGTGCTGGGCGTGCTCGTCGTCGTCGCCCGCCGCCAGTCCCGCTAGTCGTTCTTCCGGGCGAGGCCGGTCCGGACGCACCAGGAGCGTCCGGACCGGCCTCGGCCGGCACCAACGATCACACGGCGGCGCTGGCGCGGGCGGCGCGACGCAGAGCGCGCTCCGCCCGACGGGTGGCACGCCGGGCCAGGTAGAGCCGGCGAGCGCGCGCGGCGGCCTGGATCTGCTCCGCCTCCTCGCGCATCCGGCTCTGGGCCAGATCGTGCTCGATCAGGTACGAGTACATGGCACTTCCTTCGGTTGCTTGACATGGCCCCGTCCCGGGCACCGCCCCGAGCTTGTGAGGGGTGGGGAGGACGGGGTCCTCTTTCACGCGGCGACCTCCTTGCGGGGACGTCCCCGCGGCCGCTTGCGCGCGATCACCGAGCCGCGCTCGAAGATCTCTCCGCCCCAGACGCCCCACGGCTCCGCGCGGTCCAGCGCGCCGGCCAGGCAGGCGTCGCGAACCGGGCAGTCGGCGCAGAAGCTCTTGGCGAGCTCCAGCTGGGCGGGCGTGTCGGCGAACCACAGGTCCGGGTCCTCGACGCGGCACGGCAGGGGGCGCCGCACCGGTGCCGGAGCAACCGGGGTCACGGGTCTGCGCGCCGAGATCCCCCCGGTCCAGGGGAGCCCGGTTCGGCGGTGGGACGTCCGGCGGTCGATCGTCTGCTGCACTGCCGCTCCTCCTCTTGTCTGCGATGCCGGCGGAACCCGCCGACCGGTGGTCGGGTGCCGGGTGTCGCGGACAAAGAGAAAGGCCGCGAATCCCGGGGTTCGGGTTCCGCGGCCTCGGAGAGGACCGGTCGAGCGCTAGCTCTGCGGTCTCCTCGAGGGATGGATCCCGAGGGTGGTGACGATGGAGTTGTGCGCGAAGGGGGTGCCTGCGGTGGGCAGACCCGTGCCCTGGAACTGGGCGACGCGCGGAGCGGGGCTGACGCCGATGCGGTTCCGACCGTCCAGCTCGGTGCACCGGCGCACGTCGTAGCCCCCCAGGCCGAGGAGATCGGTGGGGGCCCACGTCGACGTCATGGTGGTCATCAGGTGCCCCCTCCTCTCGGTGCTCGTCCGGGCCACGGCGGCCGGGATCGCTGGGTGCAACTCGTGTGTGCCGGAACACTATGACCCGCCCGGAGCGCGGTCAATCGAATTAACGGATGGCCATCCTTCAGTCACCCCGCCGAGCGTGCGAGGCGTGGGGGGAGGGTGGTCCTCTTCTTACTCGCCGACGGTGGCCAGGACGCCCGCACCGTAGAGATCGAGCTTGCGTGCGCCGATGCCCGGCAGCGACGACAGTTCCAGCAGGTTCGCCGGGCGCGTCTCCGCGATCGCCTGCAGCGTGGCGTCGGTGAAGACGACGTAGGCCGGCACGGACGCCGCCTGCGCCACCTGGCTGCGCCACGCCCGCAAACGCTCGAACAGCTCGCCGGCCTCCCCCTCGAGGACGACCTTGGCCATCTTGCCCGGGCGTCGGGGACCGGGTGCGTTCGGTGCGGACTCCGGCGCGATGCCGGTGAGGAAGCGGCTCCGCGGCCGGGCGCGCTTGGCGCCCGGGTTGCGGGCCAGCGACCAGGACAGGGTCAGCTGCTCCCGGGCGCGGGTGACCGCCACGTACAGCAGCCGCCGCTCCTCCTCGACGGCGTCGGGGCGGGACAGCGACTGCGCGATGGGGACCACCCCGTCGACCAGGCCGACGACGAACACGGCGTCCCATTCCAGGCCCTTGGCCGCGTGCATCGAGGCGAGGGTGACGCCCTGCACCGTCGGCGCGTGCTGTGCGTTGGCCCGTTCCGCCAGATGGCCCACGAAGCCCGCCAGGTCGAGGGAGGGATTCTCGGCGACCAGGTCGACGGCGAGGTCGACCAGCGCGGCCAGCGACTGCCAGCGGTCGCGCGCCGCCCCGCCGGGCGGAGGGCGGTGCTCGACCCAGCCGGTCGTGGCCAGCACGTCGCGGACCGTCGGCACCAGCGCGCCGGGCTCGCTGCCGCCGGCCGCCGCACCGCGGAGCAGCAGGACCGCCTCGCGGATCTCCGGCCGCTCGAAGAACCGCTCCCCGCCTTTGAGCACGTACGGCACGCCGACGTCGGTCAGCGCCGCCTCGTACACCTCGGACTGGGCGTTGATGCGGAACAGGATGGCGATCTCCGCCGCCGGCATGCCCTGGTCGATCAGCGCCCGGCAGCGCGCCGCGACGGCGGCTGCCTCGGCGGGCTCGTCCGGGTGCTCGACGAAGGTCGGCTCGGCGCCGTCCGGCCGCTGGCCGAGCAACCGCAACCCGGGCAGGCCCTTGCGCCGTGGCGCCTGACCGATCAGGCGGTTGGCGAGCGCCACGACCTGCGGGGTGGACCGGTAGTCGCGCTCCAGCTTGACGACGGCGGCGTCGGGATAGCGGTCGGCGAAGCCCAGCAGGTAGTCGGGGTCGGCCCCGGTGAACGAGTAGATCGTCTGGTGGGGGTCACCGACGACGCACACCTCGGCTCGGCCGCCGAGCCAGGCATCCAGCAGCCGCTGCTGGAGCGGGTTGACGTCCTGGTACTCGTCGACGACGAAGTGCCGGTACTGGGCGCGCACCTGCTGGGCGACCTCGCGGTGCTCCTCCAGCGCGTAGGCGGTGACCAGCAGCAGGTCCTCGAAGTCCAGGGCTCCGTCGCGCTGCTTGGCCGACTCGTAGCTGGCGTACACCGCGGCCACGGCCGCCGCCTCGAAGGGCGGCTCCCGGCCGGCGGCCTTGGCACGCGCCGGATAGTCGTCGGGCGTGGCCAGGGTCGTCTTCGCCCACTCGATCTCGCTGGCCAGGTCGCGCAGGCTCGTGCGGTCGGTGGACAGCCGGGAGCGGGACGCCGCCGTGGCGACCAACCGGAGCTTGTTCTCGACCAGGGAGGGCATCGGGCCACCGAGTACCCGGGGGGCGAAGTACCGGAGCTGACGCATGGCCGCCGCGTGGAACGTTCGGGCCTGCACTCCGCCGACATCGAGGGCGGCCAGCCGGCCGCGGAGCTCGCCGGCGGCACGGGCGGTGAAGGTCACCGCGAGCACCTGCTCGGGGACGTAGACCCCGGTGTGTACGCCGTAGGCGATGCGATGGGTGATCGTGCGGGTCTTGCCGGTGCCGGCGCCGGCGAGGATGCAGACCGGCCCGGTCACGGCTTGGGCGGCCGCGCGCTGTTCGTCGTCGAGAGCGGCGAGCACCGACTCGGCGCGGGACAGGTTCCCGGCCTCGACACCGATCAGTGACACCGCCGACCCCCTCCTGTCCGACGAACGGACGCCGCGTCCGCGCCGTCCGTGTGCCCATCCTCGCAGCCGATACGGACGATCCCGGGAAGCATCCCCAGGCGCCCCACGTTCCCCCTTGCAGACCGCGGTTCCACCCTCCCGGGGGTGGACCGTCCCCGCACGACCATGGAGGATCTCCACGATGACCACGACCCCCGGCGCTCCCGTGACCATGTTCACCACCCAGTGGTGCGGCTACTGCGTGCGCTTGAAGAAGCTCATGCAGCGCGAGGGCATCGAGTTCGCCGAGGTCGACATCGAGAACGACGCGGCTGCCGCCGACATCGTGATGCAGGCCAACGGCGGGAACCGCACGGTGCCCACCCTGCTGTTCACCGACGGCACCGCCCTGACCAACCCGAGCCTCGACCAGGTGAAGTCGCAGCTCGGTCAGCTCTCGGAGGCATGAGACCTCGGTGATCCCTGGTCCCCGGCCCCCGAAGGGGCATGATCGCCCCTCAGCGGGCCGCGACCGCGGCTCCGACGACGTCGCGCCCCTGCGGCCGGCACTGGCAACGGAGGTCGCCGGCGTGACCTCGGACGCACCGCTCCCCCGCCCGGTCTCCCTCACCCGCACGCCGCGCGGCTGGGCCGTGACGTCGCCCGCGGGCATCGAGGACGCCGCCGACCTGATCGAGGGCCTCTCCCTCGCCGACCTGGTCGCCGAGGAGCTGGGCGTCCTGCACGAACCCGACCGCAGCGCCCGGCGTTCGGTGCGCGGCCCGTCGGGCGCGTCCGAGGGCGACGACCCCACGAACGCCCGCATCGCCGAACTGGAGCGCACGGTCGCCCAGCTCGAGCACGCCCTGGCCGCCCGCGTCTCCACCGAGCGGGCGATCGGGATCCTCGCCGAGCGGCACGGGCTCAGCGCGCGGGCGGCCTTCGAGTCCCTGCGCGGCGACGCGCGATCGCAGGGCCGCCCGGTCGCCCAGTTGGCCCGCGAGGTGCTCGACAGCCTGAGCGGCAGCACGACGTCGCCGGAGAACCACCCCACCGACGGCGACCCCCTGCCCGCAACCCGCGAGCTCGCGGACGCCGCTGCTGTCGGCGTGGCGGACGGCCGGTCCTGACCGACCCCGAACCGCTCACCCGCTCCGCGCTGGCCGACCGACTCGGCCGGCTCCTGGCCGCGACCCGGCCCGAGGCCGGCGCGGCCGCGCTGCGCGTCGCCGTCGACGGTCCCGACGCCGCGCGGCCGGACGCCGTGGCCGAGGAACTGGCCGAGCGGCTCCCGGCCCTCGGCCGGCCGGCGGTCGTGGTGCCTGCCACCGGCTTCTACCGTCCGGCGTCGCTGCGCCTGGAGCACGGGCGGACCGACCCCGATGCCCGGTACACCGACTGGCTGGACGTCGGCGCGCTGGCCCGCGAGGTGCTGAACCCGGTGGGCCCGGGCGGTTCGGGCAGCTACCTCCCGGTGCTCTGGGATCTCGAGCGGGACCGCGCCGCGCGCGCCCGTCGCCGGCCGATGCCGGCCGACGGCGTCCTGCTCGTGCCGGGCGCCCTGCTGCAAGGGGTGGGCCTGGCGTTCGACCTGGTCATCCACCTGCGGCTGGGCCCGGCGGCGCGGCGCCGGCTCACGCCCTCGGAGCAGGCCTGGGAGCTGCCCGCGTTCGACCGGTACGACGAGGAGGTCGACCCGGTCGGACTGGCCGACGCCGTCGTGCTCGCCGACCACCCCGATCGCCCGGCGCTGGTGCTCGGTGGCAGGTTGGCCCGCTAGTCGAAGTCGCCGGCCACCCAGCGGTCGAGGATGTGCCGGGCGATGGACACCGGCGGAGGCAGGGCCCGCGGCCCCTCGCCCGCCCGCAGCTCGGCCCGGGTGAACCAGCGGGCCTCCTCGATCTCGTCGGGGTCGAGCGTCAGCTCGTGGTTCCCGTCCGCGCGCGCGACGAAGCCGAGCATCAGCGACTGCGGGAACGGCCACGGCTGGCTGCCCGCGTACCGGATGTCGGACACGCGCAGCCCGACCTCCTCGGCGACCTCGCGGGCGACCGCCGCCTCGGCCGACTCCCCCGGCTCGACGAAGCCGGCCAGGATCGAGAACCGCCCGGGCGGCCAGACGGCCTGCCGGCCGAGCACCACCCGGTCGCCCCCGTCGTGCACCAGCATGATCACGGCGGGATCGGTCCGCGGGAACACCTCGGCGCCGGTCGCCGGGTCGCGCTGCACCCAGCCGTGCCGCTCGATGGTCGTCGCCGCTCCGCTGAGGGGGCTGAACCGGTTCCGCTCGTGCCACTCCAGGATGCCGATGGCCTCGACGAGCAGACCGGCGTCCAGGTCCGGCAGGTCGGCGCCGACCTCGCGCAGCCCGGTCCACGTGTCGACGGGCCGGCCGTTGACGGTGAGGGACCGCTCGCCGCGCACGGCGGCGTAGGGCACACCGTCGGCCTCACCCAGGAACACCGCGCCCAGCGGCAGCTTCGGCTGCTCGTCCCAGACCAGTCGCGGGCCCCCGGCGCTCTCGGTGACCGGGACGGTCCGCTTGCCGTCGACGGTGAGCACCCGGACCGGCCGGCCGGCGGTCGGGTCGGGGAGGGTGCGGGCCAGGTGCGCCCGGTCGTGAGCGACGCGGGACAGGACCGGGACGACGCCGTCGGAGTTGCGGGTGCCTTCCGGCCAGGCGCGCTCGGCCGCGGTCCGCTCGGTCGGAGGCGGGTTGTCCGCCGGGGTGCTGCCACCCGCGGGCACGCTCACGCGGGGTCCCGGTCCGTCGTGACGCTGGTCGGGGCGAGCGCTTGCAGCTGCCCGGCGATGCGGCCGGAGTCGCCGACGACGACGGCGGTCAGCGCCTCGGGCGCGAGGTAGCGCAGCGAGACCTCCTGGACCTGCTCGACCCTGACCGCGCCGAGCGCCCGCTGGTGCTCGGCCAGCCACTCGGCGGGAAGACCGGCGCCGATGAGCGCCGCCAGCGTGCTGGCCAGCCCGGCGTGGGTGGCCGTGGACAGCGCCATGCTGCCGAGGATGTAGCGGCGCGCGCCGTCGAGCTCCGCGTCGGTGACGGCGGTCAACGCCATGCGGCCGAGCTCGTACTGGGTCTCCAGCAGCGCCGCGCCGGTGACCTCGGTCGTGACGTCGGCCTCCACCAGGAACGACGAGCCGGCCGCCTGGTGGTCCACCGAGCTGCGCGGGCTGTAGGTGTAGCCCCGCCGCTCCCGGATGTTCTCGACCAGCCGCGAGGAGAAGTAGCCGCCGAAGATCATGTTGGCCAGCCGGACGGCGGGCAGGTCGGGGTCGGTGCGGCCGGGTGCCGGTCCGCCGAGCCGGACGTTGGACTGGACGGCACCGGGCCGGTCGACGATCGCGATACCGGGCACCCGCAGCTCCGGTGCCGGCGGCGCCTCGACGGCGTGCCCGGTCGCCGACCACACGTCCAACGCGCCGGCGACGACGTCGGTGGCCTGCCGTGGGTCGAGATCGCCGACGAGCACGAGGCTGCTGCCGGCCGGCAGCACGCGCTCGCGGTGCAGGGTGCGCAGCGCGTCGCCGTCCACCGCGGCGACGAGGGCGTCGTCGGGCAGCTGGATGGCATAGGGATGGTCGCCGTAGCGGCGGGCAGCCAGGGCGGTCCGCGCGATGACGCCCGGCTGGGAACGGGCGATGCCGATCCGCTCGGCCACCCGGCCGCGTTCACCCTCGACCTGGTCGTCGGGGTAGGTCGCGTCGGTGAGCAGCTCCGCGAGCAGGCCGAGGACCGGGCCCAGGCCGCCGGGCAGCATGGTCGTGGCGAACAGCAGGCGGTCGGGGTCGGTGGAGATGGAGAGCTCGGCGCCGTGGCTCTGCAGGAGCTGGGCGATGCCCGTCTGGTCGTGCGCGCCGGTTCCGAGCAGCACCGCGCCGGAGAGGACGGCGCCGCGGGCGGTGTGCTCCCCCGCGGCCCGCGCCGTCCGTGCTGCGAACGGAACCCGCAGCCGCAGCTCGATCAGCGGGACGCCGGGGCGTGGCACGACGACCAGCCGCAGCCCGTTCGGCAGCGTCGTCTCGTGCGCCTCCGGCACCGGCTGGGGACGCGGCTCGCCCAGCGGCGGGATCAGCGAGAGGTCCAGCGCCGCAGTCACGAGTCCTCCTCGCTGGCGCTCGTCGGCCGCGTTCCTGGCAGTGCTGTGTCCCTGCGTGCCCTCCCAAGCTCGGTCACCGTCGTCCTCCCGTGGCCCGCAGCTCCAGCACCGCGACGCTGTCGGGATCCAGCGCCCGGGCGGCGTCGCGCACCTGCTCGGTCGTGACGTTCGCGAGCCGCGCGGCCAGCTCGCCGGCCAGCTCGGCCCGGCCGTGGATCAGCTCCGCAGCCGCGAACCCGAGGGTGCGGCCGAGCACCGAGTCGGCCTGCCGCAGCAGCTGCGCCTCGGTGCGGGCCTGCACGCGGCGGAGCTCGTCGGCGGCCACCCCCTCCGTGGCGACGCGGTGGATCTCCTCGTCGACCGCGGCGCGCACCCGCTCGGCCGGCACGCCGGCGGGGTGGTGCACCTGCGTGGTCAGCAGCGTCGCGTCGCGGACGTCGAACGGGTCGCCGAACAGGCCGACGTAGCTGCTCTGGGCGATCGCGATGCGGTCGTCGTGCACCAGCCGGCGCTCGAGGCGGGAGGCGTCGCCCTCGCTGAGCAGCTCGGCCAGCAGCACGGTGCCCAGGTAGCTGTCGAAGTCGCCGACCGGGTCGGGCACGCGCCAGCCCAGGGCGAGGGCAGGCGCGGGAGCGAGCGCGTCCTCGACGACCGCCGTCCGCACCTCGGTCGGGCGTGGCTCGCCGGTGGCGGGGACCGGCTGCACCGGGCGGGCGGCGACCGGACCGAACCAGCGCTGGATCAGCCGTTCGGTCTCCGGGACGTCGAGGTCACCGCCGATGCACAGGACGGCGTTGCCCGGTGCGTAGTAGCGGGAGAAGAAGTCCGTCGCGTCCTCGACCGTGGACGACTCGAGGTCGACGAACGACCCGTAGCCGTCGTGGGTGTTGGCGAAGCTCTCGAACGCGATCTGCGGGAGCTGCAGCCAGGGGAAGGCGCCGTAGGGCCGGTTGAGCACGTTGACCCGGATCTCCTCCTTCACCACGTCGATCTGGTTGCGGAGGTTCTCCTCGGTGATCGCCGGCGCGGCCATGCGGTCGGCCTCGAGGAACAGCGCGCGCTCGAGCGCCTCGGCCGGGAGCGCCTCGAAGTAGTTGGTGTAGTCCTGGTGGGTCGAGCCGTTGAAGGTGCCACCCGCGGCCTGCACCAGCCGCGCGTGCTCCATCTTCGGGACGTTCGCCGACCCCTGGAACATCATGTGCTCGAAAAGGTGGGCGAAGCCGGTGCGGCCCTCGGGCTCGTTGCGCATCCCGACGTCGTAGAAGACGCTCACCGCCACGACGGGCACGCTGCGGTCCGGGGCCAGGACGACGCGCAGGCCGTTGTCCAGCGTGAAGCGCTCCACCGGGTGCCGCAGGGTCAGTTCGGCCCCAGCTGTTGTCACGTCGCCGACCCTAACCGCGCCCACCGACCGGCCGCCGTGCGGCGTCCGTTTCACAGCACCTGCACGGAGTCCAGGACCTGGTCGATCACGCCGTACAGCTCGGCGTGGGTGTTGGGGATGGAGATGTAGAGCAGCGCGGGCGCGGGCCGGCCGACGTCGATCAGCAGCAGCGCGGCACGTTCACCCGTGGCGTCGTAGCCGGGCACGTCCCAGGAGAGCTGGAACTCGAAGAGATGTGCGGCGTGGCCGTCGACGGTGCGGGCCTCGTCGCGCATCACCTTCCGCTCGTTGGGCCCCGGGTAGTGGGCCAGCCGGACCTCGTCGGCGACCGCCGTGAGCGTCGTCTGCAGGGTCGACGGACCGCCCCAGCCGAACGCGTCGGCGAGCGGTCCCGAGGAGCACTGGGCGATGAACGTCTCGCCGTCCGGCGTGACCTCCTGGGTCGTGAAGTACTGGCCGGCGGTGTTGGTCGTCTCCTGCTGCTGCCAGAGCGCCCACTCGTACCAGCCGGTGCCGAGGTACGGGTAGGAGATGCCCGAGACGTCGTCGATGATCCGCAGCGTGCCCGGCGGGAAGGTCGGGCCGGCCGGTGGCGACTGCCCGGACGGGACGGTGGGGCCGGCGACGGACGTCGCGGTCCCGGAGTTCCCGACGAACAGCGCGGTGCCCACGACCGCGATCAGCACGAGCAGGCAGAGCCCGAGGATCCAGGGCGTGCGGTTGCCGGGCGGCGTCGGCGGCGGCTGGAACTCGGGCACGGCCGGCCGCACGGGCGGCGCGAGGACCGGCGAGGACTGCACCGCCACCCCGGGCCCGGCGGGGGTGGCGACGTCGGACCAGCTGATCCCGTTCCACCAGCGCACCATCCCGGCCGCCCCGTCGGGATCGGGGTACCACCCGGGGGCCGGCTGCGCGGGTCCGGTCACCCGCCCACCCTAGGACCGCGGGGTAGCGTCCCCGCGCCATGACCGGGTCACACGAGGACGACGTCGTCGTCCGCCTGCGCGCCGCGGGGTGCGTGTTCGCCGAGGACGAGGCACGCCTGCTGCTGGCCGGAGCGGCCTCGCCCGAGGCCCTGGAGACGATGGTCGAGCGGCGCGTCGGCGGGGAGCCGCTGGAGCACGTGCTGGGCTGGGCGGAGTTCTCCGGGCTGCGGGTAGCGGTGGGCCCCGGGGTCTTCGTGCCGCGCCGGCGTACGGAGGCGCTGGTCGAGCAGGCCGTGGCGCTGGCCCGGGCGGGTGCCGTGGTGGTGGACCTCTGCTGCGGGTCGGGCGCCCTCGGTCTCGCGGTCGCCGCGGCGGTGCCGGGTGTCGAGCTGCACGCCGCCGACATCGACCCGCAGGCGGTCGCCTGCGCCGCCGGCAATCTCGCGCGGTTCGGCGGCCGCGCCTACGTCGGTGACCTGTTCGAGGCGCTGCCGCCGGGGTTGCGGGGCAGGGTGGGCCTGCTGCTCGCCAACGTTCCCTACGTGCCCAGCGAGGCGATCGCGCTCATGCCGCCGGAGGCCCGGTTGCACGAGGCGCGGGTGGCGCTGGACGGCGGCGCGGACGGTCTGGACGTGGCCCGGCGGCTGGTCACCGCGGCGCCCGCCTGGCTGGCCCCGGGTGGCTCGCTGATGTTCGAGACGAGTGCGGACCAGGCGGCCGACGCCGTCCGGGTCGTCGAAACCGCCGGACTGACCGCCAGGATCGTGACCGACGACGACCGGGGCGCGACCGTCGTCGTCGGCACGCTCGTCTAGTTCTTCGACTCCCCCAGCTCGCGCCACAGGTGCGCGGCCGCCTCGGCGCCGCGGTGCAGCATCGACAGCAGCACCCGCTCGTTGGGCGAGTGGATGCGGTCGGTCGGCAGTCCGGCGCCCAGGAACAGCAACGGGGCGCCGTGGGCCTCGACCAGGTCGGCCTCCGGTCCGCTGCCGCCCTCCCGGAGGTAGAGGACGTCGTCCGGCTCGCTGTCCCACGCCCGGCCGATGGCGGCGAGCAGGGCCGCCATCCAGGGCGAGTCGAGGTCGCTGGAGCACGGGGAGACGCCGCCGGGCGGGGTGTGCACCTCGGCCTCGATGCCGGCCGGCAGGTTGGCCTCCACCCAGGCGCGGAACTGCGGGCCGACGTCCTCCGGCCGCATGTCGGCGACCAGCCGGAAGGTGAGCTTCGCGTGCGCCTCGGCCGGGATGATCGTCTTGTGACCGGGGCCCTGATAGCCGCCCCACATGCCGTTGACCTCGGCAGTCGGGCGGGCGCCGAGGCGCTCGAGCGTGCTGAAGCCCTCCTCGCCGTAGGCGATCCGCGAGGCGGCCGGACCGTGCAGCCACGCCTGCTCGTCGAACGGCACGCGGGCCATGAGCTCGCGCTCGCGGTCGGTGAGCGGGCGGACCTTGTCGTAGAAGCCGGGCAGCGTGACGCGGCCGTGCTCGTCGTGCAGCGTGGCGAGCAGTTCGGCCATCGCGTGCAGCGGGTTGGGGACGCCACCGCCGAAGGAGCCGGAGTGCAGGTCGATCGCCGGGCCGCGGAGGGTGAGCTCGGCGTCGGCCAGTCCGCGCATCGAGACCACAGCGCTGGGGATGTCGGGGGCGGCCATGCCGGTGTCGCTGACGACGACGACGTCGCAGGTCAGCCGGTCCTTCCGCTCCTCCAGCAGGGCGGCGAAGTGCGGCGACCCGGACTCCTCCTCGCCCTCGATCAGCAGCTTCACGGTGACCGCGGGGGTGTCGCGGCCGGTGGCGGCGAGGTGGGCGCGCATGCCGAGCAGGTGGAAGGCGACGTTGCCCTTGTCGTCGATGGCGCCGCGGGCGTGCAGCTCGGGACCGTCGGGGCCCTCGACGACGGTCGGCTCGAACGGCGGGTGCTCCCACAGCTCGGGCGGGTCGACGGGCTGGACGTCGTGGTGGCCGTAGACGAGCGCGACCGGCGCGCCGGCGTCCGCACTCGGCCACTCGGCGAACACCGCGGGAGCGCCCGGCGTCGGCCAGATCTCGACCGAGGGGAAGCCGGTGCGGCGCAGCGCCTCGGCCAGCCAGGCGGCGCTGTCGGCGACGTCGGTGGCATGCGCGGGATCGGCGGAGATGGACGGGATGCGCAGCCACGCGTCGAGGTCGGCGTGCAGGTCGTCGAGGTGGGCGCGGACGAAGTCGCGTTCTGCGTTCATATGGCTGCTGCTCACGGGCACCGACGGTAGTGCCGGGCTAGCGTCCACCCCATGCCGGGAGAGATTCAGCAGGTCGACGTCGGTGATCTGACCTTCGACGTGCGGGTCGACGGGCCCCCGGACGGGCGGCCGGTGCTGCTGCTGCACGGCTTCCCGGAGACCTCGCTGTCCTGGGCGGCGGTGACGCCGCTGCTCAGCCGCGCCGGCCTGCGGACGTACGCGCCCGACCAGTTGGGCTACTCCCCAGGCGCGCGACCCGACGAGGTCGCGGCCTACTCGACGCCGAACCTCGCCCAGGTGACGGCCGACCTGATGACGGCGCTCGACCTACCCGTCGCCGACGTCGTCGGGCACGACTGGGGCGCGAACGTGGCCTGGGCGCTCGCCGGCTGGCATCCCGACCGGGTGCGGTCGCTGACGGCCGTCTCGGTGCCCCATCCGGCGGCGTACACGGTGGCCTACCGGACCGATCCCGAGCAGAAGGAGCGGTCGGGCTACATCCGGCTCTTCTGGCAGCCGGGGAAGGCCGAGGAGGTGCTGCTGGAGGAGGACGGACGACGGCTGCGCCGGATGCTCGCCGGCGGGGAGGGCGAGACCGGGATTCCCGCCGAGGCGATCGACCAGTACGTGGCGGTCCTGTCGGCGCCGGGCGCCCTCACCGCGGCGCTGAACTGGTACCGCGCGATGAGCTCGGCCGACCGAGTGGATCCGGTGGCCGTGCCGACGACGTACGTCTGGAGCGACGGCGACGTGGCAATCGGCCGCACCGCCGCCGAGGCGTGCGCGAACTACGTGACCGGGGACTACCGCTTCGTCGAGCTGCCCGGCATCACGCACTGGATCCCGGAGCAGGCTCCCGAGCAGCTCGCCGCGGCCATCCTCGACCGGGTGTCCACCGCCTGAGATCACAGGACGCGGGCGACCGCATGCACCCGTGAGACGAGGAGGTGCCCCAGCCCGAACGAGAGGGTCACCCCCCCGACCACCACCACTGACGCCCTGAGGTCGGCCCCGACGGGCACGGGCCGCATCGCGAGCGCCAGGGCGACCAGCAGGACCGGGTGGACGACGAAGGCTGCGAACGCGCTGCGCCCGAGTGCTCTGCTGATCGCCGTCGACCGGTTCCACCGGCGCTGGGCGACGGAGAACAGCCAGATCGAGCCGAACACGGTCAGGACCCCCTCCAGGCATGCCACGGTCGCGGCCGGCCAATGCGGGCCACCCAGGAAGTTCTCCTCGGGCTCGCCCAGGGCGAGGGCGACCAGCAGGAAGACCGCGAGGGCCGCACCGCCGACGGCCGTGACCCGCGCGGCGGCGCGCCGCAGACCCTCCGGCACGCCGGTCAGCCAGCCCCGCCGGAAGCCGGCGATCCCGAGGGCGAACAGCGCGATGCACTCCGGCCACTGCCATTCGTTGAGATCCAGCGGAGTCGCGCCGGCGTACGGATAGGCCAGCCGGATCAGGAAGGACGACAGCGCGACCACCGCCGCGACGACGAGCAGGCCGCTCGTGGTGATCGGCCCGGCCGCGGGCGCCTGGGGCCGGTGCATGCCGCGGAGGCCGGCGTAACCCAGGGAGAGCAGGAGCAGGACACCGACGAACCAGAGCGGTCCGGTGTCGGGAAAGGTGCCCAGGAAGAACTCCCAGTAGCCCAGGCGCGTGTGCCCTAGCGGCCGGTAGAGCCCGTAGAGGAGGCCGGGCCACACGAGAAGGGCGAACACGGCGAACGGGACGCCCAGGCGCAGCAGCCGAGCACGCGCGAACCGGGCTGCGCCCTTCCGGTCGACCGACGGCGCGGTCAGGAGGCCGGCGACGAGGAACAGCAGGGCCATCATGAACAGGCCGACCGGCGCGAAGAGAGCGAAGACGACGATGACCGCGGCGTCGGGCAGGTGGACCTCCTGCACGTCGGCATACGGCCAGCCGTCGATGAACGCGGCGTACCCCATCACCCCGTGGATGACGATCACCGCGGCGATCAGCCCGACCCGGAGGTTGTCCAGCGCAGGCATGCGCTCGGCGGCGCGGACGCCGGGCCGGTCCGGTACTGCCCGCGCGCCGTCCGCGGTCGTGGGTACCGGCCGGGGCTCAGCCATGGCCCCATCGTGGGCGCCCTCGAGCGCCTCCGGTAGGGCGATTCCCGCGCCGCCCGGCATCACTCGCCCGTGCCGGTGACTAGGGCGAGCAGGCCGGGCTCGTCCAGCAGGTCGACCGGGCGAAGGGTCTCCTTTGCGGCGACGTGGTGGAAGCCCGCGCTGACCCGCTCGACCGGCACGCCGGTCAGCCGCGACCAGCCCAACCGGTAGGCGGCCAACTGCACGGCCGCGGCGGCGAGCTCGGCGCCGGACGGCGGCGGTCCGGTCTTCCAGTCGATGATCTCGTAGTTGCCGCCCTCGTCGGCGTAGACGGCGTCCATCCGCCCCCGCAGGGTCAGCGGCCCGAGCGGCGTTTCGAACGGCACCTCGACCTCGAGCGGCTGGCGGTCGGCCCACTCGCTGGCCAGGAACGCGTCCTGCAGCTCCGCCAGTGCGCCGTCCGGGGCTGCGAACTCGTCGCCCGAACCGGGCAGCTCATCGAGGTCGACCAGCTTGGCCGCCCCGAACCGTTCCTCCAGCCAGGTGTGGAACGCCGTGCCCCGGCGGGCCTGGGGTGCGGGCGCCGCAGGCATCGGCCGCCGCAGCCGGCGGGCCAGCTCGGCGGGATCGCGGCGCAGCGTCACGAGCGCGGACACCGACAGGTGTGAAGGCAACGGCACGTCGACGGTGGGGCTGGCGTGCCGCGCCCGTTCCCGGAGCAGCAGGTCGGCGTCCCGCACCCACTGCTCGACCAGCGGATCGCCGCCGGCGAGGACCAGCGACGGGTCCAGCGGATGCGGTGCCGCGGCGGTCACCAGGTCGGCGGCGGCGCTCAGCGCGCGACGCCGTCCGGACGTGAGCGGGTCGGCGGGCCACTGCCCGACCGGCCACTCCTCGAGTGCCGGGTTGGTCGCGTCGTCCGCGGGCTGTTCCGCCCAGTGCACGACCTGGCCCGCACCGGCCTCGCAGGCGGCGCGCACGGTGGTGAGCAGCGACGAGGGGCCGCACACCGTCTTGCCGTCGCGCCACCAGCTGCCCGAGCACAGCAGCAGGTGCCGGGCCCGGGTGACCGCGACGTAGCCCAGGCGGATCTCCTCGGACGTCCCGAAGTCCTTCCACTCCTGGACGTAGTCCTCCAGGGCATTCTTCACCGCGGCCTGGTCGCCGGAACCGGGCACCGGCAGCCGCAGCCGGGGCAGCTCCTCGCGGTCGGTCAGCCGGAGCTCGGCCGGCACCGCGCCCGGGTCCTTGATCCAGGAGTCGCTGGTGTCGGCCTTGGCCGGGAACTGGTCCTTCGTCATGCCGGGGACGGCGACGACGTCCCACTCCAGGCCCTTGCTGGAGTGGCCGGTGAGCAGCTGGACCGCCTCGGGGTTGACCGCCACCTCGCCCGGTTCGAGTCCGCGCTCCCGCTCCTCGGCGTCGCGCAGGTAGGCGAGGAAGGCGGGCAGGGACGGCAGCTCGGCCAGCTCGGTGAACTCGGCAGCGACACCGTGCAGGGCATCCAGGTGGGCTCGCGCGCCGGCGGGACTGACGCCGGGCGCGCTCGCCAGCTCGGTCTCCAGGCCGAGGGTGCGGGCCACCTCGTCGACCAGGTCGGGCAGTGACTCGCTGAGCCGGGTGCGCAGGTGCCCGAGCTCCGCCCCGAGCCGGCGCAGCCGCCGGTAGCCCGCGGTCGAGTACGCGTCGGGGCCGCCGAGGTCGTCGAGCGCCTCGATGATGCTGCCCCGCTCCGACGGTGGTTCGGCGTTCTTCGGATCGCCGTCCTCCGAAGGGGGCCGGCGGGTGCGGACCAGCGTGCGCGCCCGGGTCTCCAGGGCGGCGAGGTCGCGCGGGCCGATCCGCCACCGCGCCCCGGTGACCAGCCGGCCCAGCGCGTCACCGGCGGTGGGGTCGACCAGCACGGTCAGCGTCGCGACGACGTCGGAGACCTCCGGCACCTCGAGCAGCCCGCCCAGGCCGACGACCTCGACCGGCACGCCGCGCTCGCGCAGGGCGGCTGCGATACCGGGCAGCTGCTTGCGGGCCCGAACCAGGACGGCGACCGTCGGCGGGCGGTCGTGGGATCGGTCGTTCCAGCAGTCGGCCAGCCGGTCGGCGAGGGCCTCGGTCTCCTCGGCGACCGTCCCGTACAGCCCCACCGTGACCGAGCCGCCCCCGGCCGTCGGCGCCGGGGCGAGGTCGGGCAGCGGCTGGTCGGGCGCGGGCAGCATCCCGGACACCGCGTTGGCGACGGCGAGCACGGCCCGGTCGTTGCGCCAGCTCGTGGCGAGGGTCAGCCGCTGGGCCGGACGATCGGGCAGCCCCCGGAAGGTGCGGGCGAACCGCTCGATCGTGCCGGCGGACGCCCCTCGCCAGCCGTAGATCGACTGCCGCGGATCACCGACGGCGAGCACCGGGTGACCGGTGTCCCGCCCGAACAGCGCCTCGAGCATCCGGAGCTGACCGACGCTGGTGTCCTGGTACTCGTCGAGCAGGACGACCTTCCAGCGGGCCCGCTCGCGGCGGCCGACCTCCGCCGAGGCCACCGCGATCCGCGCGGCGTAGGCGACCTGGTCGGCGTAGTCGATCGCGCCCGCGGCCCGCTTGCGCGCTTCGAACGCCTCGACCAACGGCAGCAGCGCCTCCCGGGCCCGCTGCCGGGCGAGCATCTCGCTGACGACCGCGTACGGGCCCCGCTTCTTGGGGGCGTCCGCGTACCCGGCGATCTGCGCGTCCAGCCGGGCGGTCCAGCTGCGCAGGGCGGCGGGGCTGATGTCGTGCTCGCCCAGCTCCGAGGCGAGAGCCAGCACGTCCTCGACGGTGGTGAGCAGGGTCAGCGGGACGTCGCCCATGTCCCCGGTCCAGGCGCTCACCACGGTGGCCGCCTGGCCCCAGCACATCGCCGGCCCGAGGACGCCGGCGCCGGGCTCGACGCCGATCCGCAGGCCGTGCTCGGCGACCAGGGCGGCCGCGTACCCGTGGTAGGTCGAGACGGTGGGCTGCGCGATGTCGAGCCGGCGGCGGAGATCGTCGTCGGTGTCGGGGTGCCGGGCGAGCGCACCGAGGCGCAGCCGGACCCGTTCGTTGAGCTCGCTGGCCGCCTTGCGGGTGAACGTCAGACCGAGGACCGCCTCCGGCTCCACGAGCCGGTTGGCCACCAGCCACGAGACCCGGGCGGCCATGGTCTCCGTCTTCCCGGACCCCGCCCCCGCGACGACGACCAGCGGCCGGTCCGGCGGCGCGGCGACCACCCGCGCCTGCTCGGGCGACGGCGCGTACGACAGCCCGCAGCGCGCGGCCACCTCGGCCGGGTCCAGCGGCCGCCGCTCGGGGGCGGGCGCGGGGGCGGCGTCACCGAAGAGATCGTCGAAGGACAGCTGTCCCTCATCCGGCCGCCGGCTCACCCCGTCACCTGCCTGCCGGACTCCTGGAGCGGGCAGCTGCGCCGGGCCGTGCAGCGCTGGCAGTGCGAGCCGGTGCGCACCTCGAACGACGACCCGCCCATGCCCTCCCCCACCTCGAGCAGCAGTTCCCCGGCCCAGGTCTCGGCCAGCGGCACGTCGGCGGGCAGCGGCTCCTGGTGCTGTTCCTTGGCCTTGGCGCCGGTGCCGACCTGCAGGAGCGCCGCCCCGCCGGGCACCGAGCCGAGCTCGCCGAACCCGCCCGCGGCCACGGCGACCTGGTAGGCGGCCAGCTGCCCGTGCTCCTCGGTGTTCTTCGCCGCCGTCTTGCCGGTCTTCAGGTCGACGACCACGAGCCGGCCCTCGGCATCACGCTCCAGCCGGTCGACCTTGCCGCGGATGAGGGCGCGGCCCACGGCTGCGTCGAACTCGACCTCGACGCCGACGAGCTCACGGCCGCCGGCGGCGTGCCAGGCGAGGAAGCGCCCGAGCATGTCCTGCGCCGACTGCCGCTGCCGCTGGTCCGACCAGCCGGGACCGAGGTCGAGCTGGTCGAGTTCGGCGTCCAGGACCGCGGGCGCGTCGGCGGGCGGGAGCCCCTCGGCGACCTGCTGCGCGACGGCGTGCACCGCGGTGCCGACCGTGCGGGTGGTGTCGGGTGACGCCTCGGCGCCCACCGCGCTGAGCACCCACTTCAAGGGGCACCGCTGGAAGGTCTCGATGGAGGACGGGCGGACGCGGACGGGCTCGTCGTCGGGGACGAGCGGGGCGTCGTCCGACAGCGGTGCGAGCCCCCACCAGCCGGCGGGCGCCGCACCGGGGACGCCCTCGTCGGCCAGCCGCCGGAGCACCGAGGCGGCCGCCGAGCGCCGGTGGGCGGGCGTCTGCGGATCGGTGATCGCCCGGCGCAGATCGGCTACCAGCGCCGGCAACGTCAGGGAGCGGGGCAGCTCGGTGAGCGGCCGGCCGTCCTCGGGCGGCGGGGCGACGAGGTCCAGGAAGCGGGAGGCCGTCGCACCGGCGTCGGCGCCGTCCAGGGCGCCCTCGACCGCGGTGACCAGCAGCCGGCGCCGAGCCCGGGTGCACGCCACGTAGAACAGTCGCCGCTCCTCGGCGAGAGCGAGCGTGCGCCGGTCGACGCTCGTCCCGTCGATGCCGGTGACCCGCTCCACCAGCTCCTCGCTGCCGAGCAGCGACGTGCGCTCGCGGAGATCCGGCCACACGCCTTCCTGCACGCCGGCGACGCAGACCAGGTCCCACTCCAGGCCCTTCGAGGCGTGGGCGGTGAGCAGCCGCACCGTCTCCCCCGCCACTGCTCGGGCGGCACCGGTGTCGCCGGGCAGCTCCTGGGCCCCCAGGTGGGCGACGAAGGCGCGCACGTCGGCCGAGGGCAGCCGGTCGACGAACCCCGCGGCCGCGTCGAAGAGCGCGACGACGGCGTCCAGGTCGCGGTCGGCGACCGCACCGGACGGACCGCCGGCGGCGCTGGCCCGCGCCCACCGGACGGCGAGGCCGCTGCGCTGCCACATCGCCCAGAGCACGTCCTCGGCCGTGCCGTCGTGGGCCAGCGCCACCCGGCCCGCGTCCAGGACGGCGGCGACGCGTCGGGCGGGGCGGGAGACGTGCTCGGGCAGCGACTCGAGCAGCACCTCGTCCACCAGGGCGGTGGCCAGGGGGGCGCCCCGGTCGGCGGGGTCGATGCCGCGGTTCGCGAACGCCACGCGGACGGCGCGGCGGAGCCGGCGCAGGTCGAGCACCGTCGCCCCGCCCAGCGGCGAGGCCAGCAGCGCCTCCGCCGCCGGTTCGTCGAGACCCGCGGCGCCGTTCCCGTCGGCCGCGGGCAGGAGAGCGGTCAGCGCGCTCAGTAGCGGCGCGACGGCCGGCTGGGCCGCCAGCGGGAGGTCGTCGGAGGAGACGGCGACCGGGACGCCGGCGGAGGCGAGCGCACGGCGGAGGGGTCCGAGCGCCGTGGCGGTGCGCACCACCACGGCCATCTGCGACCACGGCATGCTGTCGAGCAGGTGCGCGCGGCGCAGGACATCGGCGAGGTAGGCCGCCTCCACCGCGGCCGAGCCGAAGACGTGCACCTCCGCGGCGCCCGGTTCGGTGCCCTCGACGGGCGCCAGCCGGCGGTGCTCCCACGGCCCGGGCAGCCCGTCGGCCACCCTCCGGCTGATGCGCAGCAGCTCCGCGCCGGACCGCCGGCACACGCCGAGCGAGACGCGGCCCGCCGGCTTCCCGCCGCTGTGCCGGAAGCGCTCGGGGAACTCGACGATGCCGCGCGGCTCGGCGCCGCGGAAAGCGTAGATGGCCTGGTCGGGGTCGCCGACCGCGACCAGGTTGCCGCCCCCGCCGGCCAGCAGTTCCAGCAGCTCGACCTGTGCCGGATCGGTGTCCTGGTACTCGTCGACGAACAGCCAGCGCGCCCGCTCCCGCTCCTGGCGGAGCAACTCCGGGTCGCCGTCGAGCTCGGCGATCGCCTGCCGGACCAGTTCGGCGGGGTCGTAGCCGGACGCGTCACCACGGCCGGCCGTGGAGAAGGCGGTGACCGCCTCGTACTGCTCCTGGAAGGCGGCGGCGTGCACCCAGTGGTCGCGCCCGGACTCCCGACCCCAGGCGGCCAGCTGGGCGGCGCCGACACCGCGCTCGGTGGCCCGCAGCAGCAGCTCGCGCAGTTCGGTCCGGAAGCCGGCGGTGCCCAGAGCCGGCACGAGGCCCGCGGGCCAGCGGACCGCCCCTTCCTCCTCGGCGTCGCCGCGCAGCAGCTCGGCGACGACGGCGTCCTGCTCGGCGGAGGTGAGCAGCCGGGGCGGGGCGTCGCCCCGGAGCAGGGCCGCGCGCCGCAGGACGCCGTAGGCGTAGGAGTGGAACGTGCGGGCGAGCGGCTCGCGGATGGTCTTCGCGACGCGCGCGGTGATCCGCGTGCGCAGCTCGGCGGCGGCCTTGCGGCTGAAGGTCAGGACGAGGATCTGCTCCGGGTCGATGCCGGCGTCGATCCGCGCGGCGACCGCCTCGACGATCGTCGTCGTCTTGCCCGTGCCCGGTCCTGCGAGCACGAGCAGCGGCCCGCCTGGATGGTCGACGACGGACCGCTGAGTGGGGTCGAGCCGGGGCGCCGAGAAGCCCGCGGCGTCGCCGGCAACGAGCCGGTAGACCGGGCCGTCGTCACCTCCCCGCTGTGCCACCCCTCGATGGAAGCACGGAGGTCCGACAGACCCGGGACGGCCGGGGCGGATGTGACGAGGGGCCCGATCACGGCCAGCCGACGGCGCGGAGGTCCACCCGCCCGCCGCGCATCAGCACGCCCTCACCCGCGAGCAGCTCGAGCTGGCGGGCCCGCACGGGCTCCGCGGCCGTGCCGTCGGCCCGCACCACCCGGTACCAGGGCACGGCGCCACCACCGGACGACAGCGCCCGGGCCACCCGCCGCGGGCCGATGCCGATCAGGCGCCCGATCGCGCCGTAGGTGCTCACCCGGCCCGGCGGGATCTGCTCGACGACGTCGAACACCGCCTCGTCGACGTCGGCCGGATCGGTCACCAGGTCATCCTGGCCGAGCGTTGTCCCTGACCCGGCCACTCCCGGCCGCGGAACGGCCGGTTCCAGGACAACGCTCGCGCGGAGGCTTTCAGGGACGACGTCCGTACCGGGCGAGCAGCCGCACCAGCGGCGGCGCGGACCGCGGGACGTCGAGCGGCGGATCGATGAGCTCGGGCACGCCGTCCTCGGGCAGGCCGTCGGCGTAGACGAGCGCCGCCGTGACCATCTCGCCGTCCAGCTGCGTGTCGCCGTCGGTCGCGGCGGCGAGGTCGTAGGCGTGCACGACGAGGTCGGCGGTCAGCTCGAGGATGTACTCGGTGGCGGGGGTCGGCCCGCGCGAGAGGTGCACGGTGCGCAGCAGCGCGTCGTCCTCGGCGAAGGCCGACAGCGCGCCGTCCGCCGCGGTCTCCCAGCCGGTGAACGGGTCGTCGCCGAGCAGGTCGTCGGTCGCGTCCGGGAACCGTCCCTCGACCGCGGGCTCCCCGGCGAGCAGCGGCGGCACCCACAGGTGCTCGGTGACCAGGTGCGCGACCAGGTCGGCGACCGACCAGCCGGGCAGCGACTCGTCGTCCCACTGGTCCGGCGCGACGGCGTCCACCCGGTCGGTGAACTGGTTCTGGGCGCGCTGGAAGAGCTCGAGCAGCTCCACGGGCGAGAAGTGGGCCATGCGCCCAGTCCAACATGCCGAAGGCCCCACCTGCCGGGCAGGTGGGGCCTTCCGCTGTGCGGATCAGTAGGTCGGCAGGGCCTTGTCGATGCGGGTCGCCCACGCCGTGACGCCACCCTGCACGTGGACGGCGTCCTTGAAGCCGGCCGCCTTCACCGCGGCGAGTGCCTCGGCGGAACGGACGCCGGTCTTGCAGTGCAGCACGATCGGCTTGTCGTTCGGCAGCTGCGACAGCGCCCGGCCGGACAGGATCTCGTCCTTCGGGATCAGCTTCGCGCCCGGGATCGACACGATCTCGTACTCGTTGGGCTCCCGGACGTCGATCAGCTCGAAGTCCTTGCCGGCGTCCATCATGTCCTTGAGCTCGTCGACGGTGATCGTCGAGCCCGCCGCGGCCTCCTGGGCCTCGACCGAGACGACGCCGCAGAAGGCCTCGTAGTCGATGAGCCCGGTGATCGGCTCGCCCTCGGGGTCCTTGCGCACCTTGATCTCGCGGAACGTCATCTCGAGGGCGTCGTAGACCATCAGCCGGCCGAGCAGCGTCTCGCCGATGCCGGTGATGAGCTTGACCGCCTCGGTGGCCTGGATCGCGCCGACCGTCGCGCAGAGGACGCCGAGCACGCCGCCCTCGGCGCACGACGGGACCATGCCGGGCGGCGGCGGGACCGGGTACAGGTCGCGGTAGTTCGGGCCGTGCTCGTTCCAAAAGACTGAGACCTGGCCGTCGAAGCGGTAGATCGAGCCCCACACGTAGGGCTTGCCCAGCAGCACGCACGCGTCGTTGACCAGGTAGCGCGTGGCGAAGTTGTCGGTGCCGTCGACGATCAGGTCGTACTGGCCGAAGATGTCGAGGACGTTGTCGCTGTCCAGCCGCGTCTCGTGCAGCCGGACGTCGACCAGCGGGTTGATCTCCTTGATGGAGTCCCGGGCGCTCTCGGCCTTCGAGCGGCCGACGTCGGAGACGCCGTGGATGATCTGCCGCTGCAGGTTCGACTCGTCGACGGTGTCGAACTCGACGATGCCGAGCGTGCCCACACCGGCCGCCGCCAGGTACATCAGGACCGGCGAGCCGAGGCCGCCGGCGCCGACGGCGAGCACCTTGGCGTTCTTCAGCCGCTTCTGCCCGTCCATCCCGACGTCGGGGATGATCAGGTGGCGGCTGTAGCGGCGGACCTCGTCGATCGACAGGTCGGCGGCGGGCTCCACCAGGGGTGGGAGGGACACGAGCGAGCTCCTCTGGTCATCCGGCTCGGCCACGGGGGCCGTCGATCACGGGTGACAACAGCGTGGCACGGGCGAGGATTCCCGCGTCCCGGGTACCGGAGCTATGGGAAAGGCCACGCGTTCTTGACGCAGCCCTGCAGCCCCAGCGTCTGCTGCTGCATGACCGGGGCGACCTTCCCCGCACCCGGGCACTGCTCGTGGCCGTGTCCGAGCACGTGGCCCACCTCGTGGTTGATGACGTAGAGCCGGTAGGTCGCGATGTCGCCCTGGTAGTCGGGGACGGCGGTCGTCCACCGGGCCAGGTTGATGACGGCGCGGTCGCCGTAGCGGCAGGAGGTGTAGCCCCCGGTGCCGACGCCCGGGCAGTAGGTCTCCATGTGCCCGGGGCTGACCAGCGCGACCTTGAAGTCGAACGACCCGGCGGCGGCCTCGGCGGCACCGACGCGCTGGAAGGACATCGTGCCGCCGCTGCCCCAGGAGCGCGGGTCCCCGAGCGTCCGCTCCGCCGCGGCGGCGAACTCGGGTCCGTCGACGTCGATGTCGTCCTCGACCTCGACGATGAAGCGCTTGCGCGGGCCCGACCCCATCACCGCCGAGGAGCCGTCGACCACCGACAGCGTGCCGGCGCCGCGCTCGACGTAGGACTCCTTCCCCGCCACCTGCGGCGCAAGGCTCGCGTCGACGTCCCCTTCGGCGGGGCCGATCGGCGCGCTGTCCACGGTGGGCACGGCGGTCGACTGCGGCGCGGCATCCGTGGCCGCGCTGCTCGACAGCCGGGCGGCCGGCGTGACGGCGAGGTCGATCAGGACCAGAACCGTGGCGAGGCTGAGCAGCGGGATCGCATACGCGCGCCACCCGTACCGGAGGACGAAGCGGCGGAAGCGTCCCCGGGGGTGCCGGACGGCGGGGCGGCGTCCCGGCACGGGGACCACCGACCGGGCGACGAGGGGGCCCGGGCGAGCCGACCGTGCGCCGACGGGACGGGCAGCAGCGGGACGGCGTCCGCCGGCCGGGCGCTCTCCCCCCACTGACCGCACTCCCGCTCCACGTCCCGCACCGGTGTCAGAGCGTCAGCGTCTCACGCTCCGTGGCGGCTCGACAGCAGCCGGGCGTCACCGGCTTGTCCTTCCGTCGCCTCGACCATGCCCAGGACCGCCCGCGCGGTCTCCTCCGGCGCCTCCATCATCGCGACGTGCCCGACGTCGTCCACCACCAGCAGGCGGGCATCCGGGACGACGGCGGCGAGCCGCGGGCCCAGCGCCGGGTCGACGAGGCGGTCGCGACCGCCCCAGATCACCAGCGTCGGCCGCGTCAGCGACCGCGCCGCCCGCCAGGCGTTCGCCGCGCCGACCGTGAGGTAGGAGGTGATGAGCCCGCGCATGCTGCCGACCAGTGCTCGGTCGGCCCACGGCTGCTCGGCCCGTTCGCGCATCTCCTGCACCGCCTGCTCGAGCCGCTCGGGCGGCACGCGGGACGGTTCGCCGAAGCACATCGCCACCATGGCGCGGACGCTCTCCTCCGGCGTGATCCCGCCGATCCTCCGCGCGGCCAGCGACGGGACGCCGGGCAGCAGCAGCAGGAGCAGGGCGCGGCTGAACGCCGCCGGGACGCGGTAGACCGGCATCGCCGGGGAGATGAGCGTCAGGGACGAGACCAGGTCCGGACGGCGGCTCGCGACCAGCACGCTGACCAGCCCGCCGAGGGAGTTGCCCACCAGGTGCACCGGCCGGCCGGCGCCCTCGCCCGGCTCGTCGCGGACGTGCTCCAGCACGTCGACGACCGCCCGCAGGTGCCCGCGAACGGAGTAGCGGGGCCGCCGCGGCGGAGCGGAACGGCCGAAGCCGGGCAGGTCGACCGCCCAGCCGTCGAACCGCACGGCCAGGAGGGCCGCGAGGTCGGTCCAGTTCGTGGAGGCGCCGCCCAGGCCGTGGACGTACAGCGCACGTTCGCGGGGACCCTCGGACCCGTCCACGGGGCCCGTCCACGGCGTCCGGCGGAGGAAGACCTCGCCGTCGCGGACGGCGAGGCCCGCACCGGGCCACGGCGGGACGACGGACCCGAGCCGCGACAGGGACGCGCGCGACGACAGGGCCCCGGGGACGGAACCGCCGGGAGATGGTTCGGACACTCGTACGACCGTAATCCCGGCCGGGCGACATGCGGTTCGTGAACCCGCCGGTAACATCTCTGGGGTCATGCAACCGCAACGTCCGACCGCCGCGAACAGCCGGCGCACCTCCCGCCTGCCGAGGAGTGCTCGCCGCCTGCAGTTGCTGCGCGCCGCCCAGGACGTCTTCGTCGCCCAGGGCTTCCACGCCGCGGCCATGGACGACATCGCCGACCGCGCCGGGGTCAGCAAGCCGGTGCTCTACCAGCACTTCCCGGGCAAGCGTGACCTGTACCTCGCGCTGCTGGAGGAGCACGTCTCCGAGCTCGCCGAACGGGTCGCCGAGGCGATGGGCGGCACCGACGACAACCGGGCCCGGGTCGATGCCGCGGTGGGCGCCTACTACGACTTCATCGACGCCGAGGGTGAGGCCTTCCGCCTGGTCTTCGAGTCCGACCTGCGCAACGACGACGACGTCCGGGCCATCGTCGACCGCGGCACCCGCAGGTGCGTCGAGGCGATCGCCGAGGTCATCGCCGCCGACACCGGCGCCGACCCCGAGCGCGCGCTGCTGCTCGCGTCGGGCCTCACCGGCATGGCCGAGACCAGCGCGCGCTGGTGGCTGCCGAGCAAGGGCACCGTCTCCCGTGACGAGGCGGTCTCCCTGCTGTCGGCCCTGGCCTGGCGCGGCATCTCCGGCTTCCCGCGGGTGGACGGCTGACACCACGGACCGCCGTTCGCTGACGGCGCACCCGAACGGCGCGTCCGGACCGGGACCGCTGGGCTAGCGTTGGGGGCAGTCGCGAACCGAGGAGGCATCGCCCACGTGGAAGTCAAGATCGGTGTTCAGCACTCCCCCCGGGAGCTGGTCATCGACAGTCCCAAGACCCCTGAAGAGATCGCAGCCGAGGTGTCGGCGGCCATGTCCGGTGGCACCAAGGACGGCCTGCTGACCCTGGTCGACGAGCGGGGTCGTCGCGTCGTCGTCCCCGTCGACCGGATCGCCTACGTCGAGATCGCACAGCCCGACCAGCGCCGCGTCGGTTTCATCGCCGGAGCCGGCGCGTAGTTCCCGCACGTCCCGCGAGGCGTCGTCCGCACTGCGGACGGCGCCTCGCGGCGTTCAGGCGGTGAGGTCGACGACGCTGCGCCAGTCGTCACGCGGACCGGCGGTCTCGGCGACCAGGTCGGCGTAGAGCGCGGCCACGCGGTCCGGCGGGATCTGCTTCTCCTCTCCCACGAACCCCCGCACGGTCACGGTCGCGACGTGGATGCCGTCGGCCGCGAGCCCGGCGGCCTGCACCTCGGCCAGTGCCCGCAGCGCCGCCTTCTGCACCCCGAGCGTGGCCATCGAGGGGATCGGGCGGTCCGCCGAGCCGCCGCCGGTGACCAGCACCGTCCCCCGGCCGCGCTCCCGCATGCCGGGCAGTACGGCGCGAAGCGACGTCTGCAGGCCGACCGTGCCGGCTGCGAGATCGGCCAGCAGGTCTTCCGGCGACAGTGCGTCGACGGCGGCCTGCCGTCCCACGGAGACGTTGAAGAGCAGGACGTCGACTGGCCCCCGGCCGGCGATGAGTCGCTCGACGGCGGCGGTGAGAGCGGCGGGGTCACCGGCGTCGGCCGCGGCCCACTCGGTGGCGATGCCCTGACCGCGGAGCTCCGTCCCGTGCTCGGCGAGCGCCTCGGCGCGCCGGGCGATCAGGCCGACGTCGTAGCCGTCGGCCCCGAAACGGCGGGCGGTGGCGCCCGAGATGCCCGGGCCGGCGCCGACGATCAGCAGGTGGCTCACGGGTTGAGCCCCAGCGCCTTCATACGCTTGGTGTGCGCGTCGGTGATCCGCTTGATCAGCCGCGCGACGCCGCCGAGATCACCGGTGCCGCTGATGATCAGTTCGGCCAGCGCGTCGTGCTCGGCGATCACGGCCTGCGACTGGGTCATCGCCTCCCCCACGAGTCGTCGTCCCCACAGCGAGAGCCGTCCGGGCACGCGCCGGTCGGCCTTGATCGCCGCCCGCACCTCGCGGACGGCGAAGTCCGCGTGGCCGGTGTCGGCGAGCACCTCGAGCACCAGTGTCCGGTCCGGCTCGGCCAGGAATCCGGCGATCTCGCGGTAGAAGTCCGACGCCAGCCCGTCCCCGACGTAGGCCTTCACGAGCCCCTCGAGCCACGTGCTGGGCCGGGTGCCCTCGTGGAAGGAATCGAGCGCGGACACGAAAGGCGCCATGGCCTTCTGCGGGTCCTCGCCGAGCTCGGTCAGCCGGTCGGTGAGCCGGCCGTGGTGCGCGATCTCGGCGGCCGCCATCCGGGCCAGTGCGGCGCGGCCGGCCAGGGTGGGCGCCAGCCGGGCGTCCTCGGCGAGCCGGTCGAACGCGGTCAGCTCGGCGTAGGCCAGCGCCCCCAGCAGCTCGACGACGGCACTGCGGCTGTCGACCGGGGTCGTCACACGGTTCTCCTGGGATCGCGGGGTGCGCCTGGGTACGCCGCGGTGGCGCTGATCTCCGGAGAGGCGCGGCGCGGAGAGGCTAACCGGTGCGCAGGTTAGGATGGGAGCCGGTGAGCCGCACGGCTCGCTGTGTATCTGTGCGCTGACGACCGCTGGACGACGCCCTCCCGGGGCCGTCTCCCGGGCCGATGTCACTGACGCCCGGTTCTGCTGGCTGCGTTGGCGCTGGAACCGATCCCGCGACAACCCACCGGGACAGGCCCGACGCAGCACCTGCTCGGGCCCGCTCCCCCAGCAGACCAGAGGCGAGAGCTTGACCTCCACCGAGAACACCCCCACATCCCCCGAAGCCGCCGAAGCCGCGGCCCTCGAGCACGCCGAGAGCGGCGCGCCCGCGCCCGAGGAGCTCGAGTCGCAGGTCGAGGAGCTGGGCGGCGCACCCGTCGCCAGCGACAGCCCGCTGTTCAGCGACTTCGACGTGCACCCCGACATCGTCGCCGCCCTCGCCGACGCCGGAATCACCCGCACGTTCGCGATCCAGGAGCTCACGCTCCCCCTGGCGCTGGCCGGCCACGACCTCATCGGCCAGGCGCGTACTGGCACCGGCAAGACCCTCGGCTTCGGCGTCCCGATGCTGCAGCGGATCACGCCCCCCGCGGAGGGCGGTGACGGCGTCCCGCAGGCGCTGGTCGTCGTCCCCACCCGTGAGCTGTGCGTCCAGGTGTCCCGTGACCTGGCCGCCGCCGGCGCGCGCCGCGGCATCCGCGTCCAGGCCATCTACGGCGGTCGCGCGTTCGAGCCGCAGATCGAGGCGCTGCACAACGGCGTCGAGATCGTCGTCGGCACCCCCGGCCGGCTGCTCGACCTGGCCCAGCGCGGCGACCTGATCCTGGGCAAGGTGCGGGCCCTGGTGCTGGACGAGGCCGACGAGATGCTCGATCTGGGCTTCCTGCCCGACATCGAGCGGATCCTCGCGATGGTGCCGGAGAAGCGGCACACCATGCTGTTCTCCGCGACGATGCCCGGCCCGATCGTGACCCTGTCCCGGTCGTTCATGACCCAGCCGACCCACATCCGGGCGCACGGCAACGACGAGGGCTCGACCGTCCCGCAGACGACGCAGTTCATCTACCGGGCGCACAACCTCGACAAGCCCGAACTGCTCTCCCGCGTGCTGCAGTCGCGCGGGCGCGGCCTGGTCATGGTCTTCTGCCGCACCAAGCGGACCGCCCAGAAGGTCGCCGACGAGCTCGTCGACCGCGGGTTCGCCGCCGCCGCCGTGCACGGCGACCTGGGCCAGGGCGCCCGCGAGCAGGCGCTCCGCGCCTTCCGCAGCGGCAAGGTCGACGTCCTGGTGGCCACCGATGTCGCTGCCCGCGGCATCGACGTCACCGGCGTGAGCCACGTCGTGAACTACCAGTGCCCCGAGGACGAGAAGACCTACGTGCACCGCATCGGCCGCACCGGCCGCGCGGGCTCGACCGGTGTCGCAGTCACGCTGGTCGACTGGGACGACATCCCCCGGTGGCAGCTGATCAACAAGGCGCTGGATCTCGACTTCGCCGACCCGCCGGAGACCTACTCCACCTCGCCGTGGGTCTACACGGACCTGGACGTGCCGACGACGGCCACCGGCCGCCTGCCGCGCTCGCAGCGGACCCGCGAGGGCCTGGAGGCCGAGACGCTCGAGGACCTCGGCGAGACCGGCAAGCGCAACCGGCCCACGCAGTCCGGCGGCCGGGACTCCGGTGGACGAGGTGACTCGCGCGGCCCGTCCGGCGGCCGCTCCGGGGAGCGGTCCGGTGAATCCGAGGGCAAGAGCCGTCCGCGCCGGCGCACCCGTGGTGGCGGTGCCGCGACGGCGCAGGGCGAGGCAGCTCCGTCGTCCGCCGAGTCGCCGTCCGCCGCATCCGCGGAGGGGGGCGCGCCACGCCCGCGCCGCCGTCGTCGCCGGGGAGGCGCCAACCGCGGTGGTGGCGGCTCCGAGTCCGCCGCCTGATGAAGGGCCCCTCTGCCCCCCACCGCTCACACGTTCGCGGCGGGGCCCTGCAGAGGGGCCGCTCCAGTCCGTTCCGGCGCCGCCCGCCGGCGAGGGTGATCGTCTGGGCTGCGGCCACCGTCGTCCTGCTCGTCGTGGCGACCCTGCTCTGGCGCGGATCGGACGCCGCGGCGACGGAGAGCACGACCGCCTCGCCGGCCGACGTCCCCACCGGGACGCCGGCCGGAGCGGTCTCGGAGAACTGGTCGGCCGAGGGCGAACCGACCGCGGTCGCGGGCGGGCGGGTGCTGGTCGGCTCGCGGCACGGTGTCCGCGCGCTGAACCCGGTCACCGGCGAGGAGGCCTGGCACTACACCCGGAGCAACGCCCGGATGTGCGGACTGACGGCGACCGACGGGGTCGCCGTCGCCGTGTTCGCCACCGCGGACCGCTGCGACGAGGCCGTCGCGCTGCACGCGGACACGGGGGTCCGCGCCTGGACGCGCAGTCTCCTGCTGCGCAGCGACGCGACGCTGATGTCCACCGACCGCATCGTCATGGCGACCAGCCCCACGGGCGTGGTGACGATCGATCCCACCGGCGACAACATCCGCTGGCGCTACGCCGCGCCGTCCGGCTGCCGATTCCTGCAGACGGCGGTCGGCAGCGCGGGGGTGGCCGTGCTGCAGAGTTGCTCGACGGCGCCGATCGCGCAGCTTCGGCTGTTCGACGGTTTCTCCGGGACACCGCACTGGACGCGGGACGTGCCCGTGGCCAGCCGTCCGCGACTGCTCGGCGCCGACACCCTGCCGACCCTGCTGGCCGACGGCGCCCTGCAGGCACTGTCGCCCACGGACGGCGCCGTGCTCACCTCGCTGCCCGTTCCCGCCGGCGCCGACGTCCAGGTCGGGGCGGCGGGCGCCCTGACGCTGGTCCGCGTCGACGGGCAGCTGACCGCGCTCGCCCCCACGTCCGGAGCCGCGGTGTGGAGCGTCCCGGCCCGCGCTCTCCCGAGCAGCGTCGGCGCCCCGAAGGCAGCCCGTGCGGCGGAGCCGCTCCTGGTGCCGGACGCCGACGCCGTCGTCCGCCGCGACCCGGCGACCGGCGTCGAGCTCGGCCGCTCCGTCGCACCCGACCTGCCACAGGGAGGCACCGCGACCGGGATCGGGCCGGTCGTGGTCCTGCAGCTGCCCGACCGGGTGCGCACGTACCGCTGAAGGCACACTGGGAACCATGGTCCTGCCCGGCGGCCCCGACTCCACCGTTCCCCTCGCGATCGCCCCCGACGACCTGCGGCAGCTCGCCGACCACGAGGCCGAGCACCGCAGCTTCCCCGGCCGGGCCGGGCCCCTGGTCGCACTGGACACCGGCGGTGAGGCGGTGCGCGGCACCGTGCTCATGGTCGCCGGGTACACCGGCAGCAAGGAGGACTTCGCTCCCCTGCTGGCCCCGCTCGCCGAGGCCGGGTACCGGGTGGTGGCCATCGACCAGCGCGGCCAGTACGAGTCGCCGGGTCCGGACGACCCGGCCGCGTACTCGGTGGCCGAACTCGGCGCCGACGTCCTCGAGGTGGCGGGGGTGCTGCGCGAGCAGTCCGGCGAACCCCTGCACCTGCTCGGACACAGCTTCGGCGGTCTGGTCACGCGGGCCGCCGTCCTGGCCGACCCGGGGCTGTTCACGTCGTTCACACTGCTGGGCTCCGGGCCGTCGCGACTGACCGGTCGCCGCGCCGACCTCCTCGACCACCTCGGCCCGCTGCTCGAGCAGGGAGGCGTCCAGCTGGTGCACGAGACCCTCGAGCAGGTGGCGATGACCGACCCGAAGGCGCAGGCGGTGCCCGCGGCGACCCGCGAGTTCTACACGCGGCGCTTCCTGCGCAACTCCGAGGCGGGGCTGCGCGGCATGGCCGACGCCATGCTGCGCGAGCCCGACCGGGTGGCCGAGCTCGCGGCCACCGGGGTGCCGGTCCTGGTCGCGCACGGCGAGGCGGACGACGCCTGGCTGCCGCACGTCCAGGCCGAGATGGCCGAGCGGCTGGGGGCCCGCCACGAGGTCATCAACAACTCGATCCACTCCCCCGCCGTCGAGAACCCGCCCCGAACCCTGGAGGTGCTGCTCGACTTCTGGGCGGCGACCTCCGCGCGCGCATGAGCGACTGGACCGCCGAGGAGGACCGGATCGGGTTCTTCGGCCCGGACAGCGTCACCTGGCGGATCCACACCGATCCCACGTTCAGCGTGGGTGGGTTGCGCGCCCTTCTCCTGCAGGCGTTGCATCCCGTTGCGATGGACGGCGTGGCCCGGTTCTCCGGTGGCTTCCGCGAGGAGCCGTGGCCGCGGCTGATCCGCACCGCCACCTACGTGGACACGCTCACCTTCGGCAGTCGCACCGAGGCCTCGACGGCCGTCGACCGGGTGCGCGCCATCCACCGCCGGCTCGGCGCGACCGAGGAGACGACCGGACGGACGTATCGGCTCGACGACCCGGACCTGCTGCTGTGGGTGCACTGCTGCGAGGTCGACTCGCTGCTGTCGACCGCCCGCCGCTCCGGCCTGCCGCTCACCGACGGCGACGCGGACCGCTACGCCGCCGAGCAGGTGACCGCCGCGGAGCTCATCGGTGTGCCGACGGACGACGTCCCGGACTCCGTCGACGCCCTCGCCGCCTACTTCGACGCGATCCGCCCCTCCCTGGCGGTGACCGCCGCGGCACGGGAGGCCTACCGGCTCATCGTGCTGCCGCCCATGCCCACCTGGGTGCGCTACCTGACGCCCGCCCAGCCGGCCTGGGGCGGCCTCGCGACGCTGGCCGTCGCGCTGCTGCCCTCATGGGCGCGGCGGATGTACTCGCTGCCGGGGCTGGGGCTGACCGATGCCGCGGCGACGGCAGGGCTGCGGGGTTTCCGGCAGACGATGCTCCGGCTGCCGCAGCGTGTGCGCCGCTCGCCGATCGTCTGGGGTGGCTGGGACCGGGTCGCACCGCTCCAGGGGCTCAGCGCCTGACCCCGGGGTCGAGCTCGACCCTCGCCGCTTGCCGCACCGCCTCGGCCACCCGGTCGAGGGCCGGGGAGACGAGACGCCACTGCTGCCAGTACAGAGCCACGTCGCGGACGCCGTCCGGATCCAGCTCCAGCAGTTCTGCGGCGGCGGGAGCGCCGGCCAGCTGGAGGTCGGGCACCATCCCCCAGCCCAGCCCCAGCCAGATCGCGCGCAGGTAGTCCGCCGACGAGGGCACGGAGGAGGTCGGCGGGCTCACGACGCCGTGCCGGCGGAGGTAGCCGTGCTGGAGGTCGTCCCTGCGGTCGAACACGACCACGGGAGCCTCGGCGAGCGCCCGCGCCGAGACACCGGCCGGGAACCAGCGGCGGAGAAATCCCTGGGTGGCCATCGGGCGGTAGCGCATCGCCCCGAGCCGGACGACGCGGCACCCCGGCACCGGGTCGGCCTCGGCGGTGATCGCCGCCATCACCGTTCCGTCGCGGAGCAGGTCGCCGGTGTGCTCCTGGTCGGTGGTGTGCAGGTCGAAGCAGTAGTCCGAGCCCAGCGGCGCCAGCGCCGGCAGCACCCAGGTCGCCAGTGAGTCGGCATTGACCGCGATCGGCATGGTGACCCGCCCGCCGGGGTGATCCTCCGACCCCAGCTCCCGCGCCGTGTCGGCGCCGAGGAGTTCGACCTGGCGGGCCAGCCGGAGTACCGCGGCGCCCGATGGGGTGACCCGCACCGGCTTGGAGCGCACGAGCAGCACCCGGCCGGTCGCCGCCTCGAGCGCCTTCAGTCGCTGGCTGACCGCCGAGGGCGTCACGTGCAGTTCGCGAGCGGCACCGTCCAGCGTGCCGGTGGTGACGGCGGCCGCGAGGGCCCGCAGCTGAGCGAGGTCCAGATCCACGTAAGCAACGCTACCGAGGCTGAAGAATCATGAGTTTGGTTTCGGGCGATCCCGGTTCGTACCGTGGCCTCGTGTCGACCTCCGCCGTACTCGCCGCGATGGCCGGCCTGGGACTGGGCCTGTCGCTCATCGTGGCCATCGGCGCCCAGAACGCCTTCGTGCTCCGTCAGGGCCTGCGGCTGGAGCACGTCGGTGCGGTCGTCGCGGTGTGCGCCGCGTCGGACGCAGTGCTCATCTGCGCGGGAGTCCTCGGCGCCGGGGCGCTGCTGCTCGCCCACCCGGGCCTGCTCACCGTGGTCTGCTTCCTCGGCGCGGCCTTCCTCCTCACCTACGGCGCGATGGCCGCGCGGCGGGCGCTGCGCCCGGCCGACACGCTGGCCGCCGACGCATCGGGCGCCCGTGCCGGGCTCGCGGTCACCCTGGCGACCTGCCTGGCGCTGACCTGGCTGAACCCGCACGTCTACCTCGACACGGTCGTGCTGCTCGGCTCGCTGTCGGCCACCCACCACGACGACCGGTGGTGGTTCGCCGCGGGCGCGGCCACCGGCAGCGTCGCCTGGTTCGCCGCCCTGGGCTTCGGGGCGCGCCTGCTCCGCCCGGTGTTCGCCCGACCCGCCGCGTGGCGGGTGCTCGACGTCCTGATCGCCGTCGTGATGACGACGCTGGGCGTCTCCCTGGCCGCGCGCGGGCTGACCGGCGGCTGACCGACGCCTGCCCGCCGGTCAGACCTCGGCCTCCTCCTCCGCCAGGAAGCTCCAGGTCTCGCGCGCCGGCGTGGCCGCCTGACCCGTGGGGCAGCTCGGACGGAAGTCGCACCAGCCGCACTGCCGGCCCGGCACAGCGGGGAACGCCTCGTCGGGCGAGGCGCCGGCGGCCAGGCTCTCCGTGGCGGCCGTGATGTCGTCGGCGACGTCCTCGGCCCGGCGCACGTGGTTGGCCAGGGACTTCTCGGTGTGCTCGAACGACGCGACGGTGCCGCTGGGCAGGTGGTGCAGCTCCACCCGCGAGCAGGGCCGCCGCAGCGTCCGCCGCACCCCGAGCACGTAGGCGGCGAGCGCCGGTGAACCGCGCGCCTCCTCGTCGGTGCAGGGAACGCGGCCGGTCTTGTAGTCGACGACCACGAGCTCGTCGCCGCGCTGGTCGATCCGGTCGATTCGGCCCGACAGCGCGAGCCGTTCGGTGGTGGCGCCCACGGTGCGCTCGTTGCCCACCGGCTCGTCGGTGGGATCGAGCGTGCCGACGTAGTCGGTCAGCCAGCCGGCGGCGCGGGCCCGCCACCGTTCGGACTGCTCGGCGTCCCGGAACCCGTTCTGCGACCACGCGGCGTACAGCAGCTGCCGCGCCGACGCCGTCGTCCGGCGTTCGACCGGCAGGTCCCACCACGACCGCAGCGCGGCGTGCACCGCCGAACCCACCGTGTTGTGCGCCCAGGCGGGCCCCTTGGCCGGCATCGGCCGGTCGACGTAGGCGAAGCGGTAGCGCCGCGGGCAGTCGGAGAAGGTGGCCAGCTTGCTCGGCGTCGCGGAGAACAGCCGCCGCGGCATGCCCGGCATCTCCATCTGGGCGCTCACGGCGCCGCCGTCCGGCTGTCCACGTCCTGCACGGTAGCGAGCGCCACTGACGATTCCGGTTCAGTCCCCGAGGGGCGCGCTGCCCGTCCCGGCGGCGAGGATCGCCTCGAGCTGGTCGGGATCGGTCGTGCACGCGCCGATCGGCGTCGCCTTGTTGGTCCCGTGGTAGTCGCTCGACCCGGTCACGATCAGGTCCAGGTCGGCGGCCAGGCCCCGCAGGTGGGCGCGCTCGGCGGGCGAGTGGTCGGGGTGGTCGACCTCGATGCCCATCAGCCCGGCCTCGACCATGGCCGCGACCGCGGCGTCACCCACGACGCGTCCCCTCTTGGTGGCCAGGCCGTGCGCGAACACCGGCACCCCGCCTGCGGCACGGACCAGGGCGATGCCCTCGCGGACCTCGGTGTCGACCTTGGCGACGTAGTAGGGGCTGCTGTGGTGCAGCAGCGTCGTGAACGCGTGGTCGACCGACTCGACGACCCCGGCCTCGACCAGCGCGCGGGCGATGTGCGGGCGGCCGACGACCCCGCCTTCGGAGCGTTCCACGACCTGTTCCCAGGACACCGGATGGCCGTCGTCGGCCAGGCCCCGGACGATGCGCTCCCCACGCTCCAGGCGCTCGTCGCGCAGCCGGGCCCGCTCCGCGGCGAAGCCGGGGTGCGCCGGATCGAACAGGTAGGCGAGCAGGTGCACGCTGATCGGCGGCGTGTCGGCGGGGAACCAGCGGCAGGACATCTCCATCCCCGGGACGACCGTGAGTCCCGGGGGCCGGGCCGCCGCGGCGGCCTGCCAGCCGGCGGTCGTGTCATGGTCGGTGAGCGCGACGACGTCGAGACCCGCGGCCCGGGCCGACGCCAGCAGGTCGGCGGGGCTCTCGGTGCCGTCGGAGACGGAGGAGTGGGTGTGCAGGTCGATCCGCATCACCCTCAGCCTGCCGGATGCGGCGCCCGACCGCCCGCGCGGCTCACGGCTGCGGCGGGGGAAGGCCCTGGATCGGCTCGGTGTCACGCCCTTCGTCGTCCGCGGGTCGCAGGTCGCGGTCGTCGTTGCCCTCGTCGTCGCCAACGGTCGCCGCACCGCCGTAATCGCTGCTGAACAGCAGCTCGCTGACCTGCCGGTACCGCGTCTGGGCGTCGGGCATGTAGGTGAGGTGACGCAGGGCCTGGTCCTGTCCGGCGGACTCGAAGCGGAACGTGCCGTAGCCCAGGAGTTGACCGCCCAGGGTCTCCTGCCAGGTCAGGTCGGTGATGCGGCGCAGGGGCAGCAGGGTCACCGTGCGGACGATGACCCCCGAAGTCAGCAGCACCCGACGGCGGCTGACGATGAAGTGCCGCATCCACCACTCCGCGAACCGCAGGCCGTAGTAGACGGCGACCGCGAGCAGCACCAGCAGGCCGGCGGAGCTCGTGACCCGGTTGGCCGGATCGAACACCAGCAGCCAGCCACCGATGAGGACGCCCGCCAGGGACTTGAGCGTCGGCTCGATGAGGACGGCCCAGTGGCGGCGGGTGATCACCACCGGAAGTTCGCCGCGGAGCAGGTACTTCTCGACGTCCTTCCGCGCGCGGGTGGGCAGCCCGTCGAGGCCGGAGCCGGTCATGGGGCCTAGGTGAGCGACTTGACGAAGTTCGCCAGCGAGGACGCGGCGTCGCCTAGGGCGTTGCCCGCGTTGCGGACCAACTGCGCGGACTGCTCGGGCGCCTGGATGACGTAGAAGATGACGAACGCGACGACCAGCCAGGTGACGACCTTCTTGGGATTCACCGCCACCTCCACGGGTGCATGCGGGCAGGCTCGCGACGGCTTGCGAACCCGCGGATACAGGGTCCACCCGAGTGGGGCGGACAGCTTCGTCCCATGGGTAACACAGGTCCCAGCCGCCCCACCGGCGGCGCGCCGATCATGAGGGAGCCCGTCGGGTTCCGGTTACTTCCCCGGCAGCAGGTGCTCACCCGGCGGACCCAACGGCAGGTCGGGGTAGAGGCGGTCGCGCAGATCGATGAGCTCGAGCTGCTCGGCGAGCAGCCAGGCGGCGTTCATCGGCCACATGACCAGCCACAGCCAGACGCCGTAGGCCTCGCCGACGAACGCGGCCCGGTCGTCGGACGTCGGGATCGCCCACAGGGGGGCGTGCTGACCGGCGGCTTTCACGTCGACCGACGAGGGCCCGTCGATCACGTCGCCGGGGTCGAGACCGGGCAGCCCGGCGTAGCCGCAGCCCACCCCGGTGCCCGGCTCCTCGGCGACCAGCACGAGCTCCGCGGACCCGCCGAGCGGCGCGGGGCCGGCGCAGTCGACCACGATCGCGCGGGCGCCGGGCTCCCCGCCCCAGGCCAGCCCGGTGACGGCCCACCCGGCCGGCATGGGATCGGGCACCCAGGCCGGCACCCGGGCGTCCGCGGTCACGGCCGACAGCGCGTCATGTGCGACGAGCAGCGTGTAGTGCAGCGGGGTGACCGCGCCGTGAACGTGGCACCACGCCTGCGCGGCCGAGCCACGACGGACCACCAGCTGCTCGCCGCAACGGGGGCAGACCGGCGACTGACTCATCGAGTGACACCGTCCTGTGACGGCACGCAATCGTCAAGCGGGCCGGGCGGGACTGCGTAGCGTGCGGACATGCCTGCCTCCGACGCGGACCGTCCCGGCGCGGGCCGCGTCGTGCCCTGCGTCGGCGCGGTGGTGCACGACGCGGCCGGACGGCTGCTGCTCATCCAGCGCGGCCACGCTCCCCACCGTGGGTCGTGGTCGCTGCCCGGCGGCCGGATCGAGGCCGGGGAGTCACCGGAGCAGGCGATCGTGCGCGAGGTCCGGGAGGAGACCGGTCTCGTGGTCCGGCCGGGCCCGGCCGTGGGCCGGGTGACGATCCCGGCGGACGACGTCGTGTTCGACGTCCTCGACCTCGCGTGCGAGCTTGGCGATCCGGATGCCGAACCGGTGCCAGGGGACGACGCCGTCGCTGCCGTGTTCGCCGACGCCGCCACCTTGGCCGAACTGCCCTGCACGCCGCTCCTGGTCGAGACGTTGCGCGACTGGGGCGTCCTCCCCCGCTGCTGAGCCCGCTCCCGTCGGGCCCGCGCGGTCAGCGCGGAGCGGGCTCGGGACGCCCCGGCTGCTCGCCGCCGCGGGCCTCGCCGTAGGACCGCTTGGGCACCATCACCTTGCGGCGGAAGATGCACACGACCGTGCCGTCCTGCTTGTAGCCGATCGTCTCCACGTGCACGATCCCGCGGTCGTCCTTCGACTTCGACTCGGTCTTGTCGAGGACGGTCGTCTCGCCGTAGATCGTGTCGCCGTGGAAGGTCGGCGCGACGTGCCGCAGCGACTCGATCTCCAGGTTGGCGATCGCCTTGCCGGAGACGTCCGGGACGCTCATGCCGAGCAGGAGCGAGTAGATGTAGTTGCCCACGACGACGTTCTTCCCGAAGTCGGTGGTCTTCTCCGCGTAGTTCACGTCCATGTGCAGCGGGTGGTGGTTCATCGTGATCAGGCAGAACAGGTGGTCGTCGTACTCGGTGACGGTCTTCCCGGGCCAGTGCTTGTAGACCGCCCCGACCTCGAACTCCTCGTAGTACCGACCGAACTGCATCTGCTGGCTCCCGACCTCGACTGGTGGACGGGGTCGGCCGCACCGGGAGCAGCCGGCCGCCCGGGCGGGACGTGCGGCGGCCCACGACGGAGCAGCGGCGACCCGTCCGGACGGGCGTTGATCCTACGGACGTGCCGGCGGAACGCCCGCCGAGGCGGGCGCCCGGGCGACCCCGCGGAACCGTCACCGACCCGCGGGGTCGCCTCCGGAGTCAGATCATGGCGCCGATGCGTGCCGCCATGTCGGCCTCGTGCTGCTGGTACGAGCCGGCCACGCTGGTCAGCAGGGTGCCCATTCCCGTGAGCGCGTCACTGACCCCCTGGGCCGAGCGACGCCAGTGCTCGTACAGCTCGCTGAACTGCACCGCCGCCTGGCTGTCCGTCCAGCCGTCAAGCACCGAGGTGTTGATTCCGCTGGACAGCGTGGCGTGGCGTGCGGCGGTGTCGGCGGCCTCCGACCGGCACTGCCCGGCCATGTGCTGCAGCGTTGCGATGTCGACCTTCACGGGTCCTCCTCCGATCCGGGACCGTCCCGGTCGTGGCGAACGCTAGGACGTCCCCGCAGGCCACCCCCCGAGTTGTCCACAGGCGGATGACTTGTCCGGCGATGTGTTACTTGACAAACCCAGGTGAGCCGGGTCGACCGGCGACGCAGGGTGAAGATAGGGGGAAATTGCCAGGGAAGTGGGGGTGAATCCAGAGGAGAACCCCTGCGCCGCCCTGGAACAGCTGTAGTAGCTTGCGAGTTGACACCTAACGGGGGGTACAGGTGCGCGTGTGGGAGTGAGCCCGCCATCGCGACTGCGCGAGTGGGTCAGGTTGGCAGTGGAGGTGGGATGGACGTACGACGAGACGGCCGACGGGCATCCGCGCCTGACCCCGCCGCCTGGACTGACTGATCCCTACCGCAACGACCGCCCGGCAGCGCCGATCACGTTCGGCAAGACGCCATCCGACCACCGAGGCGACACGAACATGGTCACGCAGCTACGCCGGCTAGGCGTTCCGATCCCGCACAAGGGGCATACGAAGAAGAAGGGGAAGCCATGACTGACTGGACTGTCGAAGCGACCGTTGCGGCCGTGACCGACGGGGACTGGTCTCGGCTCCGCAGCATCATCGACCTCGTCCCGGGGACCCTGCTCATCGAAGACCCCGAAGAACCGATGCTGATCTTTCCCGTAGAGGCCGCCTCGCCGATGGACGCCGTGCTGTTCGTCGATGGCATCGCGCAGCTTGTCGGACTCGAACTGCGCTCCGGTTCGGTCAGTCCCACTCCCGAAGCGGACTACGAAGTCAAGAACGGCGAGGAGCATCCCGACGCTGGCACGCCAGCAGTTGACGCCATCAACCAGTGGATCGCATCGGTGCCAAAGTTCGATGGTCGTGTCACTGACGAGGGCAAGGTCGAATACGCCTGACCCGACGCCCACCGAACCGAAGCCCCTCAGCCAATCAGGCTGAGGGGCTTCGGTCGTTTTAGGTGGGGTTCGGTGGGCTCTTGTGCTCCTCGGCGTCGCCCTCACTGCTTGCGGCGGTCGGCTCGTCGTCCGGCTTTACCGCCAGGAGTGCGCGCAGCGCCTCCTCCGGGTCCAGACCGTGAAGGCTGACCGGTTCGTCGCGTGAGGGGTTACGCCGGGACGGCGACATGGAGCGCGGTCACATCCTCCGCTGGCCAGGGGAGACCGACCGGTGCGCGGCCTTCAGCCGCCGCGTCCTCGACCTCCTGCGGGAAACAGACCCACACCACAGGGAAGTCGCGTCCAGCAACTACTCCTGTCAGAGCAACACGCTCGGTGTGCTCGCCGCGCGCGTTCACCACACCCACTCGGCTGCCTGCTGTGATTTCCATGCCTCCGACGCTAGGCCCTAGCGGTGTAGTCCACGGCTTGCGAGGCAGATAATCTGCGGAACATCCCTAGGCGTGCGTGTCGTCGGTTGCGACGGACTACGGTCTGGGCGTACGGTCACTGCGTCAGCCGGACTACCGACCCCGGCGCGAACCTATGGACTAGCCATGGAGCCCGACAGCAAGTTCTCGCCTCCGTACAACATCTCCTGGGCGACCTTCCTCAGCACCGTTGAGCGGATTGCGGCCGACCCGCCGACGCGGGTGGATCGCAGCTACCTCGACTCGCAGTCCGGCAACGTCCAGACGTACTTGATCGCCGCTCTCAAGGGATTCCAGCTCATCAGTGAGGACGCTCGCCCGACGGGTGTGTTGGAGTTCGCGGACCCCGATGACCGGAAGAAGAAGGTCGCTGAGCTGCTGGTCACGCACTACCCGACGATCGTCCCTCTAGGGGAGACCAACTCCACGTCGGGTGAGCTGACGGAGGCGTTCAGCGCTGCCTTCCCTCAGATCACAGGCGAGTCCCGGGTGAAGGCAATCCGGTTCTTTATGTCCGCCATGGCGTACGCCGAGCTTCCGACGGCTCAGCTTTGGGGCAAGGTCAAGGCCCCACGAGGCGCCAGCGTCAAGCGCAGTACTCGCAAGGCCACGTCGCGAGTGCTGGCGGATCCGCCAGCACCCCCCGAGTCGCCGGCCACGATCACATCCGAAGCCGCGATGAAGGCCAAGTACTTCGAGCTGCTTGTCGAGAAGGCCAAGGAGTCTGGCGGCGACGATGCCGGACTGTTCGACCGGATCGAGCGCTTGATCGGCGTAACGCTGCCACCCGCAGCGGATGCCACCACGAACCCCCAGCCCTGAGCTGGGCTGAGACAAGACTCGACCGAGAAGGAGATGGTCATGAGGAGGGGCTAGGCCCCCGCCGCCAGCGCCTGTGAGATGGGAGCGGCGGGGGCGAAGCGGTGGCTCGGCTGGGGTGCATCAACACCCCGGCCGGGTCATCGGCACGGGCCGGGGCATGGTTGCCAGGAGCGCCCCTTGGAAGGTCTCCCCGCGGGTCCAATCCCCGTCCGGTCCACTTGTGATCTTAGCTCGTCAGAGGCTTGTAGGTCAGCCGCCGTCCACCCGTTCGGGTCAGCAGAAGGCGCATCCGCTGCGAGTCGCTGATGTGGCAGGTGCTGTACCGGTAGTCGAACTCCGCCAGGTAGCGGCCCAGGTGTTCGGTGGACACGTGATGGTGCGTGCCGTCCAGAGACCGCTTGAGCTGCGAGAAGAACCCCTCGACCAAGTTGGTTGAGACGTTGCCCCGCGTGTACTCCCCGGCACTGTGGTTGACCGACTCGTGTCCGGCCATCTGAGGGGCGATTGTCTTGTAGCCCTTGTGCTCATCGGTGTAGAGCCACGTGCGCTTGGGGTCCATGACCTTCTCAATCGCTGGCAGCAGCGTCTTGCCGGTTACGTCGGGGACGACGACTGAGTGCGCTTCGCGGGTCTCGTAGTGGATGAGCGAGACGACGGCCTGCTTGTCCGAGGTATGCCAGCCTCGTGGCTGCTCGCGGGGGTCGCTGCGGTGGCGGTTCTTGGGCTCCCCGCCAATCCACGTCTCATCGACCTGGACGGCCCCGCCGAGCAGGCCGGCCAGTGGCTCCCGCTTCATGGCCTCGCGGATGCGGTGGGTCATGTACCAGGCGGACTTGGGGGTCAGGTCGTACTTCCGCTCAATCTCCCGCGCGGCCAGGCCGTTCTTGCTGGCGCACATCTCGAAGATGACCATCAGCCACGTGCGGATCGGGATCTTCGTGCCGTGGAAGATCGTGCCGACCAACACCGTGAACTGCTTGCGGCAGTCCTTGCACTTCCACACCCGCCGCTGAGACCGCGACCCGGTGCGCGTTGCGCGGGACGTGCCGTTCTTGGGCTCCAGGTAGTAGTGCTTGCCGATCACGCCACAGTGGGGGCAGACGACGCCGTGCTCCCAGCGGAGACGCTCAAGCAAGAGGTAGGCGTCGGACTCCGTTGGCACCTGCGCCATGAGCGCTGGGATGGAGGACTCCTGCTTGGCCATGTGAGGAATTCTCCTCAGCGTGCTTGGGTTTGTCAAGTAACACATCACCACTTGTCCACAGGTCCGTCGATCGCGGCTCGGCGCGGGCTTCCGGGGAGCGACGATGCCGTGGTGACCCCGATCCCTCCGCCCCCGTCCAAGGCGGCGCGCGCCGCCCGGGTGTGGACCTTGCACGCAGGTGGAAGGCGTGTCGACGTCGAGGTCGTGGCCTACGACCACGACCTTCTCCGCGACGTCCTGCCGTCGATCTCCGCCGCCCTCGGCCAGCCCGGCTCCGACCTATGGGCCGACTCCTCCCGGCTGGCCGACGACCTGCCCCTCAGCTCACCCGCGCTGGTCCATGGAGCGGTCCTCGCACTCGGCGGCCCCGTGCCCGGCGATCGGCGCTCGGCGTCCGCCGCCCTCGAGCTGCGGGTGGTGGGGGGTCCCGACGCGGGTCGCGCCGTGCCCCTCGGGCAGGGCCGGCACGTCATCGGGCGCGGCAGCGAGGCGGACGTGCGGCTCGACGACCCCGACGTGTCCCGGCGGCACGTCGGGGTGCAGGTGGGCCGTGGGTCGATCACGGTCGCCGACCTCGGCTCCACGAACGGCAGCCGGCTGGACGAGCACGCCCTCGACGGGACGCCGCGGACGTGGCTGGCCGGTCAGGTCCTCCGCCTCGGCGCGAGCGCGGTCACCGTCGTGGGCCCCGGCGGTGCGACGGCTGCCGTGGAACCCGCCGGTTCGGGGCGGGTGCGGGTGCGCCCGATGCCACGGATGAGCTCGCCGCCCACCGAGAGCGAAGTGGTCTTCCCGCCTCCCCCGGCCGACCCTCCGCGGCGCCGGCTGGCTCTCGTGGCAGTGGCGCTGCCCGCGGTCGGTGGCGTGCTCATGGCGTGGCTCCTGCACACCCCCACCTTCCTGTTCTTCGCCCTGCTCAGCCCGCTCGTCGCCCTGGGCACGTGGATCTCCGAGCGCTGGTCGGGACGTCGCAGCGGCCGTCGCGCCAGGGCCACGCATGCCCTGGAGGTGCTGGCGGCGGAGACCGAACTGGCCGAGGCGGCGGCCGCCGACGTGCGGGCGACCGAGGCGGCCCACCCCGATCCGGCGGCGGTCGTCGCGGCCGCGCGGCGACGGGGTCACCTGCTATGGAGCCGCGCGCGCGGAGATGCCGACGCGCTGACCGTCCGCGTGGGCAGCGGTCCGGGTCTGACCCGGGTGACCCGGGTCCGTGGTGACGGGTCCCGCGCCCGCGTGCCGGCGGCGCATGTTCCGGTCGCCGTCGAGATGCGGACCGGCGGGCTGGCCGTGGTCGGCCCGCGCGAGCGTGCGCTCGGCGTGCTGGCGGCTGTGCTCAGCCAGCTGAGCACCCTGCACGCGCCCGGAGAGGTCGACCTGATCCTGCTCACCGAGGCCGACCGAGTCCACGACTGGACGTGGGCCCGGTGGCTGCCGCATCTGTCGCCGCGCATGGTGCACGTTCGTCCGACCTCCTCTCCGGTCGACCGGTCCGACGACGAGCTGAGCGCCTGGCTGACCGGCCTGGCAGCGCGCCGCCGCAGCGCGGTCGACCGGACCTCCGGGGAGCGCAGCCCGGCTGGCGCGTCCGGCTGGCTGGTCGTGATCGTGGACCGCCCCCTCGGCCCACGGCCGGCCACCGCGCTCCGCGAGGCCCGGGACGGCGGAGTGCTGGTGCTCACGACCGCCGAGTCCGCCGAGGACATGCCGGTCGCCGCGCCCGCGGTCCTGCGGCTGGCCGGGGAGACCGGAGATGTGGCGGTGCTCAGCCGGGAGGGCCGTCCCGACCGCCCGGAGGTGCGGGTCGACCGGATGCCTCGCGCGACTGCGGCGGCGCTGGCGCGCGACCTGGCTGCACTGACGCCGGCGGCCGCGGACAGCGACCTGCCCCGCCGGGTCCGGTTGCTCGATCTGCCCGACACCGGCCTCTCCCTGGACCCGGCCGGAGAGCTCGGCGGATCCTGGGTGGACGACCGGGACCGGCTGATCGCCACCCTGGGTCGGACCGCAGAGGGCCCGGTCCGGGTGGACCTGTGCCGGGAGGGTCCGCACGCTCTCGTCGCCGGCACCACGGGATCGGGCAAGTCCGAACTGCTGCAGACCCTGATCGCGGGCCTCGCGCTGCACCACCCGCCCGACCGGTGTTCGTTCCTACTCGTCGACTACAAGGGCGGCGCCGCGTTCGCCGAGGCGGCCACCCTGCCGCACACCGTGGGACTGGTCACCGATCTGGACGCGCAGAGCACCGCGCGCGCTCTGCGCTCCCTGAGCGCCGAGCTCGCCCGCCGGGAACACATCCTCGCGGCGCACGACGCCGTGGACATCGCCGGCCTACCCGGCCGCGTCCCCCTGGCCCGTCTGGTCATCGTGGTAGACGAGTTCGCCACCCTCGCCGAGGAGCTGCCGGAGTTCGTTCCCGGCCTCATCGGCATCGCCCAGCGCGGGCGCTCCCTGGGAGTGCACCTCGTGCTGGCCACCCAGCGACCGAGCGGCGTGGTGTCCCCGGAGATCCGCGCGAACTGCACCCTGCGGATCTGTCTGCGCACCACCGACGAGGCCGACTCACGGGACGTGCTCGGAACCGTCGACGCCGCCCACCTGCCCGTGGACCTGCCCGGGCGGGCGTTCCTGCGCTCGGGCAGTGGTACGCCGGTCGCCCTCCAGGTCGCCCGTGTGGCCGGCGCCGCGGACCAGGAGCTCGGCCGCGCCCCGGAGGTCCGGCTGCACCCGTGGCCGACGGAGCCGCCGCTCCCGGCCGAGCGCTCCGGCCAGGCCGGGGTCAGCGACCTCGCGCGCCTGTGCCGGGCGCTGACCCCCTACGCGACGACGCTCGATCGCCCGCTCCCGCACCGCCCCTGGCTGCCGCCGCTGCCCACCTCCATCGCCGCAGAGCACCTCATCGATCACCTCCTCGACCATCTCGCAGACCACCGCCCCCGCGAGGTGGACGAAGCAACCGGGCACGCCCGGCTGGCGATCGGACTGATCGACCGGCCCGACCGCCAGACGCGGGAAGCCCTCGAGGTCGATCTGGAGGAGGGCGGTACGTGGCTGGCCGTCGGCGGACCGCGCAGCGGGCGCACCACGCTGCTCCAGGCCGTGCTGGGGGAGGCGGTGCATCGCTTCGCCGCCGACGACCTGCACGTGCACGTCATCGAGTCCGGTGGCGGAACGCTGGCGGCCGATGCCGCCGGCCTCCCGCATGCCGGTACCACCGTCCAGACCGAGGACGCCTTCCGGACAGTTCGGCTCGTCGACCGCCTGTGCCGGGAGGTGGCCGCCCGCCGCGCCGGCACCCTGCCGGGTCGTCACCCGCGGATCCTGTTGCTCGTCGACGGCGTGGAATCACTCACCACACAGCTGGACGACGCTGACCCGGCACGTGGGTCAGCGTCGCTGCTGCGGCTGCTCCGCGACGGCGCTGCCGTCGGTCTGACCTGCGTGGTCACCGCCGATCGGGCCGTACCCGGCGGGCGCCTCGCGGCCGTGGCGCGACAGCGGATCGTCCTGCCGCTGCCCGACCGCGCCGACTACGCGGTCGCCGGGATCCCGTCGCGCGCGGTCCCCGAGGTCCGGCCGGCCGGGCGCGGCCTCGTCGGGGAGGCGGCGTTGGAGTGCCAGCTGGTGCTGCCCCGCCGGATGGCCGCGCCGGCGTCGTCCGGAGGGCCGTTCCCGCCACCGATCCGCATCGCGGAGCTCCCGGCCGAGGCGGTGCTGCCACTGTCGGCAGCGGGCGACGCCACCCCGGCAGACGGGATTCTCCCGCTCCCGCTCGGGCCGGGCGGCGACGAGGGCGAGCCGGTCGTCATCGACCTCCTGCGGACCGGCGGTCTGCTGGTCACCGGATCTCCCGGCAGCGGCCGCTCGACCGCCCTGGACGCCTTCGCCCAGCACCTGCGGGCCGGGGGCACCCAGCTGGTCCGCCTCGGGCTCTACCCGGGGTCGGCCGAGGCCGGCGGTGCGGGAGACGTTCCCTGGTTGGACCCCGGCGACGAAGCAGCCCTCCGCGGCTGGGTGGCGGCACTCGACGGGCGGCCCGGCGTGGTCCTGGCCGACGACGTGGGCGCCCCGCTGGAATGGGCCGCCCTCGGGGCGCTGCCGTCCCTCGGAGCCCGCAGCGGTGTCGTGCTGATCGCGGCGGCCGGTTCCGGTCAGCTCACCGGGCACTACCAGGGGCCGATCGCTGCCCTGCGGCGCGCCCGCTCCGGACTGCTGCTGTGCCCGGGGCCCGGCGACGCGGACGTGCTGGGCGTCCGACTGCCCCGTCTGCCGCTGCCCGTCCGGCCCGGAAGCGGCTGGCTCGTGGGGTCATCCGGCATCGATCGGGTGCAGGTGGCCAGACGTCCTCACAGCAACTCGAGCGCCGGACCGATCTCCTGCGTCGCATACCAGGCCAGCTCATGACCTTCGGCCTGGTCGACCAGGAACTGCGCGTCCTCGCTGCCTAGATCGGCCTCCAGGACGACGTTCACCGCCTTCCGGACGTCGTCCTCGGCCTCGGCGCCGTCGATGTGCGCGCTGGCGACGTCCTTGACCCGGATGTCGGCCTCGACGCGGGCGGCGCCACGATCGGTGTCCGGGTCGTCGAGCGGGCGCACCTGGGCATCGGGCACGTCCGCAGCGAGCACGACCCGGCGTCGCGCCGCGGTCGGGTCGACGTCGATCAGCCGCAGGCTCGCCCGCGCCGCGGCGAGCAGTGCCGCGTACTCCAGCTCCTCGGTGTCGGCGCCGGCGTCACTGAGCTCGTAGAACTCCCGGAGCTGCGGCGTGACGGCGAACGCCGTGTGCGGTCCGTGCAGGACCCCCTCGTCCACGAGGTTCCGCAGGACGCTCGTCGTGGCAGGCAGGTAGACGCGCACCCGGCTCGTTCCCTTCGTCGATGAAGGGCGACGGTAACCCGGCCGCGCCGTCAGCCGGCCGCCTCCACCAGCTCGGCGACCTCCTGCTCGATGAGATCGGCCAGGACGTCGACGTCTCCCACGCTGTCGCGGTCGGCGTTCAGCCCGAAGTAGACGCGCCCGTCGTAGCTGGTCATGCCGATCGACAGACCCTGGCCCCGGGCCAGCGGCACCACCGGGAACACCTCGAGCATCCGGCTGCCTGCCGCATACAGCGGGAACTGCGGGCCGGGCACGTTGGTGACGACGAGGTTGAACAGGCGCCGGGACAGGCCGCGCGCCGCCCGGGCGCCCAGCGCGTGCAGGGTCGGCGGGGCGAAGCCGGTGAGCGCGATCAGGCTGTCCGCACCGACCGACTGGCCGTGCAGGGCGATCCCCCGCATGGCATAGCTCAGCCGGGCCAGTCGCACCCGCGGATTGGGCTCGCCCACGGGCAGGTCGACGAGGTAGGAGGAGACGCGGTTGCCCGCGGCGGCGTCCTCGTCCTGCATGGAGACGGGCACCAGCGCCCGCACGGACGTTGCCGCGACGACCGGCTCGCCGCGGGAGAGCAGCCACTCCCGCAGGGCACCCGTGACGACGGTGAGCAGCACGTCGTTCACGGTGCCGCCGTAGGCCTTGCGCACCTTCTTCACCTCGTCGAGCTCGGCGCGCGCCACCGCGACCCGTCGCTGCCGGCTCACCGTCGTGTTCAGCGGGGTGTGCGGAGCCGCCAGCACGGTCTTGCGCGCCGTGCGCAGCAGGCCGCCCGCCACCCCGGTGAGCCGGACCGCGGTCGACCGGACGTCGGTGATCGCCCCCCGCGCCGTCTCCACGATGGCGGAGGGGCGGCGGGCGTACTCGTCGAGCGCCTCCCAGACCAGCTGGGCACCGTTGGGGGGCCGTTCGGGCCGCCACTCGGCCGGCTCGGGCGCCGGCGCGTCCGGCTCGACGTCGAGCAGCACCTGGCCGATGTCGATGGCGCTGAGCCCGTCCACCAGGGCCGGATGCGTCTTCGTGATGACGGCGACGCGTCCCTGCGACAGCCCGTCCACGAGGTACATCTCCCACAACGGGCGCCGCCGGTCCAGCGGCCGCGAGGCCAGCCGCGACACGAGGTCCAGCAGCTGGGCCTCGGTGCCCGGCCGTGGCAGCCCGTTGCGGCGCAGGTGGTAGGCGAGGTCGAAGTCGGGATCGTCGACCCAGACCGGGTTGGCCAGATGCCCGGGCACCTCGGCCACCCGCTGCCGGTACCGGGGCACCAGCGGCAGCCGGGCCTCCACCAGCGCCGCGAGCGCGTCCACTCCGCCGCGTGGCGCCTCGAGGATCAGCACCCCGCCGACGTGCATGGGGGTGCCGGGCTCCTCCAGGTACAGGAAGGAGGCGTCCAGTCTGGTGAGCCGCTCGACCATCGATCTCCTCACAGGTGGGGGCCCACGCTACGTGCGGCGCAGGCCGCCGGCTATCCGGCCGCGCGGTCCCGCTTCCTGGCACGCCGACCGGAGGCTGGCTCGGCGACCTCCGCCAGCTGCGCGGCCAGCGAGCGCAACCCGACCCGCAGCGGGGAGGCCGGGGCCACCTCGGCGAGGGTGCGTCCAGCGGCCAGCGCTGCATCGGTGGCCCGGCGGTCCGCGGGCAGGAAGAACCGAACGTCATGGCCGGTGAACCGCCCGATCGCGTCGGCGATCTCCTGCCGCGGGTCGCCGGGCACCGGGCCGCGGCGCACCTGGTTGACCACGAGCTCCGGCTCCACGCCGGGGAGCACCTCCCGCAGCTCCCCCAGCGCCCGGATGCTGCGCTGCAGGGCCACCGGGTCGGCGCCGCCCACGCAGAGCACCGTGTCCGCCTGCTCGAGCACCGCCAGGGTGGCCCCGTTGCGCCTCGGCGCCGCCGTGTCGAAGGAGAGTTCCTCGTCGTCCTCCAGGCTGAACGAGCAGTCCACCACGGTGAGGTCGGCCAGTCGTCGCGCCTCGTCCAGGACGGCGGTCACCGCGCGCGGACGCAGCTCGGGCCACCGGTCGGCGCGCGCCAGGCCGGTGAGCACGCGCAGGTGCGGACGCACCGACCATGCGAGCCGGACCAGTGCCGCCCCGTCCAGCGTGCCGCTCCCGGCCAGTCGCGCGGCACCGGCCAGCCCGGGCGACTCGTCGAGCAGCCCCAGCATCTGCGCGATGACGCCCCCGTACACGTCCGCGTCCACCAGCAGTGTCGAGACACCCAGGCGGGCGGCCTCGTCGGCGAGGCCCACCGCGACGGTCGTACGCCCGGGTGCGCCAGTCGGGCCCCAGACGGCGACGACGCGGCCGCGACCCACCGGTCGGTCCTCCGGCGCCACGGGGGCGCCGAGCGCCGGAAGGGCCGCGCGGGGGTCGGCGACGTCGCGGCCCGGGGTTGCGGCGCCGGCCACCGCCTCGCGCAACGCCGCCGCGATGGCCTCCGGCTCGGTGTCGGCGGGCAGCACCCGGTGGACCCCGAGCTGGCGCAGCCGGTCGGCCGCCCGCTCGTCGCCGGGTTCGACCAGGCCCACGACGGCGACGCCGGCAGCCTCGAGGCGCGCGACGGCGTCACCGTCGAGGCTGCGCAGCTCCGCGGAGAGCAGCGCGGCCTGCCCGGTGCCGGTGGCGGCGACCGACAGCAGCTCGGAGACGTCCACGCACCGGCGGACGACGGTCACACCGTGGTCGGCGCGGTCGAGGGCGCCGACCAGCTCCGACTCCCAGGCCGCGCCGGTGACCGCGGTGAAGACCTGCAGCGCCATCAGCCCGTCGGCCCTGCCCCGGGGGCCTGCCCCGCCGCCGGCACTCCGGAGCCCGCGTCGGCCGAGTCGTGCACGACGACGACCAGGGGCCGTCCGGCGATGGCGGCCAGCACCTTGGGGGCGTCGTCGGCAGCGACCGAGACGACGACCTGGATCGCCGTCGTCGGGGTGGAGAGCACCCCCTGGGAGCGGCCGGAGACTGCCGCGACGGGGGCCTTGCGCACCACCGGCGTCACGCTGCCGTCGGCGACGGCGGCCCCCGCGGCCGGGTCCGCCACGGCGTAGACGTCGACCAGCTGCCCCCGTTCCAGCCCCGGCGGCACGTAGCCCGACTGCACGGGAAGGGCCAGCTGCACCAGCTCGGTGCTCGGGTCCAGCGCCGCCCGCGGCAGCAGCTCACCGGCCCGCACGGCGCGAGCCAGCGTGCGCCCCTCCGGTCGCGTGCTCGTCCCGAGGTAGGCGTCGGCCGCATCACCCAGCCGGACGTCGACCGCGCGCAGATCGCCGGCGTCCAGCCGGGTGCCTGCGGCGAGGTCACCGGTGAGGGCCCAGACCGGGACGGTCGCGTCGGCGGCGCCCACGACCCGGGCGCCGAGCAGCACCGAGCCGAGCACGAGCAGCACGCCCAGGACGAGCCGGAGGTCCAGCCAGCGGGGTGGGCGGACGCGGCGGGGGGTCGGTCCGGGGCGTGCGTCGGACGACACCCCGACGGGAGCGGGAGTTCGGACGGCGGTCACGGCACGCGCCCCGGATCGACCCTCACGTGTGTGCGCACCCCTTCCGAGCCGACGCCGGCGACCGGTGTGTCGCATGCCGATGTGCCGACGTAGCAGCGTTCGAATGCAGATGATGCGTCATTCGTGCGATGGGGCGCACTGGCCATCCACACGTTCGGGTGTGGACGGTTGCCACGAACCACCGTTGTGGCTGACACACTGAGCGGGACCGGACGGAGAGAACCGATGCCCACGCCCCGCTTCCTGACCCTCGACGACGTCGCGGAGATCCTCAACGTGTCGTGGTCGCAGGCGTACGCACTGGTGCGCCGCAAGGAGCTGATCGCCATCCAGATCGGCGGCCGCGGTCAGTGGCGGGTCGAGGTGGACGAGCTCGAGCGGTTCATCCAGCAGAAGTACGCCGAGGCGCGCGCCGGCTCGGTTCCCGCCGAAGCGGAGACCGCCGCCGAGCAGGACGCCTGACGGTCAGCCGAGGCCCGGCGTCACCGTCCGGACGACGGCGATCCGGGCGATGACCACGGCGCGCACGCCCTGCACCGCCTCGGTGCGGCGCGGGAGATCGGCGGGGTGCTCGGCCAGCTCCACATAGTCCGCGCCCACCCGGTCCAGCGTCCCACCCAGCACGTTCCCGTCGTCCAGCACGATCTGGACGGCGCCCCGGTCGCGAACCAGCCCGCGCAGCGCGCGCCGTAGGTCCAGCCGACCGCGCACCGGTCCCGCCGGTTCTGCGGCCGCCGTCCGCCGGCCCAGTCCCGCCACCGACCGCACCGCGTCCAGCGCGACGAGGCAGGCCCGGGAGCCGTCGTCCTCGACCAGCAGCCAGTCCGGGCCCACCTCCACCAGGACGCCGCACACCGTTCCCGCGCCGCCGCAGGCCAGCGTCAGCGGAAGGCCCAGCGCACCGCGCAGGCGGTCGAGCAGGGCGACGGCGCCCACTTCCGCCCGCGTGCGTGAGGCCGACTCCGCGCGCTCCAGGGCGGCTTCCTCCGCCTCGAACTGCGCCTGCAGGTCGGCGAACAGCTGCTGCCACCGCATCTCCCCACCTCCGTCGCACAGCCTAGATCCACGCGAAGACTTGCGTTTGCGTGCATTTGCTTGCTTTAGTGCTCATCCGTCACTTACGGAGGAGGTCGAGATGTCGATACGTCGCCTGGTCGCCACGGCCGCAGCCATGGGCGTGATCGCCGTCCTGCTCGGTGTCCTGACGCCGGACCTGACCGCCATGACCCGCGCGGTCGCCGACGCGCAGCGCACGGTCGACACGCAGGGGGCCGACGTGGTCATCGCCTCGGCCGCCGGGCTGCTCGCCTGGGCGGTCTGGGGATGGGGTGCGCTCGGCCTGGTGCTGACCGCCGCCTCGGCGGTGCCGGGTGCGATCGGCGGCACGGCGCGCGCCCTCCTGCACGTCGCCCTGCCGGCCGGCGCACGCCGCGGCGCCGCGCTGCTGCTGGGCGTGGGGCTGGGCCTCTCGGCCCCGATGGCGGGAGTCGTCCTCCCCGCCCTCGCACCGCCGGCCTCGGCGGCGGGCGCGGTCCAGGACCTTCCCGACTGGCCGGCCACGGAGCTGCCCGGTACGCCCGTTCCGGACTGGCCCGACCCCGCGGCGGAGGCCCCACACGCAGCGCCGGCGCCCGGCGATCGGGTCGTCGTGCGCGGCGACTGCCTCTGGCACATCGCCGCCGACTCGCTGCTCGGTCAACTGGGCCGCCTGCCGGCCGACGCCGAGGTCGCGGCCGCCGTCGAAGCCTGGTGGCAGGCCAACGCCGACGTCATCGGCCCCGACCCCGATCTCCTGCAGCCCGGCCAGGTGCTCCGGGCCCCCGGACCACCGTGACCCGCCGCGCCGACCGCCCCCCGTCCACCGCACGCCCTGGGAGTTCCCGATGACCGCCTCGCTCCGCCCCACGACCAGGCCCCAGCGCCCGCCGCTGCGGCTGGTCGTCGTCCCCACCCCGCAGCCCCCACTGGAGGACGAGCGGATCCCGGTCCGGCTGCTCCACCCCGGCGTCGCCGTCCCCCGGCCCCTCCACCGGCCGGGGCCCCGCGTGCGCCCGGCCGCCGGACTGCCTCGGGACGACGACTTCGGCCCGACCTGGTCCAGCCGCAGCGAGCTGCCCGATCCCCGGGTCGCGGGTCGCCGGCTGTTCCTGCTCGCGCTCGAGGCGATGGCCGGACGGCGACCGCTCGCCCAGCTGCGCGCGCTGACGTCCGCCGGGGTCTTCGCCGCGCTGTCGGGGGGACGACGGCCCGGCTGGTGCACCGCCGGCACGGCGCCGCTACTGGTCGGCCGCGTCCACGTGTCCGAGCCGGTCGACGGCGTCGCCGAGGTCAGCGCGGTCGCACGGAGGGACGGCCGGGCGCACGCAGTGGCCGCGCGACTCGAGGGGATCGACGGCCACTGGCGCTGCACCGCGCTGCAGATCGGCTGAACCCGGACGTGCACAGCGCCCCCGCCGTGAAGGCTCGGCGGGGGCGCTGGCGTCCGAGGGGAACGGGCGTTCCGTGGGATCAGAAGGGGTAGGCCGGCAGGTCCCCGCGCAGGGTGACCCACTGCGTCTCGGTGAAGGCCTCGATGTTCGCCATCGGGCCACCGTGGCGGGAGCCGGTGCCGGAGGCGCCGACCCCACCGAACGGCGCTACGGCCTCGTCGTTCACGGTCTGGTCGTTGATGTGCACCAGTCCGGACGGGATCCGCTCGGCCAGCTGCAACCCGGCGTACACGTCGCGCGTCAGGATGCCCAGCGAGAGCCCGTACTCGGTGCCGGCGGCCAGATCGACGACCTCGTCCACCGAGGAGAACGGCGTCACCGGAGCCACCGGCCCGAAGATCTCCTCCTGGTACGCAGGGGCGTCCACCGACACGTCGGCGAGCACCGTCGGCCGGTAGAACAGTCCCTCGTAGGTGCCGCCGGTGCGCACCGTGGCGCCGCCCTCGACACTGGCGGTCACGAGCCCGTGCACCCGGTCGCGCTGACCGGCGTCGATCAGCGGGCCCAGCGCCACCTGGTCGCGGAACGGGTCCCCGACGGGCAGCTTCTCCACCTTCTCGGTGAGGATCTGCGTGTACTCCTCGGCGATGTCGCGGTGCACCAGGTGCCGCGACGTGGCCATGCAGATCTGACCCTGGTGGGAGAACGTGCCCCACGCGCCCACCGAGGCGGCCGCGCGGACGTCGACGTCCGGAAGCACGATCAGCGCCGAGTTGCCGCCCAGTTCCAGGTGCGCCCGCTTGAGGTGCTGACCGGCCAGGGCACCCACCGCGCGCCCGGCCCGGGTGGACCCGGTGAAGGCGATGACGCGGACGGCGGGCTCGACGACGAGCGCCTCCCCCACGTCCGCGCCGCCGGGGAGGACCTGCAGCACGCCCGCCGGCAGTCCGGCCTCCTCGAAGACCCGGGCGAACATCGCGCCACCGGAGATCGCCGTCCGCGGGTCGGGCTTGAGGATCACCGCGTTGCCGAGCGCCAGCGCCGGGGCGACGGCCCGGATCGCCAGGATCGTCGGCACGTTGAACGGCGCGATGACGCCGACCACGCCGGCCGGCACCCGGCGGGCGAAGGACAGCCGCGGCGAGCCGGTCCGCAGCAGCTCGCCGTACGGGTGCGAGGGCAGCGCCGAGGCCTCGAAACACTCCTGCGCGCTGGTGTGCACCTGGAAGTCACCGAACGGCTGGATGGCCCCGGACTCCCGCGCCAGCCAGCCCTTGATCTCCTCGGCGTTGGCCTCGAGCACCTCACCGGCCCGGCGCAGCACCCGCGCCCGCTCCTCGAACGGCAGCGCGGCCCACGACCGCTGCGCCTCCACCGCGCGCACCGCCGCGGTGTGCACGTCCTCCGGCGTCGCCTTCCCGACCGGGGCGATCACGTCCCCGGTCGCCGGCTCCACCGCGTCGTACGTCCCGCCGGAGCTGTCGCTCCACGTCCCGGTCCAGACCTTGCCCTGCCAGGCGCCGTCCTCGAGCAGTCCCATGTCCTCGTTCTCCTGTCGATCAGTGCGGCATCGTGAGGACGGGCTTGAGCACGTCCCCTCGGTGGCTGGCCTCGAGGGCCTCGTCGATCTCCTTCAGTTCGTAGAAGCGGACCAGCCGGTCGATCGGGAACCGGCCCTGCCGCTGCAGTTCCACCAGAGTGCCGATCAGCGTCTCGCTGCGGCCGCTGCCACCGAGTGTGCCCACGATCCGCTTGCCCCAGAGCGTCGTGAGGTGGTCCAGGCCGAACTCGGCTCCCGCGGGGGCCCCGCCGATCAGCACGCAGGTGCCGAGCATCCCGACGCTGTCCGCGGCCTGGCGCACGACCGGGATGACGCCGGTGCACTCCAGCGCGAAGTCGGCCGGGCCACCGCAGATGCGGTGCACCTCGGCGACGGCGTCGGCGTCGTCGGCGTTCACCGTGTGGGTCGCACCCAGCTCCTCGGCGAGCGCCAACCGGGCCGGGTGCCGGTCGACGGCGATCACCGTCCTGGCCGGCGACAGCCGCGCCGCCATCACCGCGGCCAGTCCCACGGCGCCGACGCCGTAGATCACCAGGCTGGCGCCCGGCCCCGGGCGCAGCGTGTTGAACACCGCGCCGGCGCCGGTCGAGATGCCGCACGCCAGCGGGCCCAGCAGCTCGATCGGGGCATCCTCCGGGACGACGACGGACTACGTCGCGTCCTCGTAGTGTCCCGCCGCCAGCGCCGCGAGGTCGTAGACGGTCGTGGCACCCACCCGGACCGCCGGAGCCTGCCGGCGCACCCAACGGTCGATCTGCCTGGCCGTCCCCCGCCCGACCAGGCCGGGCACGTACCAGTGGATGCGGTGTGACCGCACGTCGGCCTCGAACTCGATCAGGCTCGGTGCCGGATCGCGGCCGAAGAATCCCCCGACCGGCAGGACCGGCGCGTCGGCAGCCAACTGGAGATCGCCGGCACGGCGGCCGACGGTGGCGGCCGTCCAGGTCCAGTCGTCGGTGTCCTGCCGAAGCAGGCGCGTCAGGGCCGCGGACACCGAGCCCGGGCCGGTGGTCGCGACCGGCGCCGGCCGCGTTCGGCTCACCGGGCCGGCACGCACGGCGCTGCCGGTGTGCGGCGCCCCGGCCGTGGCGACCGACCAGGTCACGGGACCCACCATGGCCGCGACGAGCAGGAACACGGCACCCATCCGCGCGACGGACCGGTTGACGGTGCCCGCAGCGGCCAGCAGGAGTACACCGATCAGACCGCAGACCAGCACGAGCACGGCGACGGAGCCGTCCGGGGCCATCCGGCGGTCCACCAGCGACACCGCCCACGCCGTCGTTGCCAGCGACCCGGCGCCGAGGACGGCGAGACTCCGCCCGGTGTGCCGCCGCCAGAGCAGCGTCGCCCCCAGCGCGGTCAGGGCAGCGACCGCCGGGGCCAACTCGACGGTGTAGTAGGAGTGCCACGTGCCCTGCATGAGGCTGAACACCACAGCCGTGGTCAGCGCCCAGCCGCCCCACAGGACCAACGCGGCCCGGACGGGGTCCGTCCGCGGCCGTCCGCGGTGGAGCACCAGGCCGGCGGTCAGCCCCGTGACGGCGGTCGGGAGCAGCCACCCCACCTGATCCGCGGCGAGCCCGAACAGCCGCAGCGGGGACTGACGGCCGATGACCCGGACGCCGGCACTGCTCTCGTCGCCGGTGATCCGACCGACCCCGTTGTAGCCGAGGGCGAGATCGAGGGGGCTGTTCGTCGCGCTGCCCCCGACCCATGGCCGGGACGTCGCCGGTATCAGCTCCACGACCAGCAGCCACCACCCGCCGGCCACCACCAGGACGCCGGCGGCGGCCAGGAGGTAGCCCACCCGACGGCGCAGGGGCCCCGGCGCGGCGAGCAGGAAGGCCCCCGCCAGACCCGGCACCTCGAGCAGCGCCGCCATGGATTTGGTCAGGAAGGCGCATCCCAGCAGGCCGCCGGTGAGCAGCGCCCAGCGCAGCCGCCCGTCCTCGAGTGCGCGGGTGGTGCTCCATGCTGCCGCCACCAGGAGGACGGTCAGCAGGACGTCCGGATCGTCGACCCGAGCCATCAGCGTCAGCACCGGCGTCACCGCGAGCAGCACGCCGGCGAGCAGGCCGGCCCACGGGCCGGCGACCCGGCGGACGGTGGCCACCAGCAGCGCCACGGCCCCCACACCCAGCAGCGCCTCAGGGACGAGCAGCGACCAGCTCGACAGACCGAACAGCCGGACCGACAGGCTCATCACCCAGATGGCGGCCGGGGGCTTGTCGACGGTGATGGTGGCTGCGGCGTCGGAGGCGCCGAAGAAGAACGCCTTCCAGCTCTGCGCCCCCGCCTGCGCCGCGGCGGCGTAGAACGAGTTGCCCCAGCCGCTGCGATCCAGGCCGACCAGGTAGAGCAGGGCCGTGGACCCCAGGAGGGCTGCGGTGGCCAGCCGCTCACGTGCCCGCGATTCGACAGGGGCGCTCACGTGCCCACGGACTGTCGGCGGGCGAGGATCCCGCGGACGACTCCGATCAGCAGGATGGCGGCGGAACCCGCGAGTACGCCGAGCGCCAGGCCGGCCACGACGTCCTGCGCGTGGTGCACGTGCGCCGCCACCCGGGCGACACCGACCAGCACCGCGCCGACACCGACGACCACGCCCAAGGATCGGCGGTACCGGAACACCAGGGCCGCCAGCAGGCCACCGGCGGCGGCGTGATCGGAGGGGAACCCGTTGTCGGCCGGGTGCGCGAACAGCGGAGCCGACGAGGGATCGTGGACGAACGGGCGGGGATCGACGTGCAGGGCGGCCGCGACCCAGATGGCCAGCCCCAGGACGGCGAGCCCGAGCACGGCCTCGACGGCCAGACGCTGCTTCCCGCGCCGATCGAGGGCGAGCCAGGTCACCCCGGCGAGCAGCACGAGCCCGACGAGCAGGTACTGGGCCACCAGGACGATGAGCGTGTTCACGGGACCACCCCCGCCAGTTCGCCCGAACGCCGCTCGAACGGTTCCGGCACGGGCCCGTCCCCGCCGGCGTCGGCCGCCGCCGGCCCTCGTCGGGCGAGCACGACCAGCCCAGCACCCAGGAGGAGAGCACCGGCCAGCTGTCCCAGCCGGGCGCCGGCCCCGGGCAGCAGCGACTCACCGAACAGCGGTCCCGCGAGCAGGACCGCGATCGCGGGTTCCAGGACGGTGGTCACCGGCAGCGACTCGACGAGCGCCCCGGCGGCGAACGCCGTCTGGGACGTGTAGATCCCGGCCAGGGCCACGACGGCGATCTCCCCCGCCGTGCCGGCCGCGGACCACGACGGCAGGGGGACACCCAGCAGTTGCTTGAGCAGCAGCCCCGTGACCCCGAAGCAGACGCCCGCAGCCACCCCGCGGACGAGCGCCGCGTGCGACCGCCCCGACGCCCCGGTCGCGAGCACCGCCGCCGCGGCGATGAGGAGGGCGGCAGCCGCCACCAGCGCGAGTCCCGCACCGGGCGCGGTCGCCGCCCCCGACGCCGGTCGGGCCGAGAGGAGGAAGCCGGTCAGACCGAGGACGACGGCGAGTGCGGCGGCCCACTGACCTCGGCCGAGTCCCGGGCGGCCGGGCTGCCGCCGGTCGACCCAGGCACCGAGCGCGAGGGCGAACACCAGCCCGCCGGCCAGCAGTGGCTGCACGAGCGCCACCGGGCCCGTGTGCAGCGCGCCGGCGTGCAGGGCCACGCCGAGGGCGGCGGCGGCCTGGGCGGCCAGCCACGCGGGCCGGCGGGCAAGGCGCACCAACCATCGGCTTCCCCCGGCCACGGCGGTGTCGGTCGCCGTCCGGTGCTGCACGACCGTCGAGACGGCGAACGCGCCCGCTCCGGCCAGCGCGAGCAGGACCGCGATCAGCACGACGGGTCCAGGTGGTCGCCGAGGGTCCGCACCTCCAGGTCCCCCAGCCCGGCCGCGAGCAGTGGCAACGCAGCGACGGTGGACCGCCACGAGCCGGGCCGGCTGGTGCAGTCGGAGTCGTGCAGGAGCACGGTGCCGCCGTCGCGGAGCGTGCTCATCACCTCGGCCACCACGTCGCCGGGCGGCCCGGCGCGCCAGTCCTTCCCCCACGCCGTCCAGAGCACCGGGGTGAGGCCGACGTCGCGGGCGGCCCAGACCGTTCCGGCGCTGATGACCCCGTACGGAGGACGGAACCAGCGGGCGCGGACGCCGGTCACCTCGGCGACCTCGCGGATGGCGACACGCAGGTCGCGCCGGATGCCCATCGGCGTGCGGACGAGGTGGTTGCGGTGGATCGTCCCGTGGACGGCCACCTCGTGGCCCGCGTCGACGATCCGCCGCGCCATGTCCGGGTGGCGGCGGACCTGAGAGGCGAGCAGGAAGAAGGTGGCGCGCCAGCCCAGGCCGGCGAGGGCGTCGAGCACCGCCGGGGTGCCCGCCGGATCCGGGCCGTCGTCGAAGGTCAGCGCAACACCACCGCTGCGGCCTTCCCCGGCCAGCCCCGGGGTGAGCCGGCGGACCGGGCCGCATGCCGTCACCGCCGGCAGCGCGTGGACCAGCGCGGCACCGGCCAGCGGCAGCGCCAGAGCCGGCACGAGCCTTCTCATGCCGCCACCTCCGCGGACAGCGCCCCGGTGATCGGGACGTCCCTCCCGAGGATGAGTTCGGCCGGGTCGGGGAAGCGGTGCTCGGTGCGGCCGCGCGCCGCCTGCTCGCGCAGGTGCCGGGCCAGCTCCGCGCGGTCGCGGGCCCACGGGGCGAGCCCCGCCTCGTCCAGCACCCGCGCGTTCGCCCGCCCGTGGCCGGGGATCGGCCGGTAGGTCACGGCCGGGAGACCCGCGACGAGCGACTCGGTGAACGACAGCCCGCCGGCGTTCTGGACCAGCACGTCCGCGGCCTGCAGCAGCCGGTGCACGTCGTCCCGCCAGCCGAGAGCGACGACGCCCTGGCCGGCGAGGCTCCGACGGAGCCGTTCGTTGCGGCCGCACAGGACCACGGCGGTGAAGCCTGCAGCGGCGACGTCGTGGACCGTGGTGCGCACGTCCCCGAGGCCGAGCGAGCCGCCGGCGAGCAGGGCCAGCGGACGGTCGTGGGCGGGCGCGATCTCGGCGCGCAGCGTGGCCACCTCGTCCGCCGGGAGACGCTGCGCGAACCGCTCCGGCACGAGGGGACCCGCCACGTCCATGCTCACCCCGTAGGCGGCCGCGCCCTGGGCCGCCGTCGCGGCGGTCACGGTCAGGTGGCGGTCGACCGCCGGATGCAGCCAGCTGGCATGCGCGGCCGGGTCGGTGAGATAGGTGTACGCCGGCACCGGAAGGCGGCCGTCGGCCCGCAAGGCTCCGACGGCCTGGCTCGCCGGCGGGTAGGTGGCGATGACCACGTCCGGCCGGAACTCGGCCGCCCACCGTGCCACGCCGCGGGCGCCGTGCGCGCAGATCAGCTGCTCCACCTGCCAGAGGACGCCACGCCGCTCCAGCCGGTGGAAGAGGATCTCGAAGGCCAGCGGAGTCCGCTGGACCGTGGCGGTGTACCCCTCGCGGAGCAACAGGGCCACCGGGCGGGGCACCGCGTCGAGGAAGTCCCGCACCTCGACCTCCACTCCGGAGCGGCTGAGTCGCGCCGCGAGTTCGTACGCGGCGCCGTCGTGGCCCGCGCCGACGCTCCCGCTGACGATCAGCACCCGCGACGGCCTCGTCCCCACGGTCGGTGTCCCCATGCGTCCACCGTGGTCGGAGGCCGGGAACCGGCCGGTTCGCCGAAGGTGAGCGGACGGCAAACTCGCAGAGAGAGGTGACCCAGGCGACGCACAGGCGACGCACAGGTCCACGTCCTAGCGTCAACGCATGGCAGACCTGCTGGTCGTCGAGGACGACGAGACGATCGGCGCTGCGCTGAGCAGTGGCCTCCGAGCGCACGGTCACTCGGTGTCCTGGCAGCGCACCGGCCGCAAGGGGCTCGATGCCGCGGCCGGGCGCGCCTTCGACATGGCACTGCTCGACCTGGGCCTGCCCGACCTGGACGGGATCGAGGTCTGCCGGCGGCTGCGCGCCTCCTCCCCCGGCATGGTCCTGGTGGTACTGACCGCGCGCACCGACGAGATGGACGTCGTCGTGGGTCTGGAGGCCGGCGCCGACGACTACCTCACCAAGCCGTTCCGCTTCGGCGAGCTGCTCGCCCGGGTGCGCGCCCACCTGCGCCGGCAGGCGGTCGTGCCGCCGAGCCAGGAGCAGCTCGTGGTCGGGCGGCTGGTGGTGGACGCCGCGGCACGTCGGGTCACGGTCGACGACCTCGAGGTGGTGCTCCGCACCAAGGAGTTCGAACTGCTCGCCCGGCTGGCGGCCGACGCCGGCAACGCGGTGAGCCGCGAGACGCTCATGGCCGACGTGTGGGACGCCCACTGGTACGGCTCGACCAAGACACTCGACGTCCACGTCGCTGCCATCCGTCGCAAACTCGCCGCGGTCGCCGGCCCCGAGGCGCCGCCGCCGATCACCACGCTGCGGGGCCACGGCTATCGCATGGAACGCTCCGGCAGCGGGGCCTGAGTGCGCCGGCGCATCGTGACGCTCGCCCTCGCCGCCGCGGCCTTGGCCATCACGCTGTTCGGGATACCCCTGGGCTACGCGGTGGCGGTGTCGATGCTCGGGGACGAGGCAGCCGAGGCCGAGCACGTCGCCGACGTCGCGGCCATCGGCGTGGCGGCCCACCTGGCCCGGGAGGAGCCGGTGACCTCGCTTCCTGCGACGGGATCGGACATCGTGCTCGCGCTCTACAGTCCCGAGGGCACACGCCTGACCGGGACGGGACCGGCTCGCGCCGATCCCGTCGTGCTGGACGCCGTCGGGGGTCAGGTCGCCAACGATTCCGATGCACCGGGCGGGCTGGCCGTCGCCGTCCCCGTCACCGACGGCACGACGGTGACCGCCGTGATCCGGGCAGCCAGCCCCTATCCCGGCGTCTGGCTGCGGATCGCCGGGGCCTGGAGCGTGATGCTTGCCCTCGGGGTGGTCGCGGTCGGCGCGACGTGGTTGCTCGCCCGGCAGCAGGCACGCCGGCTGTCCGCTCCGCTGGAGTCCCTGGCCGGCGTGGCCCAGCGGCTCGGTGAGGGCGACTTCAGCGTCCGCACGACGGCCAGCGGGATCCCCGAGATCGACGCCGCCGGGTCGGCGCTCGACGTCACCGCCGACCGTCTGGACGACCTCGTCACCCGTGAGCGCGCCTTCTCCTCGAACGCCTCCCACCAGCTGCGCACCCCGCTCACCGGGCTCCGGCTCACGCTGGAGACCGCGCTCGACGCACCGGTCGGGGCCCAGCGGACCGCCGTCGTCCGGGCCCTGGAGTCGGCCGACCGGCTGGAGCGGACCATCGGGGACCTGCTCTCCCTGGCCCGGCACGCGCCACGGGACCGGGCGGTCCTGCCGTTGAAGGCCCTGGTGACGGACTGGACGGCCGCGTGGTCACCCGTCCTCGAGGGGCGCGGCCGGCGACTCGACGCGACGATCGCGTCCCCGCTGCCCGACGCCCTCGCCTCGGAAGCCGCGGTGCGGCAGGTCGTCGACGTGTTGCTGGACAACGCGGTCGTCCACGGGACCGGCCGCGTCGACCTCGAGGTGCGCGACGCGGGCGGGACGGTCGCGATCGACGTCAGCGACCAGGGCGACGGGCCCCCCGACCCCGACGAGGTGTTCCGCAGCCGGGACGGCGGCTCGCCCGGGCACGGAATCGGTCTGGCCCTCGCGCGTGCGCTCGCGGAGGCCGAGGGGGGCCGGCTGGTGCTCTCGCGCACCCGGCCCCCGGTGTTCAGCCTGCTGCTGCCCGCTGCAGGGCCCGGCGACTGACCGCGGCAACCGCGCCCCACCGAACGGCATCGGCAGGGCGCGGGCGTCAGCGGAGGGCGCCTACCGGCCGGCGGCGCCGTGGCACTGCTTGTACTTCTTGCCCGACCCGCACGGGCAGGGTGCGTTGCGCGGGGTCTCCTTGGTGCCGGTCACCGTCGCTGACTTCGCCGCCTTGGCGGGTCCGCTCTCCTTCGCCGAGCTGTCGAGCGTGGGCGCGGAGTACTGCAGGTTCTCCGCGGGCCGCGGCGCGTCCAGGCCCTTGACGTTGAGCTGCGGCCCGGTGCCCGACGGCTTCGGGGCGCCGACGGTGGGCGCCTGGGGAGCGCCCTTGCGGGCGGTGGCCCTGGGTGGGGCCTTCGGCTCGGCGGCCGATGGCGCAGCGGCGGCGGCCTCCGCGGCCTGGCGGGCGAGCACCCGCGCCGTCCCCTCCTGCGCGGCGGCCAGCGCCGCTGCCTCGGCCTCGGCCTGCTTCGCGGCCGCCTCGGCCTCCTGCTCCTCCTTGGACTTCACCTCCAGGTTGAACAGGAAGCCGACGGACTCCTCCTTGATGCCGTCGAGCATCGCGTTGAACATGTCGAAACCCTCGCGCTGGTACTCCACGACCGGGTCGCGGTTGGCCATCGCGCGCAGGTGGATGCCGGCCCGCAGGTAGTCCATCTCGTAAAGGTGCTCGCGCCACTTCCGGTCCAGCACGCTCAGCAGCACCCGGCGCTCCAGCTCGCGCATGACCTCCGAGCCCAGCGCCGTCTCGCGCTCGTCGTAGGCGCGGTGGACGTCCGCGAGCAGCTCCTGCTTGAGCGTCTCGGCCGACAGCGCGGCCTGGTCGCCGTCGGCGACGCGGTCGAGCAGCTCGGCACGGTCCAGGCCGACCGGGTAGAGCGCCTTGAGGCCGGCCCACAGCAGCTCGAGGTCCCAGTCCTCGGCGTACCCGGTCTCGGTCGCGCCGTCGACGTAGGCGCTGATCACGTCGTCGACCATCGACTGGATCTGCACGTGCAGATCGGCGCCCTCGAGCACCTCACGTCGCTCGCCGTAGATGACGGTGCGCTGGCGGTTGAGCACCTCGTCGTACTTGAGGACGTCCTTGCGGACCTCGAAGTTCTGCGCCTCGACCTGGGTCTGCGCCGAGCGGATCGCCCGGCTGACCATCTTCGACTCGATCGGCTGGTCGTCGGGCACCCGCAGCGTGGTCATCATCGACTCGAGCATCGGGCCGTTGAACCGGCGCATCAGGTCGTCGCCCAGGGAGAGGTAGAACCGCGACTCCCCCGGGTCGCCCTGCCGGCCGGAGCGGCCGCGCAGCTGGTTGTCGATGCGGCGGCTCTCGTGCCGCTCCGTGCCCAGCACGTAGAGGCCGCCGGCCTCGACGACCTGCTCGTGCTCCGCCTTGACCTGGGTCTTGGCCTCCTCGAGCGCGTCGTCCCAGGCCGCCTCGTACTCCTCCGGCGTGTCCGCCGGCGACAGCCCACGCGCGCGCAGGGTCTCGTCGGCGATGAACTCGGGGTTGCCGCCCAGCACGATGTCGGTGCCGCGGCCGGCCATGTTGGTGGCGACCGTGACCGCACGGAGCCGCCCGGCCTGGGCGATGATCGCCGCCTCGCGGGCGTGGTTCTTCGCGTTCAGCACCTCGTGCGGGATGCCCCGCTTGAGCAGGTACTTCGAGAGCACCTCGGACTTCTCGACGCTCGCCGTACCGGCCAGCACCGGCTGGCCGGCCTCGTGCCGCTCGGCGATGTCCTCGACGACCGAGTCGAACTTCGCCTTCTCCGTCTTGTAGATGACGTCGGAGCGGTCCTCGCGGATCATCGGCTTGTTCGTCGGGATCGGGGTGACGCCCAGCTTGTAGGTCTGGTGCAGCTCGGCGGCCTCGGTGGAGGCCGTGCCGGTCATCCCGGAGAGCTTCTCGTAGAGCCGGAAGTAGTTCTGGAGGGTGATCGTGGCGAGCGTCTGGTTCTCGTCCTTGATGTTCACCTTCTCCTTGGCCTCGATCGCCTGGTGCATGCCCTCGTTGTAGCGGCGGCCGGCCAGCACGCGACCGGTGAACTCGTCGACGATGAGGACCTCGCCGTTGGCGACGATGTACTGCTGGTCGCGGTGGAAGAGCTCCTTGGCCTTCAGCGAGTTGTTGAGGTAGCCGATCAGCGGCGTGTTGACCGCCTCGTAGAGGTTGTCGATGCCGAGCTGGTCCTCGACGAACTCGACCCCCTCCTCGGTGATGGCGACGGTGCGCTTGCCCTCCTCCACCTCGTAGTGGACGTCGCGCTTGAGCAGCGGCGCGATGCGGGCGAACTCGCCGTACCACTTGGCGCTGGTCTCGGCGGGACCGCTGATGATCAGCGGGGTGCGGGCCTCGTCGATGAGGATCGAGTCCACCTCGTCGACGATCGCGAAGTGGTGGCCGCGCTGCACGAGGTCGTCCTTGCTCCACGCCATGTTGTCGCGGAGGTAGTCGAAGCCGAACTCGTTGTTGGTGCCGTGCGTGATGTCGCACAGGTACTGCTCGCGCCGCACCGGGGGCGCCTGGCCGGAGACGATCGTGCCGACGGACAGGCCGAGGAAGCGGTGCACCCGCCCCATCCACTCCGCGTCGCGGGCGGCCAGGTAGTCGTTGGTGGTGACCACGTGGACGCCGTTGCCCGCCAGGGCGTTGAGGTACGCCGCCAGCACACCGGTCAGCGTCTTCCCCTCACCGGTCTTCATCTCGGCGACCTGGCCCAGGTGCAGCGCGGCCCCGCCCATCAGCTGCACGCGGTAGTGCCGCTGCCCCAGGGTGCGGGTCGCGGCCTCGCGGACGACGGCGAACGCCTCCGGCAGCAGCGCGTCGAGGGACTCCCCCTCGGCGTAGCGCTCCTTGAACTCGTCGGTCTTGGCGCGCAGCTCCGCGTCGGTCAGCGCGCCGACCTCGTCGGCCAGCGACTCGACGGCGTCGGCGATCTTGGAGAGCCGTCGGAGGATCTTGCCCTCACCGGCACGGAGAAGTCTGGTGAACACCACGCCCCCAGCGTAGGCGGCCGAGCCTGCGAGGTCGCCCAGCCGAGGCCGGACGGCGCTCCGTAGCCTGCACCGATGGCCATCGATCCCGCCGACCCGGGCCCGGACGCGCTCGCCTTCCTGACCGGACGGCACCTGGCCACGCTCACCACCCTGCGTCCCGACGGCACGCCGCACGTGGTCCCCGTCGGGTTCACCTACGACCCGGCGACCCGCACGGCCAGGGTGATCACGTCCGGCTCGTCGGCCAAGGTCGCGCACCTGCGGGACGGCGGAGGGCGCGTGGCGGTCTGCCAGTAGAAGGACCCCCGTGCCCCCCGGCCCTCGCAAGCTCGGGCCGGGACCCTGCACGAGGGCCACGCGGTGGCCGACGCCGTCGCGCGCTACGCCGTCCGCTACCGGCAGCCGCGCGAGAACCCGGCCCGCGTCGTTCTCGAGATCTCGGTGGACCGGATCCTCGGCAACCCCTGACCATGGGCCGGTGGAACTCGACGGCATCGACCTGACCACCGAGGTGGTGCGCGGAGAACGCCTGCTGTTGCGCCCCTTCCGGCCCGACGACGTGGAGGCGGTCTTCCGCGCCTGCCAGGACGGGGACCTGCAGCGCTGGCTGACCGCGCTGCCCTCGCCCTACACGCGAGAGGCGGCCGTCGAGTTCGTCACTGGCATCGCACCGCGTGGCCGGCAGGCCGGCACCGACCTCGGCTGTGCGGTCGAGGTCGACGGCGAGCTGGTCGGAGCCTGCGGGGCGCACCACCTGACCACCGGCCGTCTCGGTCCCGAGATCGGCTACTGGACGGCGCCCTGGGCCCGCCGGAAGGGCTACGCGGCGGAGGCGGCGCGCACGCTGGCGGACTGGGCCATCGAGCGCGGCGCACCACGCGTGCACCTGTTCACCGACGTGGCCAACACGGCCTCGCAGGCCGTCGCCGTGCGGGCCGGCTTCACCGCGGAGGGAACCGTCAGGTCCTGCCTGCACTACCAGGACGGGTCGCGAGCCGACGCCGTGCTGTTCGGGCGGGTGGCCGGCGGGTGAACCGACGGTGCGGGAGGGCGCGACACGCGCGCCCTCCCGCCTCGGTCAGGCGTGCGCCGCCGCGCCCTGGGCGGCCGGCGTCTCGGCGTGCGCCGGCCCGGCCCCGTTCTGCGACTGCTCGGAGAGCCGGATGAGGCCGTAGTCGTAGGCGTGCCGGCGGTAGACGACCGTCGGCTGGCCGGTGTCGGCGCACTGGAAGAGGAAGAAGTCGTGGCCGACCAGCTCCATCTCGTGGAGCGCCTGGTCGACGGTCATGGGAGTGGCGGGATGGTGCTTCTCCCGGACGACCCGGCCGGGCAGGTGCTCGTCCAGATCGGTCATGTGCGGACCCTCGGCCAGCTGCCGATCCAGGTCCAGGGCGCCGGTGACAGCGGTCTCGTCGACCGGGCTGTTGCCGGTGAGCCGCACGCTGGCCGGGGTCCTCCGGCCGTGGTGCACCCGACGGCGGTCGGCCGCGCGGCGCAGCCGGCTCTCGAGCTTGCCGGCGGCCAGGTCGAGGGCCTCGTAGAAGTCGGCGCCGTCGGCCTCGGCGCGGATGACGGGGCCCTTGCCGCGGAGGGTGATCTCCACGCGCTGGCAGTGCGCGGCCTGGCGGGGGTTCTTCTCGTGGAACAGCTCCACATCCATGCGGAGCATCTTCAGCTTGCCGTCGAACCGTTCGAGTTGGCCGACCTTGTCCTCGACGTGCTGGCGGTAGTGCTCCGGAACTTCGACGTTGCGACCACGGACCACGATCTCCATGTGACCTCCCGGTTGGACGGGTGTAGTCGCTTCGACGCTAGTCCTTCACCCACCGTCCCGACAGTCGGCCGGAGGGCTCCTCCGGACGTTCTCGTGCCGCTCCGGGACAACCCGCAGGTCGCCCCGCGCAGGGGACGTGGAGGGCCGTCGCGGGGTCGCGGCGACGACTGCGGCGAGCACCGGCGCGTCGTCCGGACGACACTCCGCGGACAGCGCCGCGGCGGCCTCGGTGAGGGTCGCGCCACTGGTGACCACGTCGTCCACCAGCACCAGCAGCGCGCCCGGCATCGGCACGACCGACGGGTCCCGGGCGAAGGACCCGACCAGGTTCGCCCGCCGGGCCGCGGCGGACAGGCCGGCGGAGTCGCGCACCCGTCCGCGCCGGACCAGCAGCCGGGCCTCCGCCGCCGCGAGACCCGCCGTCCGTAGTTCGGCGACGGCCCGGCGGCTCAGCTCCCGGACGTGGTCGCGGCCGCGGGTGCGCAGGGCGGCGGCCGAGCTCGGCACCGGCACCAGCAGCACCGGCCGAGCCGGCCCGGCGGCGCTCACCACCGCCGCGACGGCGAGCGCCAGTGCCGCCCCCAGGGGGCCGGCGAGCTCCGCCCGGCCCTGCTCCTTGAACGCGTTGACCGCCGGCCGCACGGGTCCGCTGTAGGCGCCCGCTGCCGCGGTCGGCGGGAATCCCCACGGGAAGCGGCGCGGGGTCGCCAGGCGCGGGACCGCCAACCGGGCCGCGCACCGCGGACAGAGCATCCGGCCGGGCACCCCGCAGCCGGCGCACGTGCGGGGCAGCACCAGATCGGCGAGCGCACCGAGCAGCGAGGGACTGGGCACCGCGACACCGTAAGGCCCCGTTCCGGGTCCCGGCCCGAGCGTGCGAGGGCTGGGGAGAACGGCGGTCCTTTCCGGCTACAGGGGGTAGAAGGGCGCCGTCCCGGGAAGGGGCTCGGCCCCGCGCACCAGGGTGACCCAGGTGCCGCCGGCCAGCTGCCAGATGGTGCCACCGGCGTCGACGAGCGGCTGGCGCGTCGGCGCCGCGGCGATCGACTCCGGTTGGCTGGGCAGACCGGCCGAGGGGAGCGTGGCGAGCCCCCAGCCGTCGACGCCGACCGCGTACGGGTCGACCCGGTCCTGCCGCTGGTCGCTGGCCAGCACCACCACGTTGGCGCTGTCCCGCCATGCGACGTCGACCACCTGCGACAGCGACGGCGCGATGCCGCGCAGGTCGCGCAGCTCCACGCTGCCGTCCTCGGCGCGGACCACCGTCCCCACGTACAGGCTGGTGCCGGACGGGCCCGCCACGACCAGCGCCGCGCGGACGCCGTCCGGCGACAGCCGGAGGACGTCGGCACGTCCCAGGCCCTGCAGCGTCGGGGCGCTCACCGCCTGCGGCGCGGCGCCGGCCGGCACCCGGACCACGTCGGTCCCGTCCCGCACCACCCACGCCTCCGAGCGGGTGGCCGCGACCGTGGGGGCCGTGAGGGTCGTGGCGGCCAGCACCTGGGCGAGGTCCTTGTCGTAGGGCCCCGCGTACAGCACGGCCCCGGACGCGTCGGACCGGACACCGACCAGGAACGAGAGCTTCCCCGTGCGCGTGTCCGCCGACACCGCGGCGCTGGTGAGCCCGTACGCGCCGGTGCCGGCCGGCCCGGGGATCGGCGCCCCCGTGGCCACCGTGTGCACGGCGCCGCCGTTGAGGTAGTGGCCCACGGCGTCCAGCGGCACCGCGTCGGGATCGAAGGCGGCCCAGTCCTCCCGGGTCTGCTGCGGTGGGACCCCGGCGATGTCCACCGGTTCGCCGTCGACACGGATCTCCACCGTCTGGCTCAGCGGCGCGAGGGTCCACACGATCTGCGCGCAGATCTCCGACAGCACCGGAGCGAGGTCCACCGGAGGATTCGTCAAGGTCAGGTCGACGACCGCCGACTGGGCGCTGATGGTCACCGCGTTCCGCAGCTGCACGCCGGTGAGCGCGTTGCGGACGCCGGCGGCGATCGGCGCGGACGGGCCGTCGAGGATCCGCTGGACGAGGGCCGTGGGCTGGGCGTCGCCCTTGATGAGCAGCCGGGGGTCGGGCACCACGCGCTGCCGGGTGGGGTCCAGGAAGAACACGTCCCGCTCGGCGTAGAGCCGCTCGAAGTCGGGCTCGAGGATGATCAGGCCGTTGGGCGGGTCGCTGATCCGCCACTGACCGCCCACCTTCTCCAGGTTGAACTGGCGGGTGAAGATCCCGGTGCCGCCGACGGTGAACACGCCTCGCGAGTCGACCGTCCCCACCGGGTTCGCGGTCAAGGTGACCGACTCGGGGGCGGTCGCCACCGTGGCGAAGTCGTTGCTGAGCACCGTGATGCCGCCCTCGTCCGACCAGTTCCTCGCCGCGGCCGGGGTGAGGTGCTGCTTGGCCACGGGGTGTCCCTGCCGCACGCTCGCGGCGGCCTCGATGAATCCCCGGACGATCTCCTCCGGAGTGGCACCCGGCTCCGGCGGCAGCGGCTCGATGCCCACCGACTCCGACGGACGGGACGGCGCATCGGTGATCTGCACGGTCGCCGACGAGCTCGGCACCGTCGAGCACCCGGTGACGGCGAGCAGCAGGGCGAGCAGCGGCGCCCAGCGGGCACCTGTCCTCATGACCCGCCGCCCGGGCGACGGACGACGGACGGCCGCAGCGGCAGCGGCGAGCTGGTGAGGTCGGCGCCGGCGCGCAGCGGCAGCGTGAGCCGGAACTGGGCGCCCGCCCCGGGTTGGCCCCACACCTGCAGCCAGCCGCCGTGCAGCCGGGCGTCCTCGAGGCTGATCGACAGGCCCAGCCCGCTGCCGCCCACGGTCCGCACGCGTGAGGGGTCGGCCCGCCAGAAGCGGTCGAAGACGTGCTGGGCGTCCGCCGAGCTCAGGCCGACGCCGTAGTCGCGCACGGTGACCGCGGCGGCGGTCCGGTTGGCGGCCAGCGTGATCTCGATCGGCTTGCCGGCGCCGTGCTCGATGGCGTTGCCGACCAGGTTCCGCAGGATGCGCTCCACCCGGCGGGCGTCGACCTCGGCGATGACGTCCTCGCCCTCCGGTCGGTTGACCACCAGCTCCGAGTCGTGCCGCTCGGCCAGCGACCACATCCCGGCGGCCACCCGGGCCACCAGCGCGCCGAGGTCGACCGGCTCGCTGTCGAGGACCGCGGCGCCGGCGTCGTAGCGGCTGATCTCCAGCAGGTCGGTGAGCAGCCTCTCGAACCGGTCCAGCTCCGCGCGCAGCAGCTCCGCCGAGCGCGCGACGTGCGGCGGGAAGTCGCCGCGTGCCTCGTGCAGCACGTCCGCGGCCATCTGCACCGTCGTCAGCGGCGTCCGCAGCTCGTGGGAGACGTCGGAGGTGAACCGCTGCTGCAGTTGGGAGAGCCCCTCCAGCTGGGTGATCTGCCGCTGCAGGCTGTCGGACATCGCGTTGAAGCTCGTCGCCAGCCGCGCGAGGTCGTCCTCACCGCGGACGATCATCCGTTCCTCGAGCTGGCCCTCGGCCAGGCGCTGGGCGATCCCCGCGGCCCGGCGGACCGGGTCGACGACGAGCCGGGTCACCAGCACGCCGATGCCGACGACGAACAGCGTCAGGGCGACCCCGCTGATGATCACCGTGCTGCGGATCAGGGAGAGGCTCTCCTCCTCCTGGTCCAGGGGGAAGGCGTAGTACAGCTCGATCTGCTGGCTGCCGGCGGAGTCGCTGGGCACCGCGGCGCCGATGAGCAGGGTCGGCCGCGGGACCTGATCGCTGTCGGGGACCAGTGCGTAACGCCACGCCTGGCCCCCGGCGTCGACGGCGGCGCGCAGATCCCCCGGCAGGGCGTCACGCAGCCCGGGGCGGCTCTCGGCGATCCGGGGCACCTGCCCGGTCCGGTGGATCATGACGACGTCGAAGTCGCCGGCGGCACCGCCACGATTGACCAGCTGGGTCACCGTGCGCGAGAGCGCCGAGCGGACGCTCGCGGCGTCGCCGGTGGCGATACCGGCCGCCTGGGTCTGGGCGTAGATCACACCGGCCTGCGCCTGGTCGATGGCCGCCTGCCGCTTGACCGACAGCAGCTGGTCGCGGATCTGGCTGAACAGCACGAGGCTCACGATGATCACGACCGTGCCGGCGACGACCATCGTGATGGCGCCGATGCGCACCTGCAACGAGGAGCGCCACACGTGCAGGGCGCGGACCACGAACCGGCGGGAGAGCACGAGGCTCCGGCGGCGCAGCCGCACCGAGCGCCGGCGCAGCCCCCGGCGGATCCGCCGGAACCCCGCGGCACTGCGGGACGGCGCGCCGACCGGCGGCGCCGCGACGTCGGCGTCGCTGCGGGGAAGGTCCGTCCGGGTCACTGCCGCCGGGTCACCGTCACGGCGGACCCGCCTTGTACCCCACACCCCGGACCGTCAGCACGACCTCGGGCTTCTCCGGGTCGCGCTCGATCTTCGCGCGCAGGCGCTGCACGTGGACGTTCACCAGCCGGGTGTCGGCCGCGTGCCGGTACCCCCACACCTGCTCGAGCAGCAGCTCCCGGGTGAACACCTGGCGGGGCTTGCGCGCCAGGGCGACCAGCAGGTCGAACTCCAGCGGGGTCAGCGCGATCGGGGCGCCGTCCCGGATGACCTGGTGCGCGGGCACGTCGATCTGCACGTCACCGATGCTCAGGTTCTCCGCCTGACCGGTCTCGCCACGGCGCAGCTGCGCCCGCACGCGGGCCACCAGCTCGACCGGCTTGAACGGCTTGGTCACGTAGTCGTCGGCGCCGGCCTCCAGCCCCTGGACGACGTCGATCGTGTCGCCCTTGGCGGTCAGCATCACGATCGGCACCGTCGACTGGGTGCGGATGTCCTGGCAGATCTGCAGGCCGTTGCGGCCCGGCAGCATCAGGTCCAGGAGCACCAGGTCGGGCCGCGTCTGCTGGAAGACGCCGACGGCGCGGTTGCCGTCGGAGACGAAGGCAGGTTCGTAGCCTTCGCGCCGCAGCACGATGCCCAGCATCTCGGCGAGGGCGGCGTCGTCGTCGACGACCAGGACTCGGCCTCTGGAGGGCCCGTTCTGGGGAGCGGTGGGTGGCACGGCGACCATTCTGCGCTGTCAGGCAAGGAAAGCGGCCCACCCATCAGGGTGAGCCGGAAAGGACCACCCTTCCCCCCACGCCTCGCAAGCTCGGCGCGGGCCCCTGAAGGGCGGCCGTCAGTAGCGGTAGTGGTCGCTCTTGAAGGGACCCTCGACGGGGACGCCGATGTAGTCGGCCTGCACCTTGGTCAGCTCGGTCAGCTTCACGCCGAGGGCGTCGAGGTGCAGCCGGGCCACGTGCTCGTCGAGCTTCTTCGGGAGCACGGTGACACCGGGCGTCCGGCCCTCGTAGGCCGCGCGGTTGTTCCACAGCTCGATCTGGGCCAGCGTCTGGTTGGAGAACGACGCGCTCATCACGAAGCTCGGGTGCCCGGTGGCGTTGCCCAGGTTCAGCAGCCGGCCCTCCGACAGCACGATGATCGTGTGGCCGTCGGCGAACCGCCACTCGTCCACCTGCGGCTTGATGGTCGTCTTGACGACACCCGGGGTTCGGGCCAGGCCGGCCATGTCGATCTCGTTGTCGAAGTGGCCGATGTTGCCGATGATCGCCTGGTGCTTGGTCTGGCTGAGCTGCTCGGCCGAGATGATGTCCTTGTTGCCGGTCGTGGTGATGATGATGTCGGCCTTGCCGATCACCTCGTCCAGCGTCGTGACCTCGTAGCCGTGCATGGCGGCCTGCAGCGCGCAGATCGGGTCGATCTCGGTGACGATGACCCGGGCGCCCTGGCCGCGCAGCGACTCCGCGCACCCCTTGCCCACGTCGCCGTAGCCGCAGACGACGGCGACCTTGCCGCCGATCATCACGTCGGTGGCCCGGTTGAGGCCGTCGATCAGCGAGTGCCGGCAGCCGTAGAGGTTGTCGAACTTGCTCTTGGTGACCGAGTCGTTGACGTTGATGGCCGGGAAGAGCAGGCGGCCGTCGCGGGCGAGCTCGTACAGGCGCATGACGCCGGTCGTCGTCTCCTCGGTGACGCCCTTGATGCCCTGGCCGATGCGGGTCCAGTAGCCCTTGTCCTCGGCGAGCGTGCCGCGGAGGACGTCGAGGATGACGCCGTACTCCTCGGAGTCGGCCTCGGTCGTGTCCGGGACGGCGCCCTCGGCCTCGAAGCGGGTGCCGAGGTGGACCAGCAGGGTCGCGTCGCCGCCGTCGTCCAGGAGCATGTTCGGCCCGACGACCTCGCCCGCCTCGTCGCGGAACTCGAACAGCCGCTGCGTGCACCACCAGTACTCGGGCAGCGTCTCGCCCTTCCAGGCGAAGACCGGCACGCCGGCGGGCTCCTCCGGGGTGCCCTCGCCGACGACGATCGCGGCGGCCGCGTGGTCCTGCGTGGAGAAGATGTTGCAGCTGACCCAGCGGACGTCGGCGCCCAGCGCGGTCAGGGTCTCGATGAGGACGGCGGTCTGCACGGTCATGTGCAGCGAGCCGGCGATGCGCGCGCCGGCCAGTGGCTGTGCCTCGCCGTACTCGGCGCGCAGCGCCATCAGACCGGGCATCTCGTGCTCGGCGAGCTGGATCTCCTTGCGGCCGAAGCCGGCGAGGGAGAGATCGGCGACCTTGTAGTCGGCCTCGCCGGTCGAGGTGGTCAGTGGACGGGTGCCAGTGCTGGCGGTCATGTCGCTCCAGGGTGCCATTCACCGGATCAGCCGGGCGCTGCGCAGCGCGCAGCGGGGGCCTCTCGGCGGTCTGCGGGATTCGAGCGAGCAAGCCGAGGCTTCGGCGGGGCTCGTGCCGGGTCCCACAGTACGGGAATGTCGCGTTCCGGTCACGATCGGCGACCGGACGCGTCAGCCGAGGTTCGTGGTCGCCCGGTAGAGGACGGCGGGGCCCGAGGCGGTGACCGGCGCCCCTGCGGGCACGAACGCGGAGCCACCCTTCGGGAGGGTCACCTCGTCGTCGTCGGAGGTGAGGACGGCGGTGCCCTCCGTGCAGAGCAGCACCTGCGGGCCGGAGGTCCCCAGCGACCCCGACCGGGCGTCGAGCTGGCAGCGGGTCAGGTCGAAGTCCTCGACCGGCACGGGATAGCGCAGCCCTCCGGGCCCGAGGACGGGGTGCAGGATCGGCACCCGGCCGTCGGTGAAGTCGAGCACCTCGATGAGGGCGGCCAGGTCGACGTGCTTGGCGGTCAGCCCGCCGCGCAGCACGTTGTCCGACGCGGCCATCACCTCGACGCCGGCCCCGGAGAGGTAGGCGTGCAGGTTCCCCGCGGGCAGGAACACCGCCTCCCCCGGCTCGAGCGTCAGGTGGTTGCACATCAGCGAGATGACGACGCCGGGGTCGCCGGCGTAGGTCGCGGCCAGCGACGCGGCCCACCGGTAGGTGTTGATGAACTCCGGGTCGTGCGCGGCCACGAACCCGGATGCCGCCGCGGCGACCGCCTCGACGAGCACGGCCCGGACATCCGGCGCGAGGGCGATCAACTGCGGGATGGCCGCGCGCAGACCGCCACGGGCGAGGGCGGCGATGGTGGGCTTGAGCTCGGACACCTGGAGCTTGGCCAGGCAGTGCAGCGACTCCTCGACCGGCCGGAAGCCGCACAGCGCCTCGACCGGGGTCAGCGCGAGCAGCAGCTCGGGCTTGTGGAAGGGGTCCTTGAAGGTGCGCGTCGGGCTGTCGCGCGGCACCCCGGCGGCCTCCTCGGCCGCGAACCCCGCCTGGGCCTGCTCAGTGGTCGGGTGCGCCTGCAGGGAGAGCGGCAGGTCGGCGGCGAGGACCTTCATCAGGAACGGCAGCCGGGTGCCGAACCGCTCGCGCACCCCGGTGCCGAGCATCCGATCGGGATCCTCCTCGATCGCCTTGTCCAGCGGTGTGCCCGTGGACAGCGCGCTGGGGGCGTCCGGGTGCGCGCCCAGCCACAGCTCCGCGTACGGCTCGTCCGCAGGGCTCGTCTCACCGAGGAGCTCGGGGATCACGGTGCGCGACCCCCAGGGGTAGTGACGCACCGTGTTCGTCAGCGACCACATCGACTCGAGGCTACCGGCAACAAGGCGTCCGAGCGGCAGGTCGCCCGCCCCCTCCGAGGGAGAAAGGCCGCAGCTAGACCGGGGAGCGGACGTCGGGCGCGCCCAGCCGGGCGGCGTCCGCCGTCCGATCGTCGGGCATCCGCTGCGACTCCCGCTCCGCCGCCACCCGCGCCGCGTAGTGCTCGACCTCCCGGGCCGTGCGCTCGTCGTCCCACCCGAGCGCGCCGGCCATGAGGGCCGCGACCTCCGGGGCGGACTCGACGCCGCGGTGTGCGGTCTCGATGGAGATCCGGGTCCGGCGGGTGAGGACGTCGTCCAGGTGCATGGCGCCCTCCGCGGTGACCGCGTGCACGACCTCCGCGGCCAGATATCCCGGGGCACCGGTCAGGGGCCGGCCCAGCGCGGGGTGCTCCCGGGCGAGCTCGAGCACGTCACCGACCCGGTCGCCGTGGCGGTGCAGCAGCCGCTCGACGGCGTCCTCGGGCAGCCGCCACGCGGCCGCCAGCTGGGGGGCCGCGTCGCGGACGACGTCCCACTGGTGCGCGCCGACGAGCGGCAGGTGCGCCGTCCGCGACGCCGGGATCCCCGGCAACCCGGCCACCGCCGCGTCCACGGCGTCCTCGGCCATGACGCGGTAGGTCGTGTACTTGCCCCCTGCCACCAGCACCAGCCCGGGAGCGGGCGCCACGACGGCGTGCTCGCGCGAGAGCCGGCTGGTCTGGTCGGACTCCCCCGCCAGCAGCGGCCGCAGCCCCGCGTAGACGCCGAGGATCTGGTCGGGCGTGACCGGCCGCACCAGCACGCGGTTCACCTGGTCGAGGATGTAGCTGATGTCGGTGCTGCAGGCGGCCGGGTGGTCGCGGTCGAGCTTCCACGGGGTGTCGGTGGTGCCGACGATCCAGCGCTCGCCCCACGGGATGACGAACAGCACGCTGGTCGGCGTCCGCAGGATCAGGCCGGGCTGCCGGCCGTCGCCCGCGTCCAGGTCGCCGGCGTCGATCGCCTCCCGCGACACGACCAGGTGCACTCCCTTCGAGGCACGCACCTTCAGGCTCGGTGCCGCGGCGCCGAGCATCGCGCCGATGTCGTCGCTCCACACACCGGTCGCGGCGATGACGCTGCGCGCGCGGACCCGGAACGAGCTGCCGTCGGTCAGGTCGGACGCCCGCACGCCGACGACCGGGGCCGACGGGCCGTCCCCGTCCCGGATCAGCCCGGTCACCCGGGCACTGGACAGCACCCGTGCCCCGTAGCCCGCTGCCGTGCGGACGACGGCGAGCGTGTGCCGCGCGTCGTCGACCTGGGCGTCCCAGTAGCGGATCGACCCCCGGACGACGTCGGGGCGCAGCCCCGGGAACGCCTCGAGCGTCGCGGTGCGGGACAGGTGGCGGTGTCGCGGGATCTCCCGGTCGCTGGTGAACGCCGCACCCAGGACGTCGTAGAGGGCCACCCCCGCGCCGTAGTACGCGCGCTGCCAGACCGGCGCGGTCAGGGGCAGCAGGAAGGGCAGCGGGGTGACCAGGTGCGGCGCGATCGTCTGCACGAGTCGCGACCGCTCCGACAGCGCCTCGTGCACCAGCGGGAAGGCCAGCTGCTCCAGGTACCGCAGACCGCCGTGGATCAGCTTGCTCGAGCGGCTGGACGTGCCTGCGGCGAAGTCGCGGGCCTCGAGCAGGGCGACCGACAGGCCGCGGCTGGCGGCGTCGAGGGCGGCCCCGGCGCCGGTGACCCCGCCCCCGATGACGAGGACGTCGACGACGTCGGTCTCGACGGCGGCACGGTCGGCCCGGCGGCGCGCCGGGGACAGCTGCGTCCGGCTCATGACCCCACTGTCCCCCGGCCCTCGGGGAGCCGGAGCACGACCCGCCACCGCACCGGTCTCCGGCGCCTCTCAGGCCCCGTGCGTCCCGGGCGCTCCCGGGGCGGCCACCGTGCCGGACCGCCGCAGGTCTGGCTCGAGGAAGATCATCCGGGCGGTGGGGACGGCGTCGCGGATCCGGCGCTCGGCGTCGTCGATGCCGCGGGCGATGCCGGCGGCGGTGTCGTCGTGGTCGATGGCGATCTTCGCGGCCACCAGGATCTCGTCGGGGCCCAGGTGCATCGTCCGGATGTGGATGACCGGGAACTGCCCGGACTCCAGGGCGGCGACGATCCTGCGCTGGTCCTCCGGTGTCGCCGACTCACCCAGCAGCAGGCTCTTGGTCTCGACCGCGAGGATGACCGCCACCACGAGCAGCAGCAGGCCGATGGCGACAGTGCCGACCCCGTCGTAGACGCCGTTGCCGGTCAGGGCGGCCACCCCGACGCCGAGCAGCGCGAAGACGAGGCCGAGCAGGGCGGCGGTGTCCTCGAGCAGGACGACCGGCAGCTCGGGAGCGCGCGCGGTCCGGATGAACCGCCAGTAGCTCTCCCCCGGCGCCTTGACCGCGGCCGTCTCCTTGACCGCCGTCCGCAGGGAGAAGCCCTCCAGGAAGATCGCGACGACGAGGACGCCGAGCGCCCACGCCGGTGAGTCGACGGCCTCGGGGTGCCGGAGCTTGTGCACGCCCTCGTAGACCGCGAACAGGCCGCCGACGCTGAAGAGCACGATCGAGACGATGAAGGCGTAGATGTAGCGGTCGCGACCAAACCCGAAGGGGTGCTCGGGGGTGGCGGCGCGCTTCGCCCGGCGCCCGCCGACCAGCAGCAGCACCTGGTTTCCCGAGTCGGCCAGGGAGTGGATCGCCTCGGCCAGCATCGAGGAGGCGCCGGTGACCGCGAAGGCGACGAACTTGGCGATCGCGATGCCCAGGTTCGCGCCCAGGGCGGCGAGGATCGCGATGGTGCCGCCGTGCCCCCCGCCGTGGTCGTCGGTGTGCGTCGTCATGAGCCGAATGCCCTCTCGTTGTCCAGCGCGAGCGCCAGGTACACGGCGGTGAAGTCGGCGACCTCCAGCTGGCGGGCCAGCCGCGGCAGGCGGGCGAACCGTGCCGGGTCGCCGTGTTCGGCCAGTCCGCTGACCGGGACGTTGTGCGCGGCCGCGGTGCGCAGCACCTCGTCCATCGCCTCCAGGGCCGACCGGGGCTCCCGCTCCCCGGCGGCGTCCTCGGCCCCGGCGTCGGTGTCCCGGATGGTCAGCAGCCGGAGCCGCCGGCCCTCGTCCTCGGCGCGGTCGCGGAAGAAGTCCTCGGCACCGTCGGACGGCGCCAGCGGCCCCCGCAGGACGGCGCAGGCGGCCACCCGCTGATCGGGCAGCCGGAACCCCGACACCGGCAGCCCGGCCAGGGTGGCCAGCTGGTCGGCGACCCGGGTGGCGGCCGCGCCGGCGAGCGGCCCCTCGGCGGCGATGACCGGGAGTGCGTCGAGCAGCTCCAGCGCCAGGGTCTTGGCCGGGTTGACGAACGACTCCTGCGCCGGACCGCACTCGCCCGCCACCTCGTCGAGCGCTGCCGCGATGGCCTCCGGCTCGGCGACACCGGCCGGGAGCAGGTCGAGCTCGGTGGCCAGGCGCAGCAGCGGGACCAGCAGCGACCAGAGCGTGGTGTGCTGCACCCGGGACCGCGGCAGGGCCACGTAGGGCGCCCGGGCGGTCGAGCACGCCCCGCGCAGCGGCGCGTCCTCGGCCCCCACACCGACCAGCGACACCCCGCGCCGCGCCGCCTCGTACGCCGGGGTGACGGCGTAGCGGCCGGCGCCGGTGCGGGTGACCACCACGGCGATGTCGCTCGGTCCGGTCCAGACGGGAAGGGTCGGGCCGGGGACGACGTCGATGGTCACCGGGCTGGACGGGCCCAGCAGGGCGCGCAGCACCGAGGCCGCGACCGCGCCCTCCCGGCGGGCCACGATGACCAGCCCGCGCGGGCGGCCGCCCTGGGTGACGCGCCCGAGACCGGCCTCCTCGGTGAGCCGGTCGGTCTCGCGCACCTGGGCGCCGGCGCCGGCGACCGCCGGGAGCAGGCCGCGGGGGTCACGGGCGCGGAGCAGGTCGAGGTCGTCGAGGACCTCCTCGGCGAACTCGGGCGAGGTCATGCGCGGCCGGTCATCAGGACCGGTGCCGTGCCTCGTCCAGCAGCAGCACGGGGATGCCGTCCCGCACCGGGAACGCCCGGTCGCACGTGGTGCACAGCAACTCGCTCGCCTCCTCGTCGACCGTCAGCGGGCTGTGGTGGGTGTCGGGGCAGGCCAGGATCTCCAGCAGGTGGGGGTCGAGGCCCAGCGGGCCGGTCGTCGCGTCGGTCATGCCCGCACCATCCTCAGTACCTGGTCCCGGAGTTCGGTCATCCGCGCCGCGTCCGGCGCCTCGACGTTGAGCCGCAGCAACGGCTCGGTGTTGCTGGCCCGCAGGTTGAACCACGCGCCGTCGGAGAGCTCGACGGTCAGCCCGTCCAGCTCGTCCACCCGCGCGCCGTCGACGTCGGCGAACGCCTCGCGCACCTCGGCCGTCTTCGCCGTCGCGTCGGCCACGGAGGAGTTGACCTCCCCCGACGCCGCGTACCGGCTGTAGGCGGCGGTCAGCTCCGACAGGGGCCGGCCCTGCTCGCCCAGCGCGGCCAGCACGTGCATCGCGGCGAGCATGCCGGTGTCGGCGCGCCAGAAGTCGCGGAAGTAGTAGTGCGCCGAGTGCTCCCCGCCGAAGACGGCGTCCGTGCGGGCCATCTCGGCCTTGACGAACGAGTGCCCCACCCGGGTGCGCACCGGCTCGCCACCGTGCTCGCGGACGATCTCGGGCACCGCGCGCGAGGTGATCAGGTTGTGGATGATCGTCGTCCCGTGGCCCTTGGCCAGCTCCCGAACCGCGACCAGCGCGGTGACCGCCGACGGGCTCACCGGGTCGCCGCGCTCGTCGACGACGAACACCCGGTCGGCGTCGCCGTCGAAGGCGAGCCCGATGTCGGCGCCGTGCTCGCGGACCGCTGCCTGCAGGTCGACCAGGTTGGCCGGGTCCAGCGGGTTGGCCTCGTGGTTGGGGAACGACCCGTCCAGCTCGAAGTACATCGGCACGATCTCCAGGGGCAGACCGGCGAGGACGACGGGCACGGTGTGGCCGCCCATGCCGTTGCCGGCGTCCACGACGACCTTCAGCGGCCGGCCGCCCGACAGGTCGACAAGGCCGTTCAGGTGCGCCGCGTACTCGGCGAGGACGTCGCGCTGGGACACCTGCCCGACCCGGCCCGGCTCGCGGTCGTAGTCGTCGCGCTCGGCCCACTCCCGGATCGTGGCCAGCCCCGAGTCCTGCCCGATGGGGGCGGCGCCGGCCCGGCACATCTTGATGCCGTTGTACTGCGCCGGGTTGTGGCTGGCGGTGAACATGGCACCCGGAAGATCCAGCGAGCCGGCCGCGAAGTACAGCAGGTCGGTCGACCCGAGGCCCGCCTCCACGACGTCGACGCCACGACTGATCACGCCCTCGGCGAAGGCGCGGGACAACGGGATCGAGGACTCACGCATGTCGTGGGCGGTGACCACGGCGGTCGCGCCTGTCTCGGCGGCGACGAACTCCGCGAAGGCGGCGCCGATCGCCCGGCTGATCTCCTCGTCCCACTGATCGGGGACGACTCCGCGCACGTCGTACGCCTTGATGATCGAGGAGAGGTCGCCCACGGGAGCGACCCTATCGGCGGGGGCGGCCCTAGTTGATGTCGGGCAGGACGCGCAGGTGGCCGCGCCGGGTGCCGCTGCCGTCGTCCGCGGGGTCGCGCGGGGGCTCGGGACGGGCCGCCTCGCGGACCGCGTCGGCGAGCGCGAGCAGGTCGTCACCGGTGGGACCGGCGTCCTCGAGGTCGATCTCGTGCCGCACGACCTCCCACCCACGGGGCACCGTGAGGCGCTGCGCGTGGAACTCGCACAGGTCGTAGCTGTGCGGCTCCGAGAAGGTCGCCAGCGGGCCGACGACGGCGGTCGACTCCGCGTACACGTAGGTCAGTGTCGCCGCTGCCGGTTGCGCGCAGCCGCTGCGCGAGCAGCGACGTGACTGCCTCACCACCGGATCCTCACGGACAGCACACTAAACCTGGGCAGGGGTCGACCGCAGCAGGCCACGCTGGAAGGAGAGCGGGAGTCGGGCTCGGGCGCCCCATCCTGCACGATGACCCCGCGGGCACCGACACCGGTCCGGAGCCTCCGGCCCGCCGTAGGCTGCCCGGTGAGATGAGCCGTCCACCACGCCGAACGAGCCGATCCCGCCGCGACCGACACGGCCGCGGCCTGCGCGGACGACTCGTCCCGGCCGAGGTGCCGCTGGCGCGCAGCCGCGCCGAGCAGTTCGACGATCTCGTCCTCGACGCGGTCGAGGAGCTCGAGCGCCGCTGGGAGCGGGAGCTCGCCGGCGTCGAGTTCGCGGTCGAGGACGTGCCGTGGGTCGAGCACACCAGTCCGGACGACGTGGTCCTCGATGCCGACGTGCTCGACGACGGGAGCGTGCCGCTGGCCCGGGTACTGCCCGCCCACCGCGAGGACGGGCGGGACGTGCCGCCCCGGATCGTGGTGTACCGGCGCCCGCTGGAGATCCGCGCCCACGACCGGGAGGACCTCGCCGACCTCGTGCGTGACGTGGTGGTCGACCAGGTGGCCGTGCTGCTCGGCCGCGACCCGGAGGAGATCGACCCCACCTCCTAACCGAGGTCGGCGGCGATCCGGCGGGCCTCGGCGAGACGGGCCCGCGCGAAGGCCGCGTCCAGGCCGTCGCCGCGGTCGGGCCGGGTGAGCCGCGCGACGAGCTGCTCCAGCGCGATCGCCTGCCAGAGCAGGCCGACGTCGGGCTCCTCCCACGCGGCCGTGCGCTGGAGCACCGCGGCGGCGATCCGCGCCCGGTCCTCCTCGTGGGCCGACGTCGCCCACAGCGTGAGCAGGTCGTGGTGCCGCGGGCCGGTGGTCACTCCGGCCCATTCCAGGACGACGACCCGGCCCACCGCCTGGTCCAGGACGACGTTCGCCGCACGCAGGTCGCCGTGGCAGGTCTCGGCCAGCGGCAACTCCGCAGCCGCGGCCCGCACGGCGCGGAGCTCGCCGCGCCGGATGCCCCCGCGGGCGAGGCGGCCGGCGTCCTCCACCGAGCCCAGGACCCGGCGCAGCCCCGTCGTCCGGACCGCACCCCCGTCGCCCGGGTGCCAGGGCGCGCCCGGCGGTGGGGGGAGGGGGCCGATCCGGACCGCGGCCTCGATCGCCTCCTCCGACCACCGGGCGCCGCGGTCGGGGCCCGGGTGCACCCGCCGGGAGAGCAGCCAGCGCCCGTCGTCGGCCGCGGCGAGCACGTCGGGGACGCCGACGCCGCGCTGCTCGGCCCATCGGCGCCCGCGCAGCTCCGCGCGGAGCCGGAGCCGGCCGCTCTCGGTGACGGCGAGGTCGAGGATCCGGTCGGCGAGCACCCCCTGGACAACGCCCAGCCGGGCCCCCCGGTCGATGACGGCGAGCAGCTGCTGGGTCACGCCCAGCTCGGCGAGGAGGGCGCCGACCCTGCTCCGCGGATCCGCCGCCGTGCCGCCCATCCGAGTGGTCACCACCCGGATGGTCCCAGCGCACCGGGTGGGACGCACCGGGTTCCGCGCCGGTCGTCGTGCCGGCCCCTGGGATGCTGGGCCCGATGGACATCCTCGGCGCGACGACCGGCACCACCGCGGTGCCGTGGCTCGTGCTGGGCGTCGTTCTCGGGGTCGGCGTGGTGCTCCTCGCCGGCGCGGCGACCGCACTGGTCCTCCGGCGTCGGCCGCCCGAGGCCCCGGACGACCCGGCCGGCGACGACCTGCCCGGTTTCCTGGAGTCCCCACCCGGCACCGCGACTCCGCTCGCGCCCGCAGGCTGGGCTGCCCTGACCGCACCTCCCGAACACGCCACGGCGGCGCCGCGCTTCCGGCGCGACACCCTCCTCCCGCTCGGCGTCATGGCGGTCACCGCTCTCCTGCTGCTCGGCGCCGCCGCGGTCGCCGCCACCTCGCGGGCGGACGACGGGCGCCCGCACGCCCGGCCACCCGCTGCGGCGACCTCCGCGACCACGGCGACCGGCGTGGCCGCCCGGCTGACCTTCGGCGGAATGGTCCTGGAGCCCCGCGTCGTCGGGGTGACCGCCACCTATCCGCTGGTCGAGGTCTCGGCGGAGGGCGACCGCACCCGCGTCCGGGTGGAGTTGCCGGCCTTCAACTGCCTCACCGTGGACGCCCCGGCCGATCCGGTCGCGGCGGGCTGCACCCGCGCCCCCACGGAGTACGCCGAACTCACCACGCCCGACGTGGCCGTCCGCACGCCCGGCGACGGGCTGGAGGTCACCGGGCGGTTCGCGACCGAGGTGCACCCGAACGGCAGTGCGCCGGTCGCCACCGGGCGGGTCTACGTGCTGCGGATCACCGCCGCACCCGCCGGCGGCGCGGCGGACGGCGGCTGGCGACCCGCCCGCGGGGTGCTCGAGCTGGGCCCGGAGCGTGCGGTCACGGTCGACGATCCCGGCGTCAGCGTGGTGCGCTCCGCCTCCTGAGCCGGGGCACCGGGGGCCAGTCGCCGGCGGGTGCGGTGACGGTCACCGACGGCGAGCCCAGCGCGGTGGCGAGTGGGCGCCCGCCCGCAGAGCCCCACCAGGGGCGCCGCGCGGCACCGTCCACCAGCGTCAGCAGGGTGGCGGGCGACCGGTCGCCGGCGGGAACCACCGCGACCTCCAGCTGACCGATCGCGGCGTGCAGCCGGGCCGATGCACGCAGGAACGTCCGGGAGCGGGCGTCGTCCTGTCCGGCCAGCACGTTCGGCAGCCACCGCTCCAGGACACGCGGGTCGCGGCTCCGGACGACCGGCCCGCGCTCGTCGAGGTCGTCGACCAGCGCGGAGGTGCGCGTCGTGGCGATCAGGGCGTCGTCGAGCCGGCCCTTCAGTTGCCGGGCCGTGGGATCACCGAGCGGCAGGCCGGCCAGCCGGAGCCGGCGGGGCCGCCGCAGCGAACAGAACAGGTCCGCGATCCCGGCAGCGAGCAGACCCGCGGCGTCGTCGTCCCGGGCGAGCAGCCGCGCCCCGGGCCCACCGGGTGGCGCGAGCCCGCCGCCGAGCACCGTGACGACGGTGAGCAGACCACGACGCCGCACCTGCAGGAAGGCCGCGGCCTCCGGCCGGCCCTGCGGATGCTCCTCCACGACCACCGCCACCGGACGGCCGGAGAACCGGCTGGCCACCGATGCGTTCAGGACGGCGGTGAGCCACGGTCCGCGGGCCGTCACCGGCGCCCGCAGCTGCGCCATCAGCGGCGCCGCCGAGCGGATCTCCCGGACGACCCGCGCGCGGCCGGAGGCGACCCGGGTGAACACCCCGGAATAGCACCACAGCCGCCGGCCCTCTGCAGGGGCCCGCCGCGAGCTTGCGAGTGGTGGGGGGCAGGGGCTGTTTTCTTAGACCGCGCGACGGCGCAGGCGACGGCGCTCGCGCTCCGACAGCCCGCCCCAGATGCCGAACCGCTCGTCGTTGGACAGCGCGTACTCGAGGCACTGCGCCTTGACCTCGCAGCCGGTGCAGATCTTCTTCGCCTCGCGGGTGGAGCCGCCCTTCTCGGGGAAGAACGCCTCAGGGTCGGTCTCGGCGCACAGCGCCTGCTCCTGCCAGGACTGGGCGTCGCCCTCGGTCCCGATGCCCAGCAGACCCGCGATGCCCTGCCCGCCGAAGGCAGACACGCCCTGGCCCGCGGCCGCCCCGAACCGGTCCGCGGACCGGTCGTTCGAACTGACGTAATCGCTCAACCACGACACCTCCGCCATGACGATGCGTCCCCTCTCGCTTTCGTCCCGGTGCGCGATTCCCGGGACGATCCCGGACCGCTGTGCACTCGATGACATCGCCGGAATTACACGCGTGTCGTTGCCCGGCCGTCAACTTCGCCCGGTGTAAGCGACACGCCACACCAGTCACATGCGTCACAGGCGTTCGTCAGATCTCGTTCCACGCCCCGACACGCCCGCCGAACAGTCGACAACTGCCTATCCGGCAGGATGTGTTTCGTGAAGATCGTCGTGCTGGCCGGAGGGACCGGCGGGGCTCGTTTCCTGCGCGGGGTCCGCGCGGCAGCCCCCCAGGCCGAGATCACCGCCGTCGTCAACACCGGCGACGACGTGACGATGCACGGGCTGCGCATCTGTCCCGACCTCGACACCGTGATGTACACCCTCGGCGGCGGGATCGACGAGGACCGCGGCTGGGGCCGCGCGGGCGAGACCTGGACGGTCAAGACAGAGCTCGCCGCCTACGACGCCGACCCGACCTGGTTCGGGCTGGGCGACCGCGACCTGGCCACCCACCTGATCCGCACGCGGATGCTCGACGCCGGCTATCCGCTCTCGGCGGTCACCGCCGCGCTCGCCGACCGCTGGCAACCGGGCGTCACCCTGCTGCCGATGAGCGACCAGCGGGTCGAGACCCACGTGGTCGTCGCCGACCCCGGCACCGGCCGGCAGCAGGCCATCCACTTCCAGGAGTGGTGGGTGCGCCACCGCGCCGGCCTCGACCCCTCGGCCTTCGTGCAGGTGGGCGTGGAGTCCGCGCGCCCGGCGCCGGGGGTGACCGAGGCGATCGCCGCGGCGGACGCCGTCCTGCTGGCGCCGTCGAACCCGGTCGTCTCCATCGGCACGATCCTCGGTGTCCCCGGCCTGCGGGACGCGCTGCTGGCCACATCCGGCCGCATCGCCGGGGTCTCCCCGATCGTCGGCGGCGACGTGGTGCGCGGCATGGCCGACCGCTGCCTGCCCGTGCTCGGCGTCGAGGTGAGCGCGGAGGGCGTCGGCCGGCACTACGGCGCGCGGAGCTCGGGCGGCCTCCTCGACGCCTGGCTGATCGCCCCCGACGACGCCGCCGACGTGCCCGGTGTCGACGTCCGCCCCGTCCCGCTGCTGATGTCCTCCCCCGAGGCGACCCGCGAGCTGGCCGGCGCTGCCCTGGACGCGGCACGTGCCTGAGAAAGGACCACGTCCTCCCCACCCTTCGCAGGCTCAGGGCGGCACCCGGGACGCGGCCGAACCGCGAACCGGAACGTCCGCTCCACCCGGCGGCCTGGCGGTCCTCCCGGTTCCCGGGCTGCCCGAGTTCGCCCCGAATGACGACCTGGCGGCGGCGATCGCTGCCGCCGCGCCGTGGCTGGCCGACGGCGACGTGGTCGTCGTCACCTCCAAGGTCGTCTCCAAGGTGGAGGGCCGGCTGGTCCCGGTCCCACCGGGCGCCGACCGGGAGGAACTCCGGCTGCAGGCGGTCGAGGACGAGGCCGTGCGCGTGGTGGCCCGCCGCGGGCCGCTGGCGATCGTGCAGACCCGGCAGGGCTGGGTCGTCGCTGCAGCGGGCATCGACGCGTCCAACGTGGCGCAGGACGCCCTGGTCCTCCTGCCCGAGGACGGCGACGCCTCGGCCCGCGCCCTCCGGTCCCGCGTCGGCGAGCTGCTCGGCGTCGACGTCGCCGTGGTGATCAGCGACACGTTCGGCCGCACCTGGCGCGAGGGCCTCACCGACGTCGCCGTCGGGGCGGCCGGCATCGAGGCCCTGATCGACCACCGGGGAGCGGTCGACGGTTTCGGCAACCGGCTCGAGACGACGCGCACGGCGGTCGTCGACGAGCTGGCGTCGGCCGCGGACCTGGTGAAGGGCAAGCTCGGCGGCGTACCGGTCGCGGTGATCCGGGGGCTGTCCGTGCGGCGACCCGAGCCCGATACCGGCACCCGACCGCTGGTCCGGCTGCCGGCCGACGACCTCTTCCCCTACGGCGCCCGCGACCTGGTCGGCTCCCGGACGTCGGGGGCCGAGCTGGTCCCGCGTCCCGGGGAGCTCGCGGCGGTCGCGGCGGCCTTCCGCGTCGCGAGCGCCGCCCTGCCGGAGTTCCCGGTGGTGCTCCGGTACGGCGGTGAGGGGGACGGCGCCGTCGACGTGCACCTCACCGACACGGTGACCACGACGACCGCGGTCAACCTCGGCGCGCTCCTCGGCGCGGCGATCGTGCAGCTGCACGCCGAGGGTTGGACGACCCGCTGGGAGCCGGTCGGCACTCCGGGTGGCACCTCTCTGGTGGGCCGGTTGTGGCTCGGCACCCCTCCGGAGTGAGCGGGCCCGTTCGATAACGTCGGGGGGGTGGAGATCCGTGAGCTCGCCGTTCCCGACAGCTACGCACTCGACCTCGTGCCGCACGGCGACTCCCGCGGCCGGTTCACCGAGTGGTACCGAGCCGACGTCCTCGCCGGGGCGACCGGCTTCGGGCTGACCCTCGCGCAGGCCAACCACAGCGTCTCCGCCCGGGGCGTGCTGCGCGGCGTGCACTTCGCGCTCGTGCCGCCCGGCCAGGCGAAGTACGTCTACTGCCCGGCCGGCAAGGTGCTCGACGTCATCGTCGACATCCGGGTCGGCTCCCCCACCTTCGGCGTCCACGACTCCGTCGTGCTCGACAGCGAGCAGCCGAGCGCCGTCTACCTCGCCGAGGGGCTCGGGCACGCGTTCGTGTCCCTCGCCGACAACAGCTCGGTCACCTACCTCGTGTCCTCCGGCTACTCCCCCGGACGCGAGTTCGGCATCAACCCGATGGACCCGGCCCTCGACCTGCCGTGGCCGACGGACATGGAGTTCGAGTTCTCGGCCAAGGACCAGGCCGCGCCGACGCTGGCCGAGGCGCACGAGCAGGGCCTGCTGCCCACCATGGAGCAGTGCTCGGCCCGCTACGCCGAGCTCCGCGCGAAGACTGCCTGAGCCGGCGCCGCAGCGTCGAGAACGGGGTTGCCGGGGTCTCACGGCCCGCCACGACCCCGATCTCCCCGATCTCACGGCTCCAGAGCCCGGGGAAGGCCCCGCTAGATGCGGCGGTAGTCCGTCGGTGCGAACCGCGGGCCCCGCCGCGGCCGGCGGGATCCGCCGGCCAGCAGCAGCCGGACCACCCGCTGGCGCTGACCCCGCCAGGGCTCGAGCAGCTCCAGCATCCCGGCGTCGTCGGTCTCCCGCCGGCCGGCCAGCGACCAGCCCACGATGTTCTTCAGGTGGTAGTCGCCGACGCTGACGGTGTCGGGGCAGCCGAGCGTGCGCTGCGCGACCTCGGCGGCCGTCCACACGCCGATGCCGGGGATCGCGCAGAGCCGGCGCTGCAGCGACGGGGAGTCTCCGGCGACCTCCGGTTCCAGCCGGGAGGCGACCGAGGCGACGGCCCGCAGTGCCCGGCGGCGTGCGCCGTCGAGACCGCAGGCGTGCCACTGCCAGTCGGTCACGTCCAGCACCCGCTGCGGCGACGGCGGGATGCGCATGCCGTCCGGCGCCGGTCCCGGAGCCGGCTCACCGGCCAGCCGCAGCAGCTCCCGCCACACCCGGTTCGCCTCCACCGTGGTGACCTTCTGCTCCAGCACCGCGGGCACGACCGCATCCCACGTGCGCCCGGTGCGGCCCAGTCGCAGCGACGCGAACCGGCGGTGCAGGTCGGCCACGACGGGGTGGTCCCCCGGCTCGAAGTCCTCGGGCCGGTCGGCGGCACCGAGCCAGTCCGGGACGGCGGCACCGGCCCGCTCGGCGCCCGGTCCCCAGGCGGTGATGCGGACCGTCCCCGTCGAGAGGGCCATCCGCACGGTCGCCGGGCCGTCCGGGGTGGTCGTCGTCCGCCACACCCCGTCGTCGGCCACCCGCAGAGTGGGGTCCCCGGTGCCGCGCCGGTGCGGCCCCAGCATGCGCATGAGGTCCACGGCCCGGCCCGGCGTCCAGACCAACTCGTGCGCGGACAGCCCGGTCTGTGACAGAGCGGTACTCAGGACGTTCCCCCGGTGGTGCGATGAGTGACTAGCGCGGCGCCATGCGCAGGGCGCCGTCCATGCGGATGACCTCGCCGTTGAGGTAGCCGTGCCGGACGATGTCGAGCGCGAGCTCGGCGAAGTCCTCCGGCCTGCCCAGCCGCTTCGGGAAGGGTATGCCCGCCGACAGCGCCTGCCGCGCCTCCGCGGGAAGAGAGCCGAGCAGCGGCGTGTCGACCAGCCCGGGCGCGATCGTGCAGACCCGCACGCCGACGCTGGACAGGTCGCGCGCGGCCGGCAGGGTCATGCCGACGATGCCGCCCTTGGACGCCGCGTAGGCGATCTGACCGATCTGGCCGTCGTAGGCCGCGATCGAGGCCGTGTTGACGACGACGCCGCGCTCGCCGTCCTCACCCGGCTCGGTCGACGCCATCGCGGCGGCGGCCAGCCGCAGCACGTTGAACGTGCCGATCAGGTTGACCTGCACCGTCGTCACGAAGGCACCGAGGTCGTGCGGCTCGCCGCCGCGCCCGACGGTGCGCTGTGCCCAGCCGATGCCGGCGCAGTTGATCGCGATCCGCAGCGGCCGGTCCTTCCCGGTGGCCTCGGCGATCGCCGCCTGCACCGACGCCTCGTCGGTGACGTCGGTGCGGACGAAGCTGGTATGCCCGCCCAGCTCGGCGGCGAGCGCCTGCCCGCGATCGGCGTTGAGATCGAGGATCGTGACGGCGGCGCCCTCGGCGGCCAGTGCTCGGGTGGTGGCCTCGCCGAGCCCGGAGGCTCCTCCGGTGACCACGGCTGCGACGTCGAAGCTCTTCATGCCCCGGAGGCTAACCACCCGTCTCAGCTGTACCGCAGGCCGTGTCTCTCCTCGACCGCGGCCAGCAGCTGCTTGACCCGCTCGGCGTCGGCCACCGGGCACACCATGGTCACGTCCGCGGTGTGCACGACCACGCTGTCGCTCAGGCCCACCAGGGCGACGACGTGCTCGGGGTCGTCGCTGAGCACGATGTTGCCCGTCCCGTCGACGACGACGGTCAGCCCGCGGACGGCGTTGCCCGCGCCGTCGGACTCCAGGGTGGAGGCCAGCGCCGGCCACGAGCCGACGTCGAGCCAGTCGACGTCGAGATCGGCGACGAGGACCCGGCCGGGCTGCGCCGCGGCCGGTTCGAGCACGGCGTAGTCGACGCTGATCTTCGGCAGCGTCGGGAAGACCTCGGCGAGGACGGCGTCGCGATCGGCGCCCGGCGCGGCGGCCACGACCCGGCGCAGGCCCGCGGCGGTCTCCGGCAGGTGGTCGGCCAGCGCGTCGAGCACCGTCTGCGCGCGCCACACGAACATGCCGGAGTTCCACAGGTACTGCCCCGACGCCAGGTAGGCCTCGGCCGTCGCCCGGTCGGGCTTCTCCCGGAAGGAGGCGGCCTCCGACACCCCCGGCACCTCGGTCGGCGCGCCGCGCTGGACGTAGCCGAACCCGGTGGCCGGAGAAGTGGGGGTGATACCCAGCGTGACCAGCGAGTCGGGCCGGACGGCGAGGGCGTCGTAGGCGGTCTCGAGCGTCGCGGCGAACCGCTCCACCGGCCGGATCACGTGGTCGGCGCTCACCACCGCCAGCTCGGCGTCCGGGTCGACGTCGGCCACCAGTGCCGCCGTGAGCCCGACCGCGTTGGCGGTGTCCCGCGCGACCGGCTCCAGGATCAGCCGGCCGGGCTGCAGGTCGGGCAGCGCCGCGCGGACCAGGTCCCCGTACCGGGCGGCCGTGCAGACCCAGATCCGGTCGGCCGGCAGCACCGCCCGGAGCCGGTCGAATGCCTCCACGAGCAGGCTGTGCGGGCCGCCGTCCGCGGCGGTGAGGACGTCGAGCAGCTGCTTGGGGCGACCGGCCCGCGACAGCGGCCACAGCCGCGTGCCCGAGCCGCCGGCCATGATCACTGCGTGGCGCACGTCGGCGTCCTCTCCCGGGGGGTCACTCGCCGGCCGCCATCGTGCCCGAGCCGCCCGCGCCTGGCCGCCAGGGCCGTCGCCTGCGCCGGGGGAGCTCGGTCGCCGACCACTGGGGCTGCGCGCCGGAACCCACGCGGGCGCTCACGTAGGAGACCAGCATGCGGCCGCCCAGCCCCGCCCGCAGCGCCCAGCGCAACGGCGCCCGGAGCGGACCGGGGTAGCGGCGGGACAGGTAGCGCAGGGCACTGGTGTGGTGGACCCGCTGCATCCGGTGCGGCTCACGGCGGGTGGCGTGCCCGCCCTCGTGCTCGACGACGGCCGACGGTGCGTACACGTGCAGCCAGCCCCGCTCGCCGAGCCGGGCGGCCAGGTCGACGTCCTCGAAGTACATGAAGTAGCCCGGGTCGAACCCGCTGACCGAGTGGAACGCCTCCAGGTCCACGAGGAAGCAGGAACCGGACAGCCAGCCGGCGGTCCGCTCCCGCGGCGCCTCGCGCTCCCGGCGGTAGCGGGCGGTCCACGGGTTGGCCGGCCACAGCCAGCCCAGCAGCGCGTGGCCGACGCCGGTCGACAGCGAGGGCAGGTCGCGCGCGGAGGGGTAGAGCTGCCCGTCGGGCGTGCGGATGGCCGGACCGACGGTCGCGGCCCGCGGCCAGCGGGCGGCGACGGCGAGCAGCTCGTCGACCGCGCCGGGCTCGAACCGGATGTCGGGGTTGGCGACGACCGCCCACCCCGACGCGCGATCGGCCAGGCCGGCGTTGGCCGCCGGGCCGTACCCGACGTTGCCGCCGGTGTGCAGCACCCGGACGTGCGGGTAGCGCTCGGCCGCCCGCTCGGGGGCACCGTCGGTGGAGCCGTTGTCGGCCAGCACCACGTCGACCGGCCGCGTCGTGGCGCCGGCCAGCGAGGTCAGGAAGCCGTCGAGGGATTCCCCGGGTGAGTAGGTGACCGCCACGACGCGGAGCGGCTGCTCCTCCGGACCGGTGCCCACCTCCGGGACCCTACGGTCCGGCGTCCGCGGGCCGGTCAGGACCCGGCCGCCGTCCGGTAGCTGGTCAGATGCGCCCGGGCGCAGGCCCGCCAGTCGAACAGTGCCGCCCGGGCGCGCGCCGCCTGGCCCAGTTCGCGCCGCCGCGCCGGGTCGTCGAGCAGGTCGCGCAGCGCCGCGGCGATCGACGCGTCGTCCGGCTCGGTGTAGGCCACGGCGTCCCCACCGACCTCGGGCAGCGACAGCCGGCGGGTGGTGAGCACGGGCGCACCGCAGGCCATCGCCTCGAGCACCGGCAGGCCGAAGCCCTCCCCCAGGCTCGGGTAGGCGACGACCTCCGCGTCGCCGAGCAGCCCGGCGAGCAGCTCCAGGGGCAGGTAGCCCGGCCGGAGCAGCGTCAGCCCGGCGGGCACCTCGGCGGCGGCCCGCTCGATCTGCTCGTCCCAGCCCCGTCCCCCCGCGAGCACCAGGGCCGGGGGGTCCTCGGTCCCGGCGACCGCCCGCACCCAGCCGCGCACCAGGCTCGCGGCGTTCTTCCGCGGCTCGAGGGTGCCGAGGAAGGCGACGTACCGGCCGCGCAGCCCGAGGTGCTCGCGGACGGCGGCCCGTTCGGCGTCCGACGGCACGTGGAACCGGCGGGCGTCGACACCGAGGTGCGCCACGTCGATCCGGTCGGCGGAGGCGCCGGCGACCCGGACCAGCTCGTCCCGCGTCGCCGCGGAGGGGGTCACGCACCGGCGGGCCCGGCGCAGGGAGATCCGCGTCCAGGTGCGGAAGAAGTGCCGCTTGACCGGCAGGTGGACGTCGGGGTGGGTGAAGAAGGTGGCGTCGTGCAGCGTCGTCACCACGGGCACGCCGACGACCAGCGGCATCGTGTAGTGCGGGCTGTGCAGCACGTCGGCCCCGCTGCGCCGGACGAGCGCGGGCAGCCCGGCCTGCTCCCAGGCCAGCCGTGCGGCCGGCCGGGCGATCGCGCCGGGGGCGGCCAGCAGGTCGACGCCCGGCAGCAGCGCCCGGTAGTGGTCGACGTCGTGGGCCTGGACGGCGACGGCGAGATCGGCGCCCTCCGCCAGCAGGGCAGGCAGCAGTTCGTCGACGTAGCGGCCCACACCGCCGCGGTCGGATGGGACGGCGGTCGCGTCGACGAGGACGCGGGGGTCATTCGGCAGGACGGGCTCCCGGGCAGGGGCGGGACGAGGTCGGTTCCGAGACTACGAGGCGGGCGCGGCCGACCCCGCCCGTACGCTGCCCCTCATGCGCGGCATCATCCTGGCAGGCGGCAGCGGCACCCGGCTGTACCCGATCACGAAGGCGATCAGCAAGCAGCTGATGCCGATCTACGACAAGCCGATGATCTACTACCCGCTCTCGCTGCTCATGAATGCCGGCATCCGCGAGGTCCTCATCATCACGACGCCCGAGGACCAGGCAGGCTTCCAGCGGCTGCTCGGCGACGGCTCCGATGTCGGGATCGAGATCAGCTACGCGGTGCAGCCCCGGCCCGAGGGCCTGGCGCAGGCGTTCATCATCGGAGCCAAGTTCATCGGCGAGGAGTCCGTCGCTCTCGTGCTGGGCGACAACATCTTCTACGGCACCGGCCTCGGCGAGAGCCTGCGGGCCAACACCGATCCCACCGGCGGCCACGTGTTCGCCTACCACGTCGCCAACCCCAGCGAGTACGGCGTGGTCGAGTTCGCCGACGACGGCCGGGTCATCTCCATCGAGGAGAAGCCGGCCGCCCCGAAGAGCTCCTACGCCGTGCCGGGGCTCTACTTCTACGACAACCAGGTCGTCGACATCGCGGCGAAGATCCGGCCGAGCGCGCGCGGCGAGCTGGAGATCACCGCGATCAACGACGAGTACCTACGGCGGGGGCAGCTCACGGTCACCGTGCTCGAGCGGGGCACCGCCTGGCTCGACACCGGCACGCACGCGTCGATGATGCAGGCCGCCGACTTCGTGCGGGTCGTCGAGGAGCGGCAGGGCTGGAAGATCGGCTGCATCGAGGAGATCGCCTGGCGGCGCGGATTCATCGACGACGCCCAGTTGGAGACGCTGGCCAAGCCGCTGCAGAAGAGCGGCTACGGCGACTACCTGCTCGGCCTGCTGGCCGAGCAGCCGGTGGCCAGGCGCTCCTAGAGCTCGGCGTACAGCCGCTCGAGCCGCGCGGCGGCCCCGTCCCAGGTGAACCCGGCGGCCCGACGGCGGCCGCGGGTGACCATGTCGGCCCGCACCCCCGGGTCGTCCACCACGTCCCGGAGCACCCCGGCCAGCGCGGCAGCGTCCCCGACGGGGGCGGTCCGCACGGCGTCCCCGCCCACCTCCACCAGGGCCGCCGCGTCCGAGGTCACGACCGGGACGCCGACCGCCATCCCCTCCACGACGGGCAGCCCGAAGCCCTCCGACCGGCTCGGCACGACGAGCACGCTCGCGGCCGCGAGGGTCACCGCGAGGTCCGCGTCGTCCAGCCGGCCCATCAGCCGGACGCGGTCGGCGACGCCGCGCTCGGACGCCATCCGTCCGAGGTCGAGGTTCCCCCAGCCCGGCTGGCCGACCACGAGCAGCGGGAGGTCGGGCGCCACCGGGTCGGCCAGGGCACCGAGCAGGACGTCGAGGCCCTTCCGGGGCTCGAGGGTCGCCAGGCTCAGCAGGAAACCCCCCGTCGGCAGGTCGAGCCGGCGTGCCCGGTCGGCGGCGTCGGCCGGCGGGTTCGAGAGCACGCTCGTCGTGCCGTGCCCGATGACTTCGACCCGTCGCAGCGGCAGGTGCTCCCGCAGGGCATCCGCCACCGCGTGGCTGGGCACCACCACCACGTCGGCGGTGCGGGCTGCCCGCTCGGCCATGGTGCGGTGCCAGCGGACCCCGCGAGGCGTGAGCGTCTCCGGATGGGTCCAGGGCACCGCGTCGTGGATGGTCACCACCAGCGGGCGGCCCCGGCGAGGTGGCAGGAACAGCGTGGGGGCGTGCACGACGTCGGCGCCGCGCCCCGGCACCGGTCCCACACCCCGCTCCCACGCCGCGATCAGTGGGCGACGGGGCAGCGGCAGGCGGTACGGCCCCGCGGCGCCGGGGACCTGGGCCCGACCGGTGCGGCGGTGCCAGGCGACCCACCCGGTGACGTCGCTCCCGCCGCGCGCGGCGAGCGCACGAGCGACCTCGAACGCGTAGCGGCCCGTGCCTCCCGGGACGGAGCCGAGGCACTGCTCCATCACGAGGGCCACCCGCATGCGAGCGAGCCTACGGTGGCCCGGCGGCGGCCCCGGCACGGAGCCCGGACGACCACAACGTCCCCCGTCGTCCCACGGGCACCCGGGATCCCAACGGATCACGGGGTTTCCCGAACCCGGAGTTAGCCTCCAGGGGATGACCAGGAACAGCATGCCCACAGCGACGGTGCCGGTGCGCACCGAGGAGCGGGCCCCGAGCCGGCCGATGCCCGGACGACGTCCCCCGCGGCGGACCGGAACCCTCGTCGTCGGCGGCCTGGTCCTGCTGTACGCACTGCTCGTCGTGTTCGGTGTGACCACCAGTTCCCTGGGCTACCTGACCGAGCGGCAGAACCCGGACCAGCCGCTGGGCATCACGATCGGCGAGCCACGGGCCATCCGGTCCGACGAGTTCTCCGTCGAGACCCCGCTGCTGTTCGGTCTGGCCGCGAGCGGCTCGGACTCGGTGAACTTCCCCCTGTCCGAGCAGGACGACTTCGTGTCCGGCGTGCCGACCACCGGCCAGATCTTCGCCTCGATCGTGCACTTCGACGCCACCGCCATGCGCCTGGGCGCCGTCCTGCCCGACGACTCGCTCTTCGCGGCCCGCTGGTGGCTGCCCTGGCTGCTGCTGTTCCTCGGTCTGCCGGCCTGGCTGCGCCGGGTGGGTGCGACACCGCAGATGGCCTGGTTCGCCACGGCCCTCTGCGCGGCCGCACCAGCGACGGCCTGGTGGTCGGCGTTCCCGATCCGGATCCTCGGTTTCGCAGCGGCCGGCTGCGTGCTGGGCATGGCGGCGGCCGCGTCCTACGGCCGGAGGCGCTGGCTGGTCGGCACCGGTCAGGCGGTCCTCGCCGGGCTGCTGTTGTCCCGCCTGGCGACGTGGTACATCCCCTGGTCGGTCACGCTGGCCGCTCCGCTCATCGTGGCGACGCTGTGCTGGCTCCTCGTCGATCGCGAGCACCGGCGGTCCGGACTGCTGGCGATCCTCGTGGCCGGGACGGTCTCTGTGATCCTGCTCGCCGGGCTCTACTGGCAGAACTGGGACGGCCTGCAGGCCAGCATGAACACCCTCTACCCCGGCCAGCGCCGCAGCGGCGGTGAGGCGTCCCCGATCTCGCAGATCTTCGGCGCTCCCGGCGAGGCATACTTCCAGCTCGGCCGGGACGTCACCGCGCTCAACATGAGCGAGCTGAGCAACAGCTATGCGGTGGCCGCGATCTGGGCCGCCGTCCTGTTCATCGCCGCGCCGCTGGCTGTGACGCGGGTGCGGCTCCTCACGCGGGAGCACGGGCTCCTGCGCCGGGTGCCGCGCGTGCATGCCGACCGCGACACCTGGGTGGTCGGCGTGCTGGCCGTGGCCACCGCCCTCGAGCTGCTCTGGTCGATGGTGAGCCTGGGCGTGGTGGGCCAGGCGATCCCGATCCTCAACCGCGTGCCGGCGAAGCGGGCGGCCGAGACGGTGGGCTTCATCGCCGTCCTCCTCGTGGCCCTGCTGCTCTCCCGCCGCGGCCGGTCGGAGGGTTGGCGGGTGCCGCTGCTGGCAGCCGGCGCCAGTGCGGCCGTGACCGCCTACGCGGTCTCGGACCTGCAGAAGTACGCGCCCGGGATCGGCGCCCCGCTGATCGTGGGCGTCTCCGCCGCCGTCTTCGTCGTCGTCCTCACGATCACCCGGGAACCGGACCGCTGGCGCTGGACCGTCGCCGCCACCATCCTGGCCGGCCTGGTCGTGGGCGCCGTCAACCCCGTCCAGATCGGCTCCGGCGACCTGCGCCGGTCCTCCAGCGCCCAGATGATGATGGCCGCCGGCAAGGAGGCCCGGGCGGACGGCACCTACTGGGCCACCGACGGCGCGGACACCGACACCCTGATGATGGCCACCGGAACGCCCACGCTGAGCGGCATCCAGGTCTCCGGCCCCGACGTCTCCAGCTGGCGGAAACTCGACCCGCGGGGGAAGTACGAAGGCGCCTGGAACAGGGGCGGCGCGTCGGTGGAGTTCACCTGGCTGCCCGAGGGCCCCCCGGTCGTGCAGGTCGGCGCGCCCGACCAGATCATCGTGCAGGCCGACCCCTGCGACCTCGTCGACCGCGGTTTCGCGGTGAGCCACATCCTGTCGCAGACACAGCTGCAGAACGCGTGCCTGACCCCCGAGGGAACGATGGAGTGGAGCGGCCGGACCCGGTACGTCTACGCCACCGGGTACTCCGGGAACTGACCTCCGCCGGGAGCGCCGGCCCAGCAGTGTCTAATGACCGACGATGAGAGTCGCGCTGGACGGCACGCCGCTGCTCGGGCGGCCGACAGGTGTCGGCACCTACGTCCGTGGCCTGCTCGAGGGGCTTGCCGCTCGGCCCGACCTGGAGCTCCGCGCGGTGCCCTTCACCGCCCGCGGCGGCGACCGCCCGACCGGCCTGCCGTCCTCGGTCCGGTGGCGGCACCTCCCCGTGCCGGCGCGGCTGCTCCAGGCCGCCTGGTCCGCGACGTCCGTTCCGCCGGTCGAGCTGTTCGCCGGTGCGGCGCAGGTCTTCCACGCCACGAACTTCGTGGCTCCACCGGCGTGGCGGGCGGGCGTGGTGGTCACGGTGCACGACCTGACGTTCGTGCGGCACCCGGAGTGGGTCGCCCCCGCCGTGCTGCGCTACCGCCGGCTGGTCCCCCGGGCCCTGCGCCGCGGCGCCGTGGTGGTGACGCCGAGCCGGGCGGTCGCCGACGAGGTCGCGGTGGAGTTCGGGGTGCCGTCGGATCGGCTGGTGGTCACGCCGCTCGGCGTGGACGACGCCTGGGCGGCCGCGGCGCCGGCGACCGACGAGTGGCTGACCGCGCGCGGGCTGCCCACCGAGTTCCTGCTGTTCACCGGGGCTCGGGAGCCGCGCAAGAACCTGTCCACCCTGCTCGAGGCGCACGGACGGGCGCGCGCCCAGGGGACCGTGCCCGATCTGGTGCTCGCCGGCCCGCCCGGCTGGGGGCCCGAGCTCGGACCCCGCCCCGGCGTCCACGAGACGGGCTGGCTCGCCCGGGAGGAGCTGCGGGGCCTCGTCGCCCGCGCCCGGGCCTCGGTGCTGCCGTCCCACTACGAGGGCTTCGGCCTGCCGCTGCTGGAGGCCATGGCAGCCGGTACCCGGGTGCTGGCCAGCGACATCCCGGTGCACCGTGAGGTGTCGGGCGGGCACGCCCGGCTCGTCCCGCCCACCGACGTCGACGCGTGGGCCGCAGCACTGGCCTCGGCAGTCCCCCTGGCCGAGCCCGACCGGTCCGCCGCACGCGCCTGGGCCGGCCGGCACAGCTGGGCCCGGTGCGCCGACGCGACCGTCGAGGCCTACCGCCGGGCGATCGCGTGAGCGCCGACGCCGCTGCCGCGATCACGGTCGTCGTCGTCACCTGGAACGGGCGGCACCTGCTGGACGACTGCCTGTCGGGCCTCGCCCGCCAGGACCTCGATCCGGCCCGCTGGACGGTGCTGGTGGTCGACAACGCGTCCTCCGACGGCACCGTCGAGCACCTCGCCGCACGCCACCCGTCGGTGCGTGTGCTGCGGTCGGACGTGAACCGGGGCTTCGCCGGCGGCAACCACCTGGCCCTCGCCGAGGTCGACACCCCGTTCGCCGTGCTCCTGAACAACGACGCGGTCCCCGAGCCCGGTTTCCTGTCCGCGCTGCTCCGCGCCGCCACGGCGGACGGCGCCGAGCGGGTGGCCGCGGTGACCGCGAAGGTGCTGCTCCGGCCGAGGTTCCGGCTCCTCCCGGCCGGTTCTCCCGCGGAGCCCCGTGACGTCCCGACCCCGGACGGCGTCGCCCGGCCGGACCCGGCGGGGGACGTCGACGTCATAAACTCCACCGGCAACGAGGTGACCCGCGACGGCTACGGCCGCGACCGCGGATGGCTCGAGGTGGACCGTGGCCTCGAGCCGCCCCGGGACGTCTTCGCGTTCTGCGGCGCAGCGGTCCTGCTCCGGACGGCCGCCCTGCGCGACGTGGGCGACTTCGACGAGGACTTCTTCCTCTACTACGAGGACACCGACCTGTCCTGGCGCCTGCGCGCTGCCGGGTGGACGGTGCGGTACGAGCCGGCCGCCGTCGTCCGCCATGCCCACGCGGCGAGCAGCGACGTCCGGTCCCGGTTGTTCCGATTCCACGACGACCGTAACCGGCTGCTGATGCTCACGAAGAACGCCCCGGCCGGGACGGCGCTGCGGGCGGTGGCCCGCTACCCGCTGACCGTCGCCTCGCTGACCGTGCGCCAGGGACCGCGACCGGCCATGACCGGGACCCGGCTCCACGCCCTGGCGTCCTACCTGCGCCTGCTGCCGCGGATGCTGCGGCGTCGACGGGCGATCGTGCGCTCGGCCGTGGTCCCGCCCCGGGAGACCGCGGCCCTGCTCGTCACCCACTGACCGCCGCAGCGGCACCGGGTCAGCGCGAGCCGCGGACGATCTCCCCCGCACGCCGGCGCAACCGGCGGGCCACGCGGCGGGCCAGCGTCACCGGGCCGCCCTCCCCGAGGTACTGCTTCGCCAGCGCGAGGTCACCGCGCACCGAGGGCCGGTAGCCGGTGTCGATCAGCCGGCCCGGGACGCCGCCACGGTCGCGCTCCCCGGCTGCGCCGACCAGATCGGGCGCCCGGCGGGGTGCCCGGCAGAACTCCAGCAACGGCCGCAGCGCGGTCTCCCACGTGTAGTCGTCGCGCACGCTGCCGACGGCGGTCCGCGCGGCGGCGGCGAACTCGTCGTCGTACAGCGTCCGCTCCAGCGCGTCGGTGAGCGCGGCGACGTCCTGCTCAGGAACGGTGACGCCGAGGCCCTCGGCCTGCACCAGGTCACCGAAGGTGTCCCCGCCGGTCGCGACGATCGGCAGGCCCGCCCACAGGTAGTCGAGCATGCGAGTGCGGAAGGAGAAGGTCGTCTCGACGTGCTCGAAGTGCGTGCTCACGCCGACGTCGGCGTCGAGCAGGTAGTTCTGCCGGTCGTCGAAGTCGACCCATTCCTCGTTGAAGAAGACGTGCTTGCCGGTCAGCCCCAGCGCGTCGGCCAGCTCGCGCGTGGCGTTCGCCATCTGCATCTCCGGCACGTGCGGGTTCGGGTTGCGCATGCCCATGAAGTACAGCCGCACATCGGGGCGCGCGTGCCGGAGCTGGTCCACGGCCCGGACCAGGCTCAGCGGATCGAACCAGTTGTAGACGCCGCCGGCCCACAGGATGACCTTGTCGGTCTCGGAGATGCCGGGAACGACGCCCTTGATCGCCGGCCGGGTCCGCCGGGGGGGCACCGAGCTGAGCCCGAACGGCACGACCGCGAGCAGCGAGTTCATCGACGAGTCGTCGTCGTAGGTCGCGGGGTTCAGGCGGCCCACTCCGGCCATCTGGCCCAGCCAGAAGTGCCGCTGCTTCTCGCTCGCGCAGAGGAAGAAGTCGCCCCGGGCCAGCTGCTGGTTGAGCGCGGTGGTCGTGTTCGCGACGTCTCGGGAACGGCGACCGCTCTCCTGCCCCCGGGTCTGCTCGAGCTGCTCCAGGTGCATCGGGTCGTAGATGTCGCAGACGATGATCTTCTTCGACTTGGCCAGCCACGGCGCCGACGCCATCGCGAAGCCCTGGAAGATGACGATGTCGGCCCACGCCTCGTGCGGTCGGAGCTGGTCGGGACCGCGGACCGCGGAGACCTCGACCCGCGGATGGGTGATGCTCGCTGCGCTGGTGGAGACCAGCCGGACGTCGTGCTCGTTTGACAGGTGCTCGGCGATCGCCCAGGCCCGCATGGCCGGCCCGGCCCGCTTCGCCGCCAGCGGATCACCGGTGATGACCACGATCCGCCGCCGGGTGGCGAACAGGTCGCCGATGCCGAACAGCTTCACCAGCTCCTCGTGCGCCGCCAGGTAGCGCGGCAGCGGGAACGCCGGCTCCAGCGCCTGGCGGAACAGCGGGGCCAGCTCGAGGTCGCTGCGACTGCGCTGCGCCTGCAGCCGTTCCCGCTCGGCCCAGACGCCCGCGACGTCGTCGGCGACGTCGGCGATCGCGAGGACGCCGGCCATCGTCACCTTGGGCACGGGCATCTCGCCGACGTCGTCCCCGCCGGGCGACCGCTTGAGGTCCAGCGCCCCGGGGTCGATCTCGCCGCGCTCGACCGCACGGCGCACCGCCAGCAGCAGCGCGGGGGCCAGGGTGCGGGCCAGCGCGTCGTCGCCGTAGTTCTTGATCATGCTGAACAGGGCGTTGCGCTCCAGGAGGAAGGTCTCCCGGTAGCTGCCGAACTTGTTCATCGAGGCGTGGTGCTTGTGGAACGCCACCGACGCCGGCTCGTACCGGACCCGCCAGCCCAGCAGGTTCAGCCGCCAGCCCAGGTCGACGTCCTCGTAGAACATGAAGAACCGCTCGTCGAACCCGCCGACGGTCTCGTACACGTCCTTGCGGACGAACATCGCCGCTCCGGTGCCGAAGAGCACGTCGCGCGGCGTCTCCCACTCGCCGCTGTCGGGGCGCTCGACCTCTCGCTTGTAGCCCATGCCGAACCAGGTCAGCGAACCGTCGACGTAGTCGATGTGCGTGCCGTCCCAGTCCAGCACCTTGCTCGCGACGGCGGCCACCGAGCGATCCCGCCGGAGGGTGTCGACGGCGGCGCGCACCCACTGCGCCGCCGGCCTCGCGTCGTTGTTGATGAAGCCGACGATCTCGCCCCGTGCATGCCGCACGCCGGTGTTGCAGCCACCGGCGAAACCGCTGTTCTCGCCGGCCTCGACGACGACAGCGCGCGGAACCTCGCGGCGGATCCGCTCGACGTCGTCGCCACCCGAGTCGTTGTCGACGACGATCAGTTCCAGCGCGCCGGCGGGCCAGTCGACGGCGTCGAACGACCGGAGGCACGTGATCGTGTCATCGGCGCCCTTGTAGTTGACGAGGACGACCGACACGAGCGGCTCGGTGGACGAGTCCGCGGTCGGCAGGTCGGTGGGCATCAGACAACGGCCTCCGAGGCAGGGCTGGGGATGTCGGCGGCCCAGCGGCCGCCCAGGGCGACCACTCCACCGGACTCCCTGAGGTCACCGGTCTCGACCACGAACCGGTAGCAGTGCCGGCGGAAGTCGTAGGTGTGCGTCAGGGTGTGGTCGAGGATTCGCGCGCTGAGATCGATCGTGTACGGCTGGAGGGTGAGGGCGGGCACGACCAGGTCGACGTGCCCGGTGCCCTCGATGTACGGCAGTTCGAGTCCGCCGTCGCGGGTGTGGTGCGCCCAGAAGCGCATGCCGTCGACGGTGTCCATGGCCAGAGCGAACGCCGGCCGCTCGACGCGCTCCGTGCACTCGTAGCCAAGGCGGATGGTCACCGGATCGCCGGTGCGGAAGCTGGTGGTCCGCTCCCCCGAGGCGTCGAGCATCTCGACGGTGGTGAGCCGCGCCTCACCCGAGCCCACCCGGACCTGGGCCGGCGCGCCATCCGCCGTGGCGGGCGAGACCTCCTTCTCGTGGCCCTTGTCCACGTAGCGGTCGACGATCGCGTCCGCCCGGCCGATCTCGAGGACGGTGCCGTGGTCGAGCCAGGCGGCCTGGTCGCAGAGGGTGCGCATCGAGCCCATGGCGTGGCTGACGATGACGACGGTCTTGCCGGCGCGGCGGAAGTCGACGAACTTCTCCATGCACTTGTCCTGGAACGCGGCATCGCCGACGGCGAGGACCTCGTCCACGAGCAGGATGTCGGGGTCGACGTTGATCGCCACGGAGAAGCCCAGGCGCATGTACATGCCGGACGAGTAGTTCTTGACGGGCTGGTCGATGAAGGGCTCGATGCCCGCGAAGTCGACGATCTCGTCGAACTTGCGCTCCAGTTCCCGCTTGGTCATCCCCAGGATCGAGCCGTTGAGGAAGACGTTCTCCCGGCCGGAGAGCTCGGGGTGGAAGCCCGAGCCCAGTTCCAGGAGCGCAGCCATCGAGCCGGTCGTGCGGATGCTTCCCTTCTCCGGTTCCAGGATGCGGGCGATGCACTTGAGCAGCGTCGACTTGCCCGAGCCGTTCTCGCCGATCAGCGCGAACGTGGAGCCCTCCGGGATGTCGAACGAGACGCCCTTGAGTGCCCAGTACTCGTCGAAGCTGGCGCGGCCGCCGCGCATGAGGGCGGCCTTGAGGGACTGGTTGCGCTCGCGGTACATCCGGAAGCGCTTCGCGACGCCGTCGATCTCGATGGCGCTCGGGCCGCTCACAGTTCCTCCACGAGACGGTGCTGGCTGCGGGTGAACACGGTGACTCCCAGCAGCAGCGACAGGACGGCGACCACGACGCAGAACAGCATGTCCCCCCAGTGCGGGAAGGCGTTGTCGTAGAGCATCGACCGGAAGACGCTGATGAAGCGCTCCATCGGGTTGAGCCGGTAGAGCGTCTCCAGGGGGAACCCGTTCCCGTTCGCCCGCATGCGGGCCGCCTGGTCCTGGATCAGGGAGTACGGGTACACGATCGGGGTGGCGTAGAACCACAGCTGCATCCCGATGTTGACGAAGTGCTGGGTGTCCCGGAAATAGACGTTCGCGATGGACAGCATCAGCGCGATGCCGAGCGCGAAGACGGTCAGCAGCACCACCGCCAGGATCAGCAGCGGCAACCACGGTAGCGGCATCGAGCCGGCGATCAGCAGCGCCGCCATGAGGACCACGAGCTCGATGGAGAACGTGACGTCCCAGGAGAACACCGACGAGGCGACGAGCACGGGGCGCCAGAAGTAGACCTTGTTCAGCAGGTTCGCGTTGGCGATCAGGGCGCCCATGCCACTGGTGACGGAGTTGCTGAAGAACGTCCACGGCAGCAGGCCGCACGCCAGGTACAGCGGGAAGGTCTGCAGCCCGCTGGGCTCACCGACGGGCACCGGGACGCGGAGCACGAATCCGAAGACCAGTGAGTAGATCAGCAGGACGGCGATCGGGTTGAGCAGCGACCAGCCCTGACCCAGCAGGGTCCGCTTGTACTTGCCCCGCACCTCGCGGAGCGTCAGGTTGACCAGCAGCCCTCGGGAGTCCTTGAGGTCACCGATGACGCTCACGACCGGTTTCCTCGCATCGCTGGCGACTCTACCCGTCTGCGCGTCATCGTCCCGGACGCGAGGACCGTGCTGGACGTGGGTGCCGGGCTCAGCTCCGCCGCCGCGCCCGCAGGCCGTCGCCGGCGCGCTTGTAGAGCGACCGCCGCTGCGTGCCCGCCGGCGCCACCCGCTCGACGAGGTTGTGCAGGCCGATCACCCCGCGGAACACCAGCGAGCGGTGGATGGATCCCAGCTCCTCGTAGGCGTCCGCGAGAGCCTTGTGCGTGCTGGTGATCTCCGCGCGCAAGCGGGTCTGCTGGTGCTCGTTGTCGGCCCGCACCGCCGCCAGTTCCCGTCGCAGCCCTTCGCGCTCGGCCAGGATCGGGCCCACGGCGGCGCGCACGGGACTCACCGGGATCTCCAGGAGGTCGCTGAGCTCCCGCGCGGTGCGCTCCACCTCGTCGGCGTAGCCGTCCTGTCCGGGCCCCCGCCGGAGCAGCTGGACCTGCAGCTCGGCCTCCCGCCGCACGGCCTCGGCGACCCAGTCGCCGTCCGGGCCGAAGTCGGCGAGCTCGGCGAGCTCCGCCAGCAGTGCCCGGCGGGTGGGCCGGCTCAGCCACGGGGACGGTGTGGACGACAACCGCTCGGCCAACCAGATGAGGCCACGTGCGACGACGTCGTCCGGTGCCCATGCCCTGCTGCGCCACTCGTCGTCGATGTAGGTCAGCGAGCCGTCGGGGTCCACGAGCAGGTTGTGCGGCACCAGGTCGATGGCCACGCCGTCGGGGTCCGCGCTCGAGGCGTCCACCATCGCGCGCCACTCGCGCAGCGCGCGGCGGGTGAACGCGGTGTCGCCCCGCGAGATCTCCTCGACGAGCGGACGACCGGGCAGGACGGGTCCGACGTCCAGGCGGTGCGTCGGGCCGCTGTCGTCGCGTCGCTCACCCAGGACGGTGCGGCGGAGGGCGAGCCCCTTCCCGTCACGGACGACGAGGCTCTGGGTGGCCCGCCCGGGACGCCGCTCGGTGGTGAAGAACGCCGCCTGCCGATCGGTCGGCCAGAGGTCATCGGTGCGCCCGTCGGCGCCGGCGACCACGACGAAGGAGTTCGCGTGCTCGGGCCCCTGACCGGCGTCGACCAGCGTCCGCCAGAGGAGCTCCTCGTTGGGACCGAAGTCCCGCGGGGTCTGCCAGTCCGGGCTCGGGAACTTGGGCAGGCGGGCGGCCAGGCCCGAGGGGCCGGTCATCAGCTCCTCCGCCATCACGACCCGGCTGAGCTTGTAGTCGGGGAACGCGCCGAAGAAGGTGGGCGTGAGGCCCGACTCACGGAAGAGGCCGCCCAGCGCGGACCGGTCGAAGGTGCGGGCCGGCGCACCGACCGGGTACCCCTCGAGCGAGTCGTACGCCCGGTCGCTGTGGTCCTCCGGGGCGCCCGCGAGGTACTTGACACCCAGCTTGTTCTCGATGGCCAGCAGCAGGCGGCCGCCGGGCAGCAGCCGGCGTTTGATCTGCTCCAGGAAGTCCAGGTAGGGGGCGCGGTCCTCGGTGCCGCCGCCGACGTACTCCAGGACCCCGATCACGACCACCAGGTCGTAGGACGGCTCGTCGGGCAGGTCGGCGAGCTCGCCGGCGAACACCCGCGCGCCGGGCAGGTCCCGCAGCCGCTGGGCGGCGACGGCCGCCCGGGCGGTAACCGGCTCGAGTGCGTCGACGTTCGTGCAGACCTCGGCCAGGTACCGGCTCATCGTGCCGCAGCCCGCGCCCACCTCGAGGACTCGTTCGATCCCGGAGAGCTCGAACGCCCGAAGCACGTTGGCCCGCGTCCGGTCCAGGTGGTACCGGGTGGGCCAGTCCGTCGCCGCGGAGTGCAGTTCCTCGTTCAGCGAGCCGATGTCGTCGGTCGCCCGCACCATTTCCAGCAGCCGCTCCTCGGCGCCGTCCCGGTAGGTCGACTCCACCGTCCGGAGCAGGGTGTAGCCGTCCGGTCCCGGATCGGGATGGGCGGCGCGGACCGGCGTGGTGACGGTTTCACCCGAGGACGTGCTGAGGGACATGGAGAGGGAGACCTTCTTGTGCAGCCCGGCCGAGCCGGGGATCTGTGGCCGCGCTGCTGCAGGCCTGATGGACGCTGCCGCGGTCAGCGGGCCGACTGGGACTGAACCCCGTTCTCGGCGTGTGCCGACATGTCGGGGGCCGACGCCGGCATGATCGCGCGAGCCTCGGTCGCAGCCCGGTCCGAGGACACCGTCGCCGTCGCCGTCGCCGTCGCCGTCGCCGCAGCCTCGGCCGCCGCCTCCGCCATGCGGCGGTAGTCGATGGTCATGGGGCTGTCCGGGCTCTCCTGGATGTCGAGCATCAAGGCGTAGAGCAGCATCTGGATGCCGACGAGCAGCGGTGCCACGGCCAGCAGCACCGAGCCGGCCGACGCCTCGGGCGGCCCCAGAGTGTTGATCAGTACGAAGATGCCGACACCACTGCCGAACAGGCTCAGGAACAGGCCCATCAGGACGAAGAGGGCGATCGGCGAGAAGGACCAGAGAACGTACTTGAAGAAGAACCGGCGCCAGAAACCGAAGATCAGCAGCCGGATCAGCTCCGGGATCACCCGCTTGAGGCTGATCGTCGATATCTCCGTGCCGTAGACCGCGGGTATGGGCACGTCGATCGCCGGGACCCGCAGGATGTTCAGGTTGATCAGCAGGTCGTTCTCGAACGAGTACCGGTTCGCGATGCGGTCCAGCGGCAGCCTGCGCAGCGTGTCCTGGGTGATCGCCGTGTACCCGTTCTGCGGGTCGAACAGGTGCCAGTAGCCCGAGGCGAGCTTGGTCAGGAACGACAGGATGATGTTGCCGAAGATCCGGTACCGCGGCATGGACTGGAATGACGACAGCGAGAAGAAGCGGTTGGCCTTCGCGAAGCCCAGCCCGCCCTCGATGATCGGCTCCAGCAGATCCGGCAGGTAGCGGGGATCCATCTGGGCGTCGCCCGCCATGACGACGTCGATGTCGGCGCCGAGCTCACCGGCCTTGCGGTGACCGGTGATGATCGCGCCGCCCACCCCCGTGTTGGTCTCGTGCCGGATGACCGTGACCCGAGGGTCCCCCACGGCCTCGGCGACCGCGGAGGTGTTGTCCGGTGAGCAGTCGTCGACGACCACGATGTGGTCGACGTAGTCCGGCATCGTCCTGATGACCGTGCCGATCAGCGCCTCTTCCTTGTAGGCGGGCACGACGGCGGCGATCGTCCTGTTGCGGTACATGCGAGCCCCCTAGCGGATCGGCGCTGCCGCGACGCGCAGAGCGAGGTCCAGCGCCCGGAGACCGTCCTCGCCGGTCACCCGGGGCGTGGCGCGGGTCTCGACGCACTCCGCGAAATGACGCAGCTCGAGGGCCAGCGGTTCGCCGCGGTGCTCCAGGAAGGGCACCTCGACGACGCCCACCTGCCGGTAGCGGCGGCCGTGGTCGGACGAGAACTCCGACTGCTGCACGCGCTGGACCGTGACGTCCTGCCGGAGCAGGTCCAGGCTCACGTAGTTCTCCGCCTGGGTCAGGTCGATCTGGCGGATCTTGTTCTGCCCGACCCGGCTCGCCGTCAGTGACGCCGTGATGCCGTTCTCGAAGGCGATCAGGGCAGAGGCGATGTCCGCGGACGCCGAGCGAGGAGCGCGGACGACCGACATGACCTCCGACGCAGCCCCACCGGAGATCATCGTGACCAGGTCCAGGTCGTGGATCATCAGGTCGATCACCACGTCGTCGCGGATGCGCGGCGAGTAGGAGCTGATCCGTCGCGCGTCGATGTGGATCACCTCGTCCAGCAGCGAGCCCAGCTCGAGCACGGCCGGGTTGAACCGCTCGACGTGTCCGACCATGAGGATGCGGCCGGCGGCGTCCGCGGCGTCGACCAGGCGACGGGCGGTGTCGACGTCCGGCGCGATCGGCTTCTCGACCAGCACGTCGACGCCGGCCTCGAGAAGCTCGTGGGCGATGGGCGCGTGGAACTCCGTCGGCGTCGCGACCACGGCCGCATCCACCATCCCGGCCAGTTCCTTCACGTCCGCGGCCGCGACGGCGCCGAACCCGGCTGCCAGGTTCTGGGACCTGTTGCGGTCGGCGTCGAAGACGGCCACGAGGTCGATCTCGGGCATGCTCGAGGCGACCCGCGCGTGGTTGGTCCCCATGATCCCGGAACCGATCACCCCCAGCCGCAGCGGCGACCTGGGCTCAGTCGGCATCGAGGGCTCCTCGCACAGCGGCGATCACGGTGTCGACGTCCGCCGACGACAGCGCCGGGTGGACCGGCAGGGACAGCACCTCGGCACTGACCCGCTCGGTGACCGGGTGCTCGTCGACGATCACGCCGGGGTGGTCCCGGTAGCAGTCGTAGTCGTAGACCGGGCGCGGGTAGTAGAAGCCCGATCCGACCCCCCGCTCGGTGAGGACGTCGGCCACCTGCTCGCGCGTCTTCCCCGATTCCTCGGTGACGCGAACGGTGTACTGGTGCCAGACGTGCTCACGCCCCTCGGCGACGGCCGGCAGGACGAGGCCGGGAATGCCGGCCAGCCCCTCGCTCAGCCGCGACGCGTTGTCGGCGCGGCGCTTGGTGCCCACCTCGAGGCGGGACAGCTGCGGAAGGGCGACGGCCGCCTGCAGCTCGGTCATCCGGAAGTTGTGGCCGGCGAGCTCGTACTGGTACCGGGCGCGCATGCCCTGGTTGCGGAGCAGGCGCAGCCGGTCGGCGACAGCGTCGTCGTTGGTCGTGATGAGGCCACCCTCACCCGACATCAGGTTCTTCGTCGCGTAGAGGGAGAACGAGCCGACACCGAACGACCCCACTCGCCGGCCGTCGATGCGGGCGCCGTGCGCCTGGGCGGCGTCCTCCACGACTGCGAGGCCGCGGGCCTCCGCCAGCGGCATGAGCCGCGTCATGTCGGCCGCCTGCCCGTAGAGGTGCACCGGCATCATGGCCGACGTCCGCTCGGTCAGCGCCGACTCCACCGATTCGGGCGTCAGCGCGAAGTCCGACGGGTCGATGTCACCGAACCGGACGACGAGTCCGGCCTCGAGGATGGCGTTCACGGTCGCCACGAAGGTGAACGGACTGGTGATCACCTCGGAGCCGCGGGGCAGCTGCAGGGCCTCGAGAGCGGCGACGAGCGAGACGGTGCCGTTGCTGACCGCGACGACGTGCTCCGCGTCGGCCCACTCCCGGAACGACGACTCGAGCTGCTCCACCATGGGTCCCTGGGCGAGCCGGCCCGATCGGAGGACCTGGAGGACGAGTTCCTCCTCCTCGGTACCGATGGACACACTGGAGATGGGGATCATGAGAGCTCCTCCTGCTGATCGATTCCCCCGAATGGCAGCGAGGGCGGACGCTCGGCGTCCCGGCTGACCACCTCGCCGTGGACGTCGACCCAGCCCAGTGTGCGGGCCGGGTTCCCGGCGACGAGTTCGTTGGGACGCACGTCCCGCGTCACGACCGCACCCGCCGCCACCGTGCAGAGCTCACCGAGCTCGATGCCGCAGCGCAGGGTCGCGTTCGCGCCGATGGAGGCGCCCCGGCGGACGACGGTGCGGACCTCCTCCCACGGGCCGAATGCCCGGGGGAACCGGTCGTTGGTGAAGACCGCGCTGGGACCGACGAAGACGTCGTCCTCGAGAACGACGCCGGAGTACACCGAGACGTTGTTCTGGACCTTGCAGCGGGCACCCACCTCCGCGCCGGCATCGACGTAGACGTTCTTCCCGATCACCGAACCGGCGCCGATCACGGCGCCGGAGCGGACATGGGCGTGGTGCCAGATGGACGCACCGTCCCCGATCTGGGCGCCGTCCTCGACGACGGCTGTCGGATGGACGCGGAAGTCACTCACGGAAGACCCACTGTCTGTATGCAAGGAAGTTGAGGATGCTCAGCAGCGCGACGGCGATGACCTTCGCCGGCACTGCGGCAAGCCCTATTGCTACCAGCCCGGTCACGATCCCGAGGTTGGCGAGGTAGTTCAGCCCCACGAGAACGGAGTACCGGACGAGTTGTCGGGCGCCGTGCGCCCGCGCCCCGAACGTGACGTACTTGTTGGCCAGGAAGTTCACCGTGAAGCTCAGCCAGAAGCCCGCAGAGGTCGCCAGCCAGAGGGGCCAGCCCGCGACCTCGTACAGCAACCCCAGCGTGCCCGCGTCCACGACCAGGCTCAGTACGCCGACCCCGACGTAGCGGACAACGGTTCCGGAGACCCGCACCGGGATCGCGGTCTTTGGGGTAGTCACAACGAGGTCACGGTAATGCACGCTCTGGACGCACGCCGACATGGCGGTGCACCCGCGACACAGGGGGCTCTTTCGTCACAGCAGGCACGCGAGAACCCCTCGCGGGGCCTCTACCGAGGGGTCCGTGACGCCCGCCGGCGCGGCACGACCGACGCATGAGCCATTCTCTGGCGTCCCACCCTTTTCAGGGGCTCTATGTCATGCTTCGATCACATGGCGTAGTGGCTGACCCGGCCCACGCGTCTTCAGCTCCCGCCGTCGCGGCGGGTGCCTGCCCGAGAGCGCGCGGCCCACGAGGCCGCAAGAAAACAGCTGCGAGGTCCCGTGTCCCCCACCCGCCGCCCCCGGAAGACCAGGGCCCTCATCCTGACGGTAGTGGCCCTCGCGGTCGTCGCCGCGGGTGCCGCCCTCCTCCTCCGGCCGCAGTCGCAGGCCGACTCCGCGAGCGGCTCGGCCGTCGCCTCGGTGACGGCCGGACCCACGGGTGCCGAGGCCGCCGCAGCGACCTCGTCCGCGCCGTACACGATCAAGCCGGAGCCGAGCGTGGTCGCCACCGACGCGCCGCTCCGGACGACCACGGGCCGGGTGGACGTCGTCCTGACCTACGTCATGTTCGACCAGCCCTCGGGCACGGTGCAGGCGAGCGGCTTCGCTGCCGGTGTCGTGGAGGAGGGCGGCACCTGCACGCTCACGCTCACCCGGGGCGGCGAGAAGGTGACGGCGACCTCGGCGGCGGATGCCGATGCCAAGACCACGTCCTGCGGACTGCTCCAGTCGCCGGCGGGACTCGCCGCCGGGACCTGGGAGGCGGTCCTGACGTACGCCTCCGGGGACGCGCACGGTGAGTCCGCTGCCCAGGAGGTCAGCGTCCGATGACCCGCCGATCCCCCTGGGCCCGCATGGTGCTCACGCTGGCCGTCGCGGTGTGCACGCTCGCGGCCCTGCTGAGCACGTCGTCGGACAAGGCCCCTGAACTCCGTACGGCTGCGGATCTCAACCAGTTCGACCCGGGGAACATCATCAGCGACGCGATGTTCTTCGACCCGAACGCGCTGACCGTCGCGCAGATCGCCTCGTTCATCGCCACGAAGGGCTCGGCGTGCAAGGTGGGGGCCGACGGGTCGCCGTGCCTCAAGAACTACTCGCAGAACACCTTCACCCGGCCCGCGGACGGCATCTGCGACAACGCCTACATCGGCGGGACGAACGAGTCGGCGGCGACGATCATCTGGAAGGTCGGGCAGGCCTGCAACATCAGCCAGAAGGTCCTGCTGGTGCTGCTCCAGAAGGAGCAGGCGTTCATCACCACGACCAACCCGACCGCCCGCAAGTACGAGATCGCGGCCGGCATGGGCTGCCCGGACACTGCGGCGTGCGACTCGCAGTACTACGGCTTCTACAACCAGGTCTACTCGGCCGCTCGCCAGTACCAGCGGTACGCGACCTTCCCGACGAAGTACTTCTACCGGGCCGGCGTCACGAACACGATCCAGTGGTCGCCGGACGCCTCCTGCGGCTCGTCCCAGGTCTACATCGCCAACCAGGCGACGGCCGGCCTCTACATATACACGCCCTACCGCCCGAACACCGCCGCCCTGCGGGCGGGCTACGGCGTCGGTGACGACTGCTCGGCCTACGGCAACCGCAACTTCTGGCTGTACTTCACCGACTGGTTCGGGTCCACGCAGTCCCCCGGCGGCGACGCGCTGCTGGCCGCCTATGCGGCACGCGGCGGCGCATCCGGTCCGCTCGGCCCGTGGATCACGTGGGTCATCTGCGGCCAGGGGGACAACGGCTGCGGCCAGGTGTTCCAGAACGGGACCCTGTACTGGTCGGCGGCGACCGGCGTGCACGCCGTCTCCGAGCCGATCCTCTCGGCATGGGGAGGCTCGCGCGAGAGAGGTCCGCTCGGCTACCCGATCACCGAACAGCTCTGCGGATACCGGGACGGCGGCTGCGGCCAGGTCTTCCAGGGCGGCCGGATCTTCACCAGCCCGGCGACCGGCACGTACGCGCTCACCGGCCCGGTGCAGAACGCCTGGCGCGCCCAGGGCTCCGAGGGCGGCCCCCTCGGGTACCCGACCTCGGCCCTGGTGTGCGGGCTCAAGAACGGCGGCTGCGGCCAGGCGTTCCAGGGCGGCCGCATCTACGACACGGCTGCCACCGGTGCGCACGTCCTGACCGGACCCATCGACGCCGCCTACGTGGCCCAGGGCTGGGAGACCGGCCCGCTCGGCTATGCCACGACCGACATGGTGTGCGGCCTCAAGGACGGCGGCTGCGGCCAGGCGTTCCAGGGCGGCCGGATCTACACCACGCCGACCACCGGAGCACACGTCCTGACCGGACCCATCGACGCCGCCTACGTGGCCCAGGGCTGGGAGACCGGCCCGCTGGGCTACGCCACCGGCGACCGGATCTGCGGACTTGCCGGCGGCGCCTGCAAGCAGGTCTTCCAGGGCGGAACCATCTACAGCAGCCCCGCCACCGGCACCGCTGCGGTCTCCGGCGCCGTCGCCACCGCACACGCCGCGGCCGGAGGTGAGGCAGGTCCGCTGGGCTACCCCATCACCAAGCTGCTCTGCGGTCTGAAGGACGGCGGGTGCGGCCAGGTGTTCCAGGGCGGCCGGATCTACAACACGGCCACCACCGGAGCGCACGCACTGTCCGGTCCCATCGACGCGGCCTACGTGGCCCAGGGCTGGGAGACCGGCCCCCTGGGCTACGCGACGTCGGACGCGTACACGATCCCGGGCGGGACCGCCCAGGACTTCCAGGGCGGCACCATCTACAGCCGCGCCTCCACCGGCACCGCTGCGGTGAGCGGCGCCGTCGCCACCGCACACGCCGCGGCCGGGGGTGAGGCAGGTCCGCTGGGCTACCCCATCACCAAGCTGCTCTGCGGTCTGAAGGACGGCGGGTGCGGCCAGGTGTTCCAGGGCGGCCGGATCTACAACACGGCCACCACCGGAGCGCACGCACTGTCCGGTCCCATCGACGCGGCCTACGTGGCTCAGGGCTGGGAGACCGGCCCGCTGGGTTACGCCACCGGCGACATGGTCTGCGGACTGCCCGGCGGCGGCTGCAAGCAGACGTTCCAGGGCGGGACCATCTACAGCACCCCCGCCACCGGTACCGCTGCCGTGACCGGAGCCGTCGCCACCGCGTATGCCGCAGCCGGAGGTGAGGCAGGTCCGCTGGGCTACCCCATCACCAAGCTGCTCTGCGGATTGAGGAGCGGAGGCTGCGGCCAGGTGTTCCAGGGCGGCCGGATCTACAACACGGCCACCACCGGAGCGCACGCACTGTCCGGTCCCATCGACGCGGCCTACGTGGCGCAGGGCTGGGAGGCCGGTCCCCTGGGCTATGCGACGTCGGACGCGTATGCGGTCCCGGGCGGGCTCGCCCAGAACTTCCAGGGCGGAAAGCTGACCCTCGACACCGCGACGGGCACGGTCACCCGTAGCTGACGGCGCGGCCCCCGGCCCCAGGATGGGAGCCGGGGGCCCGCCACGACGTGCCGCCCGCAGCCCGGCCGCACCCCGTGTGACCGATGCTGCCGCTGGGACTTCCTGTCCCAGGACCTGCCGTGTCGCGCCCACCGAACACCCGGTCGCCGCGCTTACCATCGGATGGCGCCGCATCGACAGCGACGCCCTGCGCCCGGTCAGAGTGGACCGAGAGCCCTCGATCCCCCAACAGTGAGGAAGCCGGTGAGCCGACCACACGACCCGGACGGGGGCATGGTGGGGGCTCGCCCGCTGCCGCCCCGTCTGGATCCCCGCGCCGGCCGGCCGCCGCGCTCGCGCAGCCAGTCCGGCGGTCCCCCGAGCGCCCCCACCCCGACCAGCGCCCCCGGCCGCCGTCCCCGGAACGCCGGAGTCGCCCGGGAGCACGGCGGCGCGACTGTCCGCCGGCCGGGGCCGACCCCCCGCTTCGGCCGGGTCCTCGGCCTGACCACCCTCGGCGCCCTGGTGCCCGGCACCGGCTTCCTCGCCGCCGGGTACAAGAAGATCGGCTGGACCCTGATCGCCGGCTTCGTGCTGCTGATCGGGCTCGGCGCATGGCTGGCCACCAGCGGGAAGCATGTCGGGATCCGCCTCGCGGTCAGCCCGAGCGGTCTGCTCCTGATCATCGCGGCGGCCATCGGTCTGGCTGTCGTCTGGGCCCTCGTCGTGATCGCCCAGTACCGCGTGCTGGCCCCGGACGCGACGTCGACCGGCCAGCACATGGTCGGCAGCCTGCTCGTGGTCCTGCTGGCGCTCGGCGTGGCCGCGCCCGCGTTCGAGGCGGCCCACCTCGCCGCGGTGCAGCGCAACCTCATCACCGGGCTGTTCGGGAAGGACGTCCAGTCGGCCACCGTCCCGGACAGCGCCAAGGCCGACCCCTGGGGCAGCAAGGACCGCGTCAACGTCCTGCTGATCGGCGGTGACGGCGGCTCCGATCGCGAGGGCGTGCGGACCGACAGCGTGATCGTGGCGAGCATCGACACCCACACCGGCGCGACGACGACGTTCAGCCTGCCGCGCAACCTCGAGAACGTGCCCTTCCCGGCGAACAGCCCGCTGCACAAGATCTACCCGAACGGCTTCACCGCCGGATCGGAGAGCGAGAGCCTGCTCAACGCGATCTACCGCAACGGCCCGCGGGACCACCCCAACGTCCTGGGTCCGACCGACAACCCGGGCGCCGACTTCCTCAAGCTGGCCGTCGGAGAGGTGCTCGGCCTCACCATCGACTACTTCGTCATGGTCAACCTCGACGGGTTCAGCCAGCTGATCGACGCCCTGGGCGGCATCACGGTCAACGTCAACTACTGGGTGCCCATCGGTGGCGAGCCGACCCTCAAGTACCTGCCCGACGACTACTTCACCCCGGGGCCGAACCAGCACATGGACGGCTGGCACGCGCTGATGTTCGCCCGCGGTCGGTACGGCCTGACGGACTACCAGCGCATGGACCGCCAGCGCTGCATGATCAACGCCATGGTCAACGCGGCCGACCCGATGACCCTGCTCAGCAGGTACCAGCAGATCGCGGCGTCGACGCAGAACATCGTGACGACCGACATCCCGCAGGCCGTGGTCGGTGACTTCGCCGACCTGGCGCTGAAGGTCAAGGACGCCGGGATCACGAGCGTCGTGTTCGACGCGTCGGTGATCAAGCCGGCCTACCCGGACTACGCCAAGATGCGGAGCCTGGTCGAGGACGCCCTCCACCCGCCGTCCCCCGGCGCGTCCAGCGGCCCGGCGCCCACCGCCCCGACCGGCACGACCGCGGGTGGATCCGGATCCGGATCCGGGTCCGCGGGGGGTTCGGCGGCGGCTCCGTCCGCAGGCGCCTCGGCGTCCCCGGCCGTCAGCGCGACCGACGCGTGCGCCTACGACGCGAAGGGCGCCCAGGCGGAGCTCGCCAAGGGCGAGCCGCCCACCAAGCGCCGCCGCTGAACGTCGATGCCGCCACCTGTCCAGGTGGCGGCATCGACGGTTCGGCGACCTGGGATCCTGGGATCATGCCTCCGATCGGCCCGGCCGGCCTGCTCGCCACCGCCCGCGACCGCGACCCCGCCCGGCCGCTGCTGACCCACTACGACGACGCCACCGGCGAACGCGTCGAGCTGTCGGCGACGACGCTGGACAACTGGGTGGCCAAGACGGCCAACCTGCTCCAGGAGGAGTTCGACGTCGCCCCCGGCAACACCGTCGCCGTGGCACTGCCGGTGCACTGGCAGACCGCAGCCGTGCTGCTCGGGGTCTGGAGCTGCGGCGCCGCGGTGCTCGACAACGCACCGGAGGACGACGGCGGGCTGAGCGGGGTCGACGTCGTCCTCACGTCGCAGGACCGGCTCGCGGCGCTGGAGGAGGACGAGCCGGACGCCGAACTGCTCGGCCTCTCCCTGCACCCGCTGGGCGGCGGCATGACCGGCTACGTGGGGCAGGCCCGTGACTTCGCCCTCGAGGTGCGCACCGCCGGAGACCGCTTCGCGCCGTGGTCCCCGCCGGACCCCGCGGCACCGGGACTGATCGCGGGCGGCCTGGTGCTGACCCTCGGGGGCCTGGCCGAGGCGGCGACGGAACTGGCCGCGCGGCTCGGGATCGGCCCCGACGACCGGGTCCTGGTCGACGCCGAGGTGGCCGCCGAGGCGGGGCCGGTCGCCTGGCTGCTGGCCCCGCTCGCGGCCGGGGCGTCGATCGTGGTCTGCCGGCACCCGTTCGCCGAACGCCTGCCGGAGCGCGCCGCCGCCGAACGGGTCACCGCCAGCCTGGGACGGCAGGTCGACGGCGTCCGCGAACTGGGGAGAACGGCCGCGCAGGGATGACCTTCTCCGTGCTCGGCCGGGACGCCACCACCGGCGACCTCGGCATCGCCGTCTCGTCGTGCATCCTGGCCGTCGGGCGCGCGGTGCCCGCGGCCCGGCCGGGGGTCGGGGTCGTGGCCGTGCAGGCCCGCAGCCGCCGCGGCCTGGGCAACTCCCTGCTCGCCGGCCTCGCGGACGGGCAGGCCCCCGACGTCCTCGTGCGCCGCGCCGCGCACGCCGCCGAGGACGCCGAGCGCCAGATCGCCGTCGTCGGCGCTTCCGGTGCGGTCGCTGCCGACACCGGCCCCGGCTCGTTCCCGGTGTGCGGCCATCTGGTCGGCGAGGGGTTCAGCGTGCAGGGCAACATGCTGGCCGGCGAGGACGTGCTGCCGGCCATGGCGCAGGCCTTCCAGACCGCGCGCGGCGACCTGGCCGATCGGCTGCTGGCCGCGCTCACCGCGGGCCAGGACGCCGGCGGCGACCTGCGTGGCCGGCAGTCCGCCGCCCTGCTGGTGGTCGGCGGCGAACCGGCCGGCGAGGACGACGACGGCGTCCGCACGGACCTGCGCGTGGACGACTCCGGTGACCCCGTGGCCCAGCTGCGCATGCTGCGCAACCTGCAGCGGGCCTACGACGAGGGGGACTACGAGACGCTCGCGGTCTTCGCGCCGGAGGGTGCCCGCGACCTCTATGCGGCCCTGGCGGCGTCCCGCCGCGGCGACCGCGAGGGGGCGCGCGCCGCGCTGGAGGCCATGCGGACCCGCCCCGGGTGGTCGGTCTGGCTGGCCTCGATGGCCGGGGACCAGCGGATGCGGGGCGTCTCGCGGCTGCTCAGCGGCGACGGACCCGCCACACCACCAGCGCAATGACCGCTACCACGAGCACGACGACGGCCGCGTCGCGCCCGACGTACTTCTCGACCTGCGCGTAGGAGGCACCGGCCGCATAGCCGAGCAGGACGACGGTGGCGCCCCAGGCGAGGCCGCCGGCGGCGTTGAACGCGAGGAACCTGCCGTAGGGCATCCTTGCCGTCCCGGCGAGGGCCGGCATGACGGCGCGGAGGAACGCGACCCACCGACCGAGGAACACCGCACTGCCACCGCGGCGGGAGAGGAAGTCCCGGGCGGCGTCGATCCGCCCGCGCCGCTTCGCCAGGAGCCGCAGGTCGAGCATCCGCGGCCCGAGGTGCCGGCCGACCTCGTAGCCGACCGAGTCACCGACGATCGCGGCGATGATCACGACGGCCAGGACCCCCGCCAGCGACACGTGCCCCAGTTTGGCGGCGGCGCCGGCGAGCAGGGCCACCGTCTCCCCCGGGACGACGAAGCCGACGAACACCGCGTCCTCGGCGAACACCACCAGCCCGGTGACCAGCAGAACCAGCCAGCCGGGCAGCCCGAGGACGCGGTCGACCAGACCGCTCATGCCGGGGTCGTCACCGGCCCGAACGCGTTGCGCACACCCGGCTTCCGCCGCAGCCACGCGGTGACGGCGATCAGCGGCCGTCGCAGGAGGAGCCAGCCGAGGACCGCCACGAGGACGCCGAACGCGAGGCCGGCCACGACGTCCCACGGGTAGTGGGCGGCGATGTAGACGCGCGAGAACGCCATCAGCAGCGCTGCCGCGCCCGCGATGGCGCCGAGGGCACGGGAGGCGAGCCACAGCCCGGCAGCGGCCGCCCCGGCCATCACGGCGTGGTCGCTGGGGAACGACGGGTCGCTGCTGTGCGTGGCCAGGACGAGCAGGCCGGGGTGGGTGGCGTACGGGCGGGCCTCACCGAACGCCGCGACCAGCGGCTGGTTCAGCCCGACCGCCAGCAGGGTGGCCAGCGCCGACCAGCCGGCGGCGGCCAGGCCCCGGTCGCTGCCCGTGCGACGGAGGAGCAGGGCGACCAGCATCAGCGCCGCGAAGACGACCAGCCCGTAGGTGGCGTAGCCGAGGATGGGACCGTGCAGCCAGCCGGTGTGGCGGGCGAGGTCGTTGACCTCACCCAGCAGCCGGTCGTCGAGACGGCGCAGGGAATTCATGTCCGGGAGCTCCTGGTTCGGCGGGACTACTACATGAGAATGTAGTAGTCCCCGTGCTGACACGGGCCCGGACGCCTGGAAGGAGGACGCGTGCCCGAGATCCCCGGTGACGCGGACGTCGCGGTCACCGCGCCGGCCGCCTGGTCGCCGTGGCGTGCGGTCGTCGGATTCGGCATGGTCAGCCTGGCCGCCGACATGGTCTACGAGGGCGCCCGCTCGATCACCGGACCGCTGCTCGGGTCGCTGGGCGCCTCGGCCCTGCTCGTCGGCCTCGTGACCGGCGCGGGCGAGGCCCTCGCGCTGGTCCTGCGTCTGGTGTTCGGCCCGCGGGTGGACCGCACCGGCTCCTACTGGTCGATGACGTTGAGCGGGTACGCCCTGACGGCGGTCTGCGTGCCGGCGCTCGCGCTCACGCCCGCCCTCGGCGCCGCCGGTCTCGCGGTCGCCTGCGTACTGGTCCTCGCCGAGCGGACGGGCAAGGCGGTGCGGAGCCCGGCCAAGTCGACGCTGCTGGCCCACGCGGCCGGCCCGGTGGGACTGGGCCGCGGGTTCGGCGTGCACAAGGCGCTGGATCAGATCGGGTCGTTCGCCGGTCCGCTGGTCGTCGCGGGCATCGTGGCCCTGACCGGGTCCCTCTGGCCGGCGATGGCGGCGCTGGCAGTGCCGGGAGCTGCGGCGATCGTCATCCTGCTCCTGGTGCGGCGACGTGTCGGTGACCCCCTGGGCGAGGAGGTCCGGGCATCCGCCCGGCCGCGCGAGTCCCTGACGCGCACCGGCCGGGATCTCCCTCTGCAGTTCTGGCTCTTCGCCGCCTCCGCCGGGCTCACCACAGCCGGGCTGGTCACGTTCGGCGTCATCTCCTACCACCTGGTCCGCGACTCCGTGGTCACCGTGGCGGCCGTTCCGCTCGTCTACGCCGCGGCCATGGCTGCGGCCGCGGTCGCCGCGCTGGCCACCGGCTGGCTGCACGACCGGTCGAAGGGTCGCATCCTGCTCGGTCTCCCCGTCCTCGTCGCGGCCGTCCCGGCGCTGGCGTTCTCCGACGCGTGGCCGGTGGCGCTCGCCGGCGTCCTGGTGTGGGGGGCCGCGGGTGGCGTGCAGGACAGCACGGTCAAGGCGCTGGTCGCCCAACTCGTGCCGGCGACACGGCGAGCGACGGGATACGGGATGTTCGCCGCGGTTCAGGGCGGCGCCGCCGTCGCCGGTGGCGCGCTGGCCGGCGCCCTGTCGGAGACCTCGGTCCCGGCCCTCGTGATCACGGTGGCGGTGCTGCAGGTCGCGGCCCTCGCGCTCCTCGTCCGGACCCTGCGGATGCGGCGGGACTGATCGGCCCAGCGGCCGGTCAGCGACTCGCGGCGTACACGGTCTCCGCGGTCTCGAACCGGGACTCGGTGTCGATGCTGGTCACCAACGACGACGCCGCCACGGTGAGGAGCAGCGCGGTGAGGACACCTGCCAGCGCCCGGCGCCGTGGCGGCGGCCCGGCGAGCAGGGCACGCGCCCGGTCGGCCACCGCGTGCTCGGCCCCCGCGAGCGCGAGCGAGCGGGCGTCCCGACGCCGGCCGGCCCGCGCCAGTCCGGCCCGCGCCAGGGCCCGGGCCGCGAGCGCCCGGTCCCCCACTTCCGCGGCGGCGACCTCGTCGGCCCATCGTTCGACCGCGATCCGGACGGCCCGCGCGGCCGGGCGCAGCAGCGGGTTCGCCGCGGCCGCGACGAACGCCCCTTGCACCCACAGGTGGTGCCGGTGGGCGAGGTGCGCCGCCTCGTGGGCAAGCAGCACGCGGCGCTCGTCGGACGGCAGCGCGCGCAGCATGCCGGTGGAGACGACCACGCGGCCCCCGAGGCCGGGCAGCGCGAAGGCATCGGGACACTCGTCCTCGACCACCACCAGGCCGTCGACGTCGGGGCCGAGCCGCCGGCACGTGCGCGCGGCCCGCACGAGGTCCCGACCCGAGAGAACTGCCCGGCGCAGCGCCGCGAGCAGCAGTCCGCCCGCGGCCAGCGCCGCCGCGCCCCCGACGGCCAGCGGAACCGGCAGCCCGGAGGCGAGGACGCCGGCCGACCAGTGCCCCACGGCGGCGATCGCGGGGATCCGGCCGAGCACCAGCGTGCCGGCGACGGAGAGGACGAACCCGGTCGACAGCGCGGCACCGAGCATCGCCACGGTCAGCAGTCGCACCGCGGTCGCCGGAGGCAGGCGGCGGCCGAGCCACGGCGCGCCGATGCCGAGCAGCGCGCTGCCCAGCGGGGGCACGGCCATCGCGACGATCACGCGCGCAGCTCGCCGTCCTGGGCCCGACCGTCGGCCAGCAGCCCGGCGAGCAGCCGCTCGTCCTCGGGACTCAGGTCGGCCACGAACCGTGCCAGCACGCCCGCCCGGTCGTGCCCGGCGTCCAGCAGGCGCGCCATCCGTCGGGCGGTGACCGATTCCCCCAGCGTGGCGGGGTCGTCGGCGAGGGAGTATGCGAAGGCTCGGCCGCTCGGTTCGCGGCGCAGCGCGCCCTTCGCGTGCAGCCGGGTCATGGCGGTGAGGACCGTGGTGTAGGCGAGCCCCTGGCCGAGATCGGCGAGCACGTCGGCAACCGTGAGGGGACGTCCCGCGACCGCGAGGCAGCTCAGCACCTCCTGCTCGAGGGCGCCACGCCGCCGGCCGTTCGCTGCCATGCCACCTCCTCGTCCGTCCGAACTACTACATTGTGCCGTAGTACTGCCGTGGACCGTCGAGCCAGCGTCCCACGCCCTGACCCCTGCTACGGAGCCATCGCATGCACGCCCTACTCGCCAGCGTCCCGACCGTCGACGTCACCGCCGGCGGCGTCCTCGGGGCGCTGGATCCGCGGTCCCTGCTCTCCGGACTGGGCGCGCTGGGGGTCTTCCTGATCCTGTTCGCCGAGACGGGCCTGCTGGTCGGCTTCTTCCTGCCCGGCGACTCGTTGCTGTTCACCGCGGGCCTGCTCTGCACGACCAGCGCCACCGCGGTGGTGCACCTGTCGCTGCCGGTCGTGCTGGTGGCCGCCGCCGCCGGCGCGCTGCTGGGGGCGCAGGTCGGTTACGAGATCGGCCGGAGGGCCGGCCCGCGACTGCTCGACCGCCCCGACCGGCCGAGACTGCAGGACGCCGTCCAGCGCTCGCGCACCGCGCTGAACCGCTACGGAGCCGGCAAGGCGATCGTGCTCGCGCGGTTCATCCCGCTGGTGCGCACCGTGCTGAACCCGATGGCCGGCACCGTCGGAGTGCCCGTGCGGGTGTTCATGCTGTGGCAGGTGGTCGGCGGCCTCGTCTGGTCGGTCGGGCTGACCCTGGCCGGTTACGCGCTCGGCTCCCGCATCCCGAACGTCGACAAGTACCTGCTGCCGATCGTGGGCCTGATCATCGTCGTGTCGCTGATCCCGGTGGCCCTGGAGGTCCGCCGCTCTCGCGCGCGTCGCTGACCGCACCGCAGGAGGAATCCCTCTCCAGTCCTGCCCGGGGCATCTGGCCCTCCCGATCAGGGACGTTCGCTGCTGGCCGGGCGGTGCGCCACACACCAACGTCTGGAGGTGGCGCCACCGGCGTCGAGCGAGACCTCCACCCCCGGAAGCGGTGAACCCATGGGCGCTCCTGACGTCGTCGCCGAGACCGCGGGCCGGTACGTGCACTGGGGCGTGGTCCACATCTCGGTCACGAACCTCGCCATCGTCGCCGCGATGCTGCTGCTGTTCGTGCTGGCACTGGTGCTCCCATTTCCCGGCCACCACGACGACGACGGACCGAAGAGTCCGCGGTGAGCATCCGCAGCACCGATCTGCTGCTCGGCGAACCGGCAGACCGGTCCAACTGGACGGTGCGGCTGCGGACCCGTCTCCAGCACACCGTGCCGCCCGGGCAGGCGCTCCCCGACCGGCAACCGGTCTACGTCAGTTCGTGGATCTACGTCTTCGGCGCGCTCACGCTGGCGGCCTTCGTCGTCGTCATCGCGACGGGCGGCGTGCTGGCCATCGGCGGGGCAGCGTGGTGGCACACGTCCGGCCTCGGCCATTTCGTCAATTCCCTGCACCTGTGGAGCGTGGAACTGTTCTTCGCCTTCATGGTGGTGCATCTCTGGGGCAAGTTCTGGATGGCGGCCTGGCGCGGGAAGCGCGTGCTGACCTGGATGACCGGCGTGGTGGCGTTCCTGGGCTCGATCGGGACCGCCTTCACCGGCTACCTGTCGCAGTCGAACTTCGATTCGCAGTGGATCGCCGGCCAGGCAAAGGACGGCCTCAACGCCGTCGGCATCGGCGCGTACTTCAACGTCCTCGATCCGGGCCAGATGCTGCTCTGGCACGTGGTCCTGCTGCCGTTCGTCATCGGGGTGCTCATCGTGGCGCACGTGGTCCTGGTGCGGCGCAACGGCGTCGTGCCGCCCATCGACGCGGTCGAGCCGATCGACCCGGTCGAGGAGTGACCGACATGGCCAACAGGACGCCCGCGATGCTCACCCGCCCGGCCACCCCGCCGCCGCGTCCCGGGCCCGACCGGACGCCGGACTCCCACGGCTTCCCGACACGCCAGTACGACCTGGTGAAGGAGTTCGTCGTCGCCCTGGTCGTGGTGACGCTCGCGACGGTGGGGTTGGCTGCGGTCTTCTCCTCGCCGGACGAGACGGCCATCACCATGCGGGACTGGGCGACCGCGGCACCCGCGGACGTCGTCGCGACCGCCACCGGTGAGTTGGCCGGGACCACGACCAGTGCGACCTACGGGCCGCCGTACAACGGCAACTCCGAAGGCCAGAAGCTCGGCCCGCTGCCGCTGCAGAAGTGGGCTGGCGTCCGTCATCCGGTCGACTCCGCGCAGGATCTCGTCGTGACGCCGCTGACCGGGTGGGCCCGCGACCCTGCGCTGCGGCTGGCCCTCGCGACCTGGCAGAGCGCATCGCCCGCACAGCGGGCATCGTGGGCGACCGCCTACGCCGACGCGCTGGCCGCCGCCCCCGACGGAAACCCGGCGCGGGTGGCGTCCGGCGACTACGGGCCGGTTCCGGCCATGGCGGCGGGCTTCCTGAGCCTCGCGGCCAGTGGCGGCCTGGAGGGCACCCTGACCTCGTCGGGCAACTTCTACGGCGGCGACCAGACCCGCTCGCTCCTGCTGCTCAGCGACGGCGCCTATCTCGAGGACCAGGCCCGCGCGCGCCACCTCGGTGGCGACCAGTGGGGGATGATGAACGAGACCGGCAACTACCCAGGCCAGCCGTGGATGTGGTTGTACACGTTCTGGTACCAGGTGCCGCCGTTCTCCACGTCGGACAACGCCGACGCGCTCGTGTGGGGCCTGATGATGGTGCTCAGCGCCGGGCTCCTGCTCGTTCCGTTCGTCCCCGGGCTGCGCTCGCTCCCGCGATGGATCCCCATCCACCGGCTCGTCTGGCGCGACTACTACCGGCGGTACGGCTCGACGCGCACCCGCTGAACTCGGGGCGAGGACCGCCGATCTACTTCAGGAGACTCCGGGCGATCACCATGCGCTGCACCTGGTTGGTGCCCTCGTAGATCTGGGTGATCTTGGCGTCGCGCATCATCCGCTCGACCGGGAAGTCCTGCGTGTAGCCGGCCCCGCCGAACAGCTGGACGGCGTCGGTGGTCACCTGCATGGCGACGTCGGAGGCGAAGGCCTTGGCGGAGGCGGAGACGCGGGTGACGCCGGGGCGGCCGGCCTCCCCCGCGGCGGCGGCGACGTAGACCAGGTGCCGGGCGGCCTCGATCTTCATCTCCATGTCGGCGAGCATGAACTGCACGCCCTGGAAGGAGCCGATCGACGTCCCGAACTGCTTGCGCTCCTTGACGTAGGCGACCGAGGCGTCGAGCGCGCCCTGGGCGACGCCCACCGCCTGCGCGCCGATGGTGGGCCGGGTGAAGTCGAGGGTGCGCAGCGCGGTCTTGAAGCCGGTGCCGGGCTCGCCGATGATCCGGTCGGCCGGGATCGTGCACTCGGTGAAGTAGAGCTCGCAGGTCGGCGAGCCCTTGATGCCCATCTTGCGTTCCTTGGGGCCGACGGCGAAGCCCGGGTCGTCGCGGTGGACGGCGAACGCGGAGATGCCCCTGGCGCCCTTCTCGGGGTCGGTGACCGCCATGACCGTGTACCACTCGGAGATGCCGGAGTTGGTGATCCAGGCCTTGGTGCCGTTGAGCACCCAGGTGTCGCCCTCGAGACGGGCACGGGTCTTCATGGCGGCGGCGTCTGAGCCGGCCTCACGCTCGGAGAGCCCGTAGCTGATCATCGCCTCGCCGGAGGCGATCGAGGGCAGCACCTTCTGCTTCACGTCCTCCGACCCGGACAGGATGATCGGCATCGAACCGAGCTTGTTGACCGCGGGGATGAGCGAGGCGCTCATGTCGACCCGGGCCACCTCCTCGATGACGATGCAGGTCGCGATCGCGTCCGCGCCCTCGCCGCCGTAGGTCTCGGGAATGTGCGTGGCGTGGAAGCCCGCGGCGGTCAGCGCCTTCTGGGCCTCGATCGGGTAGCGCGACTCGGCGTCCACGGCGGCGGCGAACGGGGCGATCTCGCGCTCGGCGATGTCGCGGACCGCCTCCCGGATCGCCTCGTGCTCCTCGGTGAGGGCGTAGAGCCCGGCGTCGTTTCCCACGGGGACGAGGATAGGCCGCAGGCCTACTCGTCGGTCGCGAGGATCTCCTGCAGCGCCGCGTCCCGGGAGACCACGGCGGCCGCCAGGTCGGCCTGGAAACGCTCGACCGACGCGCGCAGACCCCCGTCGGAGGCCGCCAGGATGCGGACGGCGAGCAGGCCCGCGTTGCGCCCGCCGCCGATGCCCACCGTCGCCACGGGCACCCCTGCGGGCATCTGCACGATGGACAGCAGGCTGTCCAGCCCGTCGAGCCGGTCCAGCGGCCGGGGGACGCCGATCACCGGCAGCGGCGTGGCGGCGGCCACCATCCCGGGCAGGTGGGCCGCTCCCCCGGCGCCGGCGATGATCACCCGCAGGCCGCGGCCGGCGGCCGCCTCCGCGTAGTCGAGCATCCGCCGCGGCGTCCGGTGGGCCGACAGGACGTGCGCCTCGTAGGGCACGTCGAACTCCTCGAGGGCGAGCGCGGCCGGCTCCATGACGGGCCAGTCGGAATCACTGCCCATGACGATGCCCACGACGGGATCGCTGCTCGGTCCGCTCATGCCGGGCTCCTCAGTGCTCGATCTCGTCAGTGCTCGGTGTCGAAGGCGAAGGCGTCGTCGACGACGCCGTCGGCCAGGTACCGGGCCGCGGCCACGGCCCGCGCGCGCACCTCGATCACGTCGGTGCCCAGGGCCGTCACGTGGCCGAGCTTGCGGCCCCGTCGCTGCCCCTTCCCGTACCAGTGCAGCTTCACGTCCGGCCAGTGCGCCATGAGGTGGTGGATGCGCTCGTCCAGCGGCGGGCCGGCCCAGTCCTCCTCGGCCGCGGCGCCGCCCAGCACGTTCGCCATGACGACGACGGGCGCGGTCATCGTCGTGTCGCCGAGGGGATAGTCGAGGACGGCGCGCAGGTGCTGCTCGAACTGGCTGGTGCGGGCACCCTCGATCGTCCAGTGCCCGGAGTTGTGCGGGCGCATGGCCAGCTCGTTCACCAGGACGCCGTCCGGGGTCTCGAACAGCTCGACGGCGAGCATGCCGACCACGCCGAGAGAGTCGGCGATCCGGACGGCGAGCTCCTGCGCCTCCGCGGCAAGGCCGTCCCCCAGCTCCGGCGCGGGCGCGTACACCTCGGCACAGACGCCGTCGCGCTGCACGGTCTCCACCACCGGCCACACCGCGACCTGCCCGAAGGGCGAGCGGGCGACCTGAGCGGACAGCTCCCGGACCATCGGCACGCGTTCCTCCACCAGGAGGGTGCCGTGCTCCTCGAGGAGTGCGGCCACCTGGTCGGGGCCCTCGACCACGAAGACCCCCTTGCCGTCGTAGCCGCCGCGGGGGGTCTTGAGCACGACCGGCCAGCCCACGTCGTCGGCGAAGGAAGTGACCGCGTGGACAGTGGCGGCCTCCGCCCAGGCCGGCTGCGGCTCGCCGATCTCGGCGAGGGCCCGGCGGAGCACCAGCTTGTCCTGGGCGTGCACGAGCGCGGCCGGGCCGGGGGCGATCCGGTGTCCTTCTCGCTCGAGGGTGCGCAGGTGCTCGGTCGGCACGTGCTCGTGGTCGAAGGTGACGACGGTGGCGCCCTCGGCCAGGTCGCGGAGGGCGGCGAGGTCCCGGTGGTCGCCGATCCGGACGTCGGCCGCGACGAGCGCAGCCGACTCGGCGGGATCGGTCGCCAGGACGCGCAGCGATTGTCCCAGCGCGATGGCGGCCTGGTGCGTCATCCGGGACAGCTGGCCACCCCCGACCATCGCCACGACGGGCGTGCCGGTGCGGGGATCGAGGGGGGCAGCCATGGCGGCGCGAGACTATCGGGTGCCCACCGAGGGGCCCTCGCCGCCAGTACAGTCGGAGTCGTGGGATGGGCCCGGACGGTCGCCGACCGCATGGGAACGACCTGGCGTCTACTGCTCAAGGAGCTGAGCGCGTTCGGCGTCGTCGGCGCCGTCTGCTTCGTCCTCGACGTCGCGCTGTTCCAGCTCCTGTACGCGCACGCCGGCGTGGGCGCGGTCACCGCGAAGACCCTCTCGACCCTCGCCTCGATGACCGTGGCCTACTTCGCGCATCGCTACTGGTCGTTCTCCCACCGGGCCCGCACCGGGGTCCGGCGCGAGTACGCCCTGTTCGCGGCGATCAACGCGGTCACCCTGCTGCTCAACGTCGGCGTGGTCGCGTTCGTCCGCTACCCCCTGGGCCAGGAGAGCGCCGTCGTGCTCCAGCTCGCGAACGTGGCCAGCATCGCGGTCGGCACGGTCGTCCGCTACCTCTCCTACCGGCGGTGGGTCTTTCCCGCCCTGCCCCCGGCTCCCCCCGCGGTCATGCGCCCAGAGGCGCTCTCCGGCTGAGGTTCCCCTCGGACACCGTCAACCGGCGAGGCGCGAGCCGTTCCGTCCGGCGAGGACCTCGATCCGCGTCGGGATGCGGGTGCGCAGCTCCTCCAGGTGACTGATCACCCCGACCGTTCGGCCGCCGCGGCGGAGCTCGTCGAGCACCGACATGACGGCGTCCAGGGCGCGGGCGTCCAGCGTGCCGAACCCCTCGTCCACGAACAGCGTGTCGATCTGCACCCCGCCGGACTCCGCCGTGACCACGTCGGCCAGCCCGAGGGCGAGCGCCAGCGACGCCATGAAGCTCTCCCCGCCGGACAGCGTCTTGGTGGCCCGAAGGCACCCGGTGTACTCGTCCAGGACGTCGAGGCCGAGACCGCCGCGGGCCCCGTGGCGGCCCTGGGCGTCGCTGTGCCGGAACGTGTACCGGCCGCCGGACATGTCCTGCAGCCGCCGGCTGGCCGCCTCGGCGACCTGCTCGAGCCGGGCGGCGAGGACGAACGACTGCAGCCGCATCTTCAGGGTGTTGGCGCCCCGTCCGTTGACCAGGTCGGCGAGCTCGGCCACCTGCTCGAACGTCGCGCGGCACTGGTCTAGCTCGACCTGCAGCGCGGTCACCTCACCGGCCAGGGAGTGCAGGCCGGTCGAGCAGCGGCGGGCGCGGTCGAGCTCGGCGACGGCCTGCTCGCGCTGCCGGGTCGCCTCGGCGCACCGCTGCGTCCAGGCGTCGAGGTCCGGCCGGGGCGGGAGATCGGCGAGATCGGCGTGGGCGAGGGCGGCCTGCGCCACGGCGACGCGACGGTCGTGTTCGGTGATCCGCCGGTCGAGGGCGGCCAGCCGGCCGGCATCCAGCAGCGCGGCGGCCGCCTCCAGCACATCGGCGAAGCCGGCATCCGCGGCCCGCTTCTCCGCGGTGCCGCGGGCGGTGTCGGCGGTCGCCCGCGCTCGCAGCTCGTCGGTCTGCGCGGCCACCACGGCCTCGCAGCGCTCGGCCTCGTCGACCAGCCGCGCGATCCGCTGCGGCAAGCCGGCGTCCTCGCCCCGGGCGGCGGCCAGCGTGCCGGTGAGCCGGTCGAGCGAGGTGCGGACGGCCAGTGACTCGGCCGTGCGCGCCCGCAGCTCCTCCCGGTCGGCGGCCAGCGCGGCAGCCGCGGCCTCGTGCGCGGTCTGCAGCTCCGCCAGGGCCGACCGCGCCGAGGCCAGCCAGGCCGCCTCGGTGGCGGCGGCCGCGACGGCCGTCTCCAGCTCGTCGAACGCCGCCTGCAGCTCGACGACCGGGCGGTCGCCGGACCTCCCGAGCAGGGCAGCGAGTTCGCGTTCCTGCCGATCGACCTCCGCCGCGGTGGCCGTGTGCGCCGCCTCGGTGCGCTCGACGACCTCCCGGGCGGCCTGTTCGTCGGCTGCGGTGACGCTCGGGCCCTCGTGCTGGGCGGGCCCGGGATGCTCGGTGGCACCGCAGACGGGGCAGTCCGCCCCCGGGACCAACCCCGCGGCCAGCTCGGCGGCCATCCCGTCCAGGCGCTGCCCGCGCAGGGTCAGCCAGTGGTCGCGTGCGTCGTTCCACCGCTCCCGCCGCTGTGCGGCCTGTTGCCGGGCGCCGTCCAGCTGCGCCGCCAGCCGTTCCGCCGCGCGTCCGGCATCGAGGGCGGCCCGCGCGGTGTCCCGCTGGGCCCGCAGCCCGGGAAGGCGGGCGTCGGCGTCCTGGGCACGGGCCAGGAGCGCCTCGTGCTCGGCGATGCGCGCCGGGCGGTCCGCCGCCTCCGCGGCCGCGTCGTCGCAGCGGCGGGTGAGCTCGTCGACAGCCCGGTCGAGGGCGCGCGCCTGTCGGGCCAGGTCCGCCGCGCGGTCGACCTCGGGAAGCAGGGCGCGCAGCCCGGCGGCCTCGTCGCGGAGTGCACGCGCCAGCAGGCCGTCGGCCTCACGGTCCTCGCCCACGGCGATCCAGGCCGTCGTCGCCGCAGCGAGCAGCTCGGCGGCCTGCTCCGCGACGAGCGCGCTGCGGCCGGCGGTCTCCAGGGCATCGCGCAGGGGCTCGGCGCGCCGCCCCTCGTCGCGGCGCAGCCGCAGCGGCGCCAGCTGCGCCTCCTCCCCGGTGAGCATGTCGAGCTCGGCCCGCGCGCGGTTCCGCCGGGCGTGCCGGTCGGCCAGGGCCCGGGCGTCGGCGAAACCTGCGTCGACCTCGGTCGCGCGGGTCGCCGCTTCCTCGGCGGCCTGCGTCGCCCGGGTCAACCGCTCGTCCGCCTGCGCCCGCAGGGTCGCCACCCAGCGCCCGGCGCTGCGGCCGGTGCCGGCGCCGGCGAGCTCGGGCGCCAGCTCCTCGGGGATGTCGGCGTCGGCGACCTGCGCCAGCCGGTTGAGCAGATTGCCCATCGTGTGCCGCACGGCGTCCAGGCGCTCGCGGGCCGTCGTCCGCTCGTCGGCGAGCCACTGCTCGACCACGCCGAACCGCCCGACGTCGAAGAGCGTGCGCAGCAGCCGTCCACGGTCCTCGGGCTCGGCGCGGAGGAACCGGGCGAAATCCCCCTGCGGCAGCAGCACCACCTGGCAGAACTGCTCGGCCGAGAGGCCCAGCCGGGTGCGCAGGTACTCAGAGCCCTCGTCGATACGCGTGCTCACCGGCGCCCAGTCGCCGCCGGTCCAGCGCTGCACGGTCAGCTTCGCCTGCTCGGTGGTCCAGCCCTCCCCGCGCTTCTTGGGGCGCTGCTGCTCGGGACGGCGGATGACGCGCAGCCGCTCGGGGCCGAGGGTGACCTCGCAGGAGACCTCCGTGCGGACGTCGGCGCCCGCGTGGTCGCTGCGCAGCCGCTTCTCCTCGCCCCGCACGCCGGGGACGGTGCCGTAGAAGGCGAACACCACGGCGTCGAGCAGGGTCGTCTTGCCCGCACCGGTGGGCCCCCACAGCAGGAAGAGGCCGTCGCGGCCGGCCTCGTCGAGGTCGACCTCGACCGTGTCCGGGAAGGGGCCGAACGCGGTCAGCGACAGCGAGTGCAGCCTCATCCGTCGGCCTCCGCCCGCGCGGCGGCAGCCAGGGCCCGGCCGAGCAGGGTGCGCTCGGCGGCACTGGCCGGCACGGTGCGCACCCGGCTGACGAACTCGCCGACGACCTCCAGGTCGCTGCGGCCGCGCAGGAGCTCCTGGTAGCTGCGGCGTTCGCTCGGCGCCGCGGTCGCGGCCCACTCCAGGTGCACGCAGTGCGCGAACCGCTCCTGGAGACGGCGCATCGGGTCGGCCGGGCGGACGGCGTCGGTGAGCCGCGCCGAGACGAAGGACTGCTCGGCCGGAGCGTGCCCGGGGTCGGACAGCAGCTCCTCGAGGGTGCCGGTGAGGATCGCCAGCGGCCGCGGGGTGGGCAGCGGCACCGGCCGAGCGTCGGCCAGGCCGGAGGCGTCGAGCTCGACCAGCCAGGCCTGTTTCTGCTGCCCTGCCTCGCCGAACGAGTAGGCCATCGGCGACCCGCTGTAGCGCAGCCGTGGCGTCAGCGTCTGCGGGCGGTGCAGATGACCGAGGGCGACGTAGTCGACGCCGTCGAACACCGGGGCGGGGACGAGATCGACGCCGCCGACGCTGATGTCGCGCTCGCTGTCGCTGGGCTGACCGCCCCCGACGAACGCGTGCGCGAGCACGACCGAGCGCGTGCCCGGCCGCAGGAACAGATCGGCGCGGACCCGGTCCATCGCCTCCGCGAGCACCGCCTCGTGACTGCGCGCGGCCGGCAGCCCGAGCTCGAACCGCGCGATCTCCGGCTCGAGGTAGGGCAGCCCGTAGATCGCGACCTCGCCGTGCTCGTCGGCGAGCAGGACGGGCTCGTCGAGGCGCGGGGTCTCCGCCCGCACGTGCAGACCGCCGGCGGCGAGGAGTTCGGAGAAGGTGCCGAGCCGGCGCGCGGAGTCGTGGTTGCCGGGGGTCATGACCACGGTCGCGCCCGCCCGGCGCAGCCGCGCCACCACCCGGCTCAGCACCGCCTGCGCATCGGCCGACGGGACCGCGCGGTCGTACACGTCGCCGGCCACGAGGACGACGTCCACCGATTCCGCGGCCACGACGTCGGCCAGCCCACCCAGCACGGTCTCCTGCTCGGCGAGCAGGTCGATGCCGTGCAGCGACCGGCCGATGTGCCAGTCGGAGGTGTGCAGCAGCCGCATGGGAGGGACGGTAGGTCGCCCTACCGACAGAACCGGTCCGGACGCGCCGTGACGGACCGGTTCCCCTGCGTCAACCGGGTCACAGCGGCGGCTGGGGGACGGTGCCGCGGTGCCCGCCGTAGTACTCGCCGACGTAGCCCGCGCTCTCCTGCGCGCGCCGGTCGGCGTCCTCCTCGACCATGAGGTTCAGCAGCTGCTGGACGCCCTCGCTGTCCGGGATCTGCTTGAGCACGGTCGCCCCGCCCTCGCCCGCGGACTCGATGGTGAGCGTCCCCGAGTTGATGATCCGCTCCCAGAGGCTCTGCCGGTAGGAGACGTCGGTGATCCGGGACAGCCCGATGTCACGGCCGCGGCGGGACAGGATCCCCTCGCGGAACAGCAGCCGGTGCGTGGTGATGACGTAGTGCGTCGTCCGCCACCGGAGCACCGGCACCAGGACGACGGTCAGCAGGAGCACCAGCGCCGCCGCGAGGAGGACCATCCGGTAGACGCCCTGCTGCCGGCCGGCCGGGATCACCGCCATGCCGAACGACGTGCCGCCGACGACCACGAGGAACCACACGACGGGCCAGAAGAGGGTCAGCCAGTGCGGGTGCAGGTGACGGACGACCTCTTCGTCCTCCGCGAGCACTCGGTCCGGGTAGGGCATGCCACCCAGGATGGCGCAGGATCGGCCGTCCGGTGCGGACCCGGCCTCCGGACGGTCACACCCGACGCACGTGCCGCACGTCTCCCGAGGCGAGCTCCACCGTGCCGGACGGTGTCGCCACCACAAGCCGGCCGTCCCAGTCGATCGCCTGCGCCGTGCCTTCCAGGGTCGTCCCGTCGGGCATGCTCACGGCGACCTCCGACCCTACCGTGGACGACCAGCCCAGGTAGTCCTGCGCCAGGCCCGAGGAGACGGGGTCGCCGAGCGCCTGCGTCCACCGCCGGTACCGCCGCTCGACCGCGCGCAGGAAGGCCAGCAGCACCGGTCCGCGATCGACCGTCGTGCCGAGCACCTGCGACAGCGACGTCCCCGTCTCGGGCAGTTCCTCGGCGGTGGTGTTCACGTTCAGGCCGACGCCGACGACGACCGCCGTCCCGGTGCTCTCGGCCAGGATCCCGGCGAGCTTCCGCCCGTCCACCGCCAGGAGGTCGTTGGGCCACTTCAGCGAGGACCGGACGCCGGTGACCTCGCCGACGGCCTCGGCCAGGGCGACGCCCGTCAGCAGCGGCAACCATCCCCGCCGGGCGGCCGGGACGTCGGGGCGCAGCAGGAACGAGACGGTGAGACCGGCCCGCGGCGGCGAGGTCCAGACCCGGTCCAGCCGGCCCCGGCCGGCGACCTGGTGCTCGGCGACGAGCACCGCGCCCTCGTCGCCGTCGTCACCCGCGGCGGCCGCGAGCGCGGCGTTGGTGGACCCGATCTCCTCGACCACCTCGAGGCCCCGCCACAGCGTGCTGTCCCGCGTCAGGGCGGCCTGGAGGTTCGCTCCGTCGAGGGACGGACGGTCGAGATCCGACCAGCGGGATGAGGGGAGATCGGGCACTCCCTTACGCTACGGCCCGTGAGCGCCGCCGAGCTGTCGAGCGCCGGGGAGTCCGTCCCCGACGACGTCGACATCCACACCACTGCCGGAAAGCTGGCCGACTTCGAGCGTCGCGTGCAGGAGGCCACCCACGCGGGGTCCGAGCGCGCCGTCGAGAAGCAGCACGCCGCGGGGAAGATGACCGCGCGCGAGCGGATCGAGGCGCTGCTGGACCCGGGCTCGTTCACCGAGTTCGACGAGTTCGCCCGCCATCGGTCCACGAACTTCGGCATGGACTCCAAGCGCCCGTTCGGGGACGGCGTGGTCACCGGCTACGGGACCGTCGACGGCCGGCCGGTCGCGATCTTCAGCCAGGACGTGACCGTGTTCGGCGGCAGCCTCGGCGAGGTCTACGGCGAGAAGATCGTCAAGGTCATCGACTTCGCGATCACCAACGGCTGCCCCATCGTCGGGATCAACGAGGGCGGTGGCGCCCGCATCCAGGAGGGCGTGGTCTCCCTCGGCCTGTACGGCGAGATCTTCAAGCGCAACGTGCACGCCTCGGGCGTCATCCCGCAGATCTCGCTGGTGATGGGCCCCGCGGCCGGCGGGCACGTCTACTCCCCTGCCCTCACCGACTTCGTGGTCATGGTCGACAAGACCAGCCAGATGTTCATCACCGGGCCCGACGTGGTGAAGACCGTCACCGGCGAGGAGGTGACCCTCGAGGAGCTCGGCGGTGCGCGCACGCACAACACCAAGTCCGGCGTGGCCCACTACCTCGGCGAGGACGAGGCGGACGCCCTCGACTACGTCAAGGCGCTGCTGTCCTACCTGCCCAGCAACAACCTCGACCCGCTGCCGGCGCTCGACGTGGCCCCGGTCGACGTCGTCCTCCCGGACGCGCTGACCGACTCCGACCTCGAGCTCGACACGTTTATCCCCGACTCGGCGAACACGCCGTACGACATGCACACCGTGATCGAGCACGTCGTCGACGACGGCGAGTTCCTCGAGGTGCAGCCCCTGTTCGCGCCCAACATCCTGATCGGGTTCGGCCGCGTCGAGGGCCGGCCGGTGGGCATCGTGGCCAACCAGCCCACCCAGTTCGCCGGCACCCTCGACATCGACGCCAGCGAGAAGGCCGCGCGCTTCGTGCGCACCTGCGACGCCTTCAACCTCCCGGTGCTCACGTTCGTCGACGTGCCCGGGTTCCTGCCCGGCACGTCGCAGGAGTGGGAGGGGATCATCCGCCGGGGCGCCAAGCTGATCTACGCCTACGCCGAGGCCACCGTCCCGCTGGTCACCGTGATCACCCGCAAGGCCTACGGCGGCGCCTACGACGTGATGGGCTCCAAGCACCTCGGCGCGGACATCAACCTCGCGTGGCCCAGCGCGCAGATCGCCGTCGTGGGGGCCCAGGGCGCGGTCGGGATCCTCTACCGCAAGGAACTGGCCGCGGCCGACGACCCGGACGCCCGCCGTGCGGAGCTCATCTCCGAGTACGAGGACACCCTCGCCAACCCCTACATCGCCGCCGACCGTGGGTACGTGGACGCGGTCATCCCACCCTCGCACACCCGGGTGCAGGTCACCAAGGCGCTGCGGGTGCTGGCCAACAAGCGCCAGACGCTGCCGCCCAAGAAGCACGGGAACATCCCGTTGTGAGTGAGCAGCCGCTGCTCCGGATCGTCCGCGGCGAACCGACCGCCGAGGAGGTCGCGGCGCTGACCGTGGTCGTCGCCGCCATGTCGCAGCGCCGCGAGCGACGCCGTCCGACGCCGGTCGGCACGTGGGCGTCGCACGCCGACGGTCACCGGCCCGCGCTGCAGCACGGGCCCGGCGGCTGGCGGGCATCGGGGCGGTTCGCATGAGCGAGCGTGCCAGCTCATGGGACAAGAGTGCGGGGCCGCGGACGCGGCCGACAAGCGCCAGCGAGGAGGACGCGTGACGAGCGACCGCAGGCTGGTCCTGGCGTCGGCCTCGCCCGCTCGGCTCTCCCTGCTCCGGCAGGCGGGTCTCGCGCCCGAGGTCGTCGTGAGCCAGGTCGACGAGTCGTCGGTGCAGGCGCCACGCGTGGCCGAGACCGTGGCCCTGCTCGCCGCGGCCAAGGCGGCTGCCGTCGCCAAGCAGGAGACCGACGCCTTCGTCATCGGCTGCGACTCGCTGCTGGAGTTCCACGGCAAGCCCCTGGGCAAGCCCGCCGACGCCGCGGAGGCCCGCGACCGGTGGCAGCGCATGGCCGGACGCTCGGGCGTGCTGCACACCGGGCAGGCGCTGTTCGACGTGCAGGACGGCGCGGTCGTCGCCCGGGACATCGCCGTGGCGTCCACCGTCGTCTACTTCGCCAGCCCCACCCCGCAGGAACTCGAGGCCTACGTCGCGACCGGCGAGCCCATGGCGGTGGCGGGGGCGTTCACCCTCGACGGCCTGGGCGCGCCGTTCGTGCGCCGGGTCGAGGGCGACCCGGCCGCCGTCGTGGGCCTGTCCCTCACGGTGCTGCGGATCCAGCTCGCCAAGCGCGGGCTGGCCATCACCGACCTCTGGCGCCGCTGAGCGCCCGCCGCGCAGCGGCTACCGCCCGGTAGTTACAGTCCGAGCGGTTCAGACGAGAAGGAGTGCAACGGTGCAGAAGGTCCTGATCGCCAACCGCGGCGAGATCGCGGTTCGGGTGGCACGTGCGTGCAAGGACGCAGGCCTGACCAGTGTGGCCGTCTACGCCGAGCCCGACCGGGACGCGCTGCACGTGCGCGAGGCCGACGAGGCGTTCGCCCTCGGGGGGACGACCCCCGGCGACTCCTACCTGGTGATCGACAAGATCATCGACGCCGCCAAGCAGTCCGGCGCCGACGCCGTCCACCCGGGCTACGGCTTCCTCTCGGAGAACGCCGACTTCGCCCAGGCGGTCATCGACGCCGGGCTGACCTGGATCGGCCCCTCGCCCGAGGCGATCATCGCCCTGGGCGACAAGGTGCAGGCCCGGCACATCGCGACCAAGGTCGGAGCGCCCCTCGTCCCCGGCACCACGGAGCCGGTCAAGGACGCCGACGAGGTCATCGCGTTCGCCGAGGAGCACGGCATGCCGATCGCCATCAAGGCGGCGTTCGGCGGTGGCGGCCGCGGTCTGAAGGTGGTCCGGGACAAGAAGGAGATCCCCGAGCAGTTCGACTCGGCGGTCCGCGAGGCCGTGTCGGCGTTCGGCCGCGGCGAGTGCTTCGTCGAGAAGTTCCTCGACAAGCCCCGGCACGTCGAGGCCCAAGTGCTCGCCGACAGCCACGGCAACGTGGTCGTCGTCGGCACGCGCGACTGCTCGCTGCAGCGCCGCAACCAGAAGCTGGTCGAGGAGGCGCCCGCTCCGTTCCTCACCGACGAGCAGCGGGACCGCATCCACTCCTCCGCCAAGGCGATCTGCAAGGAGGCCGGCTACCACGGCGCGGGCACCGTCGAGTACCTGGTCGGCGCGGACGGGTCGATCTCGTTCCTCGAGGTCAACACCCGCCTGCAGGTCGAGCACCCGGTGTCGGAGGAGACCTCCGGCATCGACCTGGTGCGCCAGCAGTTCCGCATCGCCGACGGCGAGAAGCTCTCGATCACCGAGGACCCGACACCGCGCGGGCACGCCATCGAGTTCCGGATCAACGCCGAGGACGCCGGCCGCAACTTCATGCCCGCGCCTGGACCGGTCACCCGGCTGGAGATCCCGCAGGGCCCGGGCGTGCGCTGGGACTCCGGTGTGGAGACCGGCGGCGAGGTCGCGGGGGCGTTCGACTCCATGCTGGCCAAGCTCATCGTGTACGGGGCCAGCCGGCAGGAGGCGCTCGAGCGCTCCCGCCGGGCCCTGGACGAGCTGGTGGTCGAGGGCATGCCCACGGTCATCCCGTTCCACCGTGCCGTCGTCCGCGACGAGGCCTTCACCAGCGAGCCGTTCACCGTGCACACCCGCTGGATCGAGACCGAGTGGGACAACCAGGTGCCGCCCTACGACGCCGCCCCGGCCGAGGGCGAGGAGTCCGCGCCCCGGCAGACCGTGGTCGTCGAGGTCGGCGGACGCCGGCTCGAGGTGTCGCTGCCGGCGGGTCTGGCCGCCGGCGGCGCTGCGCCGGGCGCCGCCGCGAAGCCTCGCAAGCGCGGAGGCGGCAGCGGCGGCTCGGCCGCCTCGGGCGACAGCCTCACCTCGCCGATGCAGGGCACCATCGTCCAGGTCGCCGTCGAGGACGGCGCCACCGTCGAGGCCGGTGACCTGGTCGTCGTCCTGGAGGCGATGAAGATGGAGCAGCCGGTCACCGCGCACAAGGCCGGCACGATCTCCGGTCTGTCCGCCGAGGTCGGTGCGGCCGTGACCAGCGGCGCGGTCATCTGCACCATCGCCGACGCCGCCGAGTAGAGCGAGTCACTCAGCCGCGGGTGACCAGTCCGGTGCCGTCGTCCACGGTCAGCCTGCCGCCCTGGAAGTCCTGAGCGGTTCCCCCGGTGACCGGAGTCGGATCCGACGTCGGATAGCCGAGGGAACCGCTCTCCCAGCCCTGCGCGCCCCAGGCGCTGAGGATGGGCCCGGCGACGACGTGGGTGCCGGTGGCCGCGGTGCTGTAGACCTTCCCGCCCTGGAACACCTGCCCGCAGCCGCTCTGCTTCATCCCGCAGATCAGCCCGGTCGTCGGGTACCCGAGCGCACCGCCCTCGGCACCGGCCGCGGCCCACGCGGTCGCGATCGCGCCGGACACGGCGCGAGCGCCGGTGGACGAACTCCAGTGGATGGTGCCGCCCTGGAACGCCTGGCTGCAGCCCCCGCCGGCCAGCCCGCACACCTGGTCCCCCGTCGGGTAGCCCAGCGGGCCGACCTCCCAGCCCTGCGCCCCCCACGTGGCGAGGATCGGCCCGGTCAGCACCCGGGTGCCGGTCGTCGGCGTGCTGTAGATCTTCCCGCCCTGGAACACCTGCCCGCAGCCGCTCTGCTTCATCCCGCAGATCAGCCCGGTCGTCGGGTAGCCCAGCGCACCGCCCTCGGCACCGGCCGCCGCCCACGCGGTCGCGACCGCCCCGGACACGGCGCGAGCACCGGTGGACGAACTCCAGTGGATGGTGCCGCCCTGGAACGCCTGGCTGCAGCCCCCGCCGGCCAGCCCGCACACCTGGTCCCCCGTCGGGTAGCCCAGCGGGCCGCCCTCCCAGCCCTGCGCGATCCACGCGGCCTGGATCGGCCCGCTCACGGCATGGGCACCGGTGGCGGACGTGGAGTAGATGCGGCCGCCCTGGAACACCTGCCCGCAGCCGCTCTCCTTCATCCCGCAGATCAGCCCGCTGGTCGGGTAGCCCAGTGGGCCGACCTCCCAGCCCTGCGCACCCCACGCGGTGAGGATCGGCCCGGTCAGCACCCGGGTTCCGGTCGCCGCGGTGCTGTAGATCTTTCCGCCCTGGAACACCTGCCCGCAGCCGCTCTGCCTCATCCCGCAGATCAGCCCGGTCGTCGGATAGCCCAGCGCACCGCCCTCGGCACCGGCCGCCGCCCACGCGGTGGCCATCGCTCCCGAGACCGACTTCGTCCCCTCCGTCGGGTGGGAGTACAGCGTGCCGCCCTGGAACGCCTGCTTGCAGCCCCCATCGGCCAGGCCGCACACCTGGTCCTCGGTCGGGTAGCCCAGCGGGCCGACCTCCCAGCCCTGCGCACCCCACGCGGTGAGGATCGGCCCGGTGAGCACCCGGGTGCCGGTGGCCGAGGTGCTGTAGATCTTCCCGCGCTGGAACACCTGCCCGCAGCCGCTCTGCTTCATCCCGCAGATCAGCCCGGTCGTCGGATAGCCCAGCGCACCGCCCTCGGCACCGGCCGCCGTCCACGCGGTGGCCATCGCTCCCGAGACCGACTTCGTCCCCGCCGTCGGGTGGGAGTACAGCGTGCCGCCCTGGAACGCCTGCTTGCAGCCGCCATCGGCCAGCCCGCACACCTGGTCCCCGGTCGGGTAGCCCAGGGGGCCGACCTCCCAACCCTGCGCCCCCCACGTGGCGAGGATCGGCCCGGTCAGCACCCGCGTGCCGGTGGCCGCGGTGCTGTAGATCTTCCCGCCCTGGAACACCTGCCCGCAGCCGCTCTGCTTCATCCCGCAGATCAGCCCGGTCGTCGGGTAGCCCAGCGCACCGCCCTCCGCACCGGCCGCCGCCCACGCGGTCGCGATCGCCCCGGACACGGCCCGGGCACCGGTGGACGAACTCCAGTAGATGGCGCCGCCCTGGAACGCCTGGCTGCAGCCCCCGCCGGCCAAGCCGCACACCTGGTCCCCCGCGGGGTAGCCCAGCGGGCCGCCCTCCCAGCCCTGCGCAATCCACGCGGCCTGGATCGCCCCGGTGAGAGCGTGCGTGCCCGCCCCGGGAGCTGAGTAGATGCGCCCACGCTGGAACACCTGACCGCAGCCACCGCTGCGCAGGCCACAGATCAGTCCGGTGGTCGGAAGACCCAGCGAGCCGGACTCGTGACCCTGTGCCCCCCACACGGTGGCGATGTCGCCGGGAACCAGACGCGTGCCCGTCGCAGGGTCGTCGACCAGTGTCCCGCCCTGGAAATCCTGTCGACAGATGCCGGCAGCGCAGACCTCGGCGGCCGTCGGGTAGCCGATGATCCCCGACTCCTCTCCGATGCTGCGATAGGCGTCGAGCAGGGCACCGTCGCGCACCCCCACTGCGCCGGTCGTGGGCGACCAGTACAGGTTGCCGCGGGAGAACGACTGCTGGCAACCGTCGGCCGTCAGGCCGCAGTCGGCGTCCGCCATGGGGATGCCCCACGTGCCGAACGCACCGCCGCCCGCGGCCCAGGCGGTGAAGATGTCGGCGGACACCAGGTGAGCGCCATAGAGCACGGTCCAGGAGCCCGCGCCGTTGGCGAAACGTTGCTCGCAGTAGCGCACCATGTCCCACCAGCCGCAGGCCTCCGCCCCGATCGCGGCACCCAGCGGTCCGTCGGGGCCGCCCGATGCCTCGTAGGCCACGGTGATGGCGCTCTTCGGCGTGACCTGCACGGTGGCGGCCGAGGGCGACGTGCTGACCACGGTGATGTCGAACGCCCCGCCGCCGCGGGACGAGTCCTCGATGCGCACAGGACTGCCCACCGGCAGCGCGGTGGAGAGGTCCCCGTCCCAGTCCGCCTCCCCCGACGGCGTGCCGTCCAGGAGCAGGGAGCTGTCGTCACCACCGGTCTCCTGGCGGAGCAGGACGCCGGGTTGCAGGCCGAACCGGTTCGCCGTCGTGCCCAGCCAGGCATCCCGGCCGCTGGCCGGGCGGTACTCGAGCCAGTACTTGATGCCGTCGGTGTCACGGAGCATGACACCGCGCAGACCCGCGCGCTGTGACACCGGTGTGAGAGTCACCGTCCCGGGCGGACTGTTGACCTCGAAGGTCTGACCCTGGATCCGCACCAGCCGGGCCGCCTGTGCGAGGCCGAGGGATCCGACCTGGCTCCAGGAGGCACCCATCACGTCGTACAGGTCGTAGTAGGGCGTGGTCTGGCAGAACTCGCGGTTGGTGCCGGCGTCGCACTGCCGCAGCGAGGAATGCCCCAGGCCGAAGTTGTGGCCGAGTTCGTGCGCGATCACCGAGGTGGCGACGTCGGTGACGTACAGTTTCCCGCCGGCGGTCACCGAGCTGCCGACCTGCGCCAGCCCGTAGGCGCACCCCTTGCTGCCGCGCGGCAGGTAGACCAGCAAGTGCTTGCCGAAGCCTGCCGTCCAGTGCGCGTGCGCGGCCGCCTGCGCCCAGAGGCCGTAGGGATCCGAGCAGTCGACCGTCGCCCGCACCCACGCGGGGTCGTTCCCGGCTGCCGTGGCGATCCGGATCTTGTCGTCGGACTGCTCCGACCAGAAGTCGGCGACCGGGCCGTTCACGGCCGCTTCCACCTGAACGAGCGTCCGTCCCGCTTCCGGCGCTCCCCCGGCCGGGACCACCATCACGACGGTCACATCGTCGGTCGGCGCGGCCGCGGACAGCGGCGCCTCCGCCGGCGCCGGGGTCACGACCGCCGCCGAGAGAACCTGGAGCGCCGGGTCCAGGCCCGCGTCGGTGGCCGGGTCGTTCGCGGCCTCGCCTCCCACGACCACCGAGACGGTGGCACCGACCGGGACGTCGGTGCCCGGCAGCGTGCGCGCGAGGTCCTCGGTGGAGACGCGGACGGCATCACCCGACGCCGTCTCGATCCAGCTCAACGGCCCCTCGTCGGCCCGCGCGACGGCCTCGTCGGGGTTCTTGTGCTCCGGCCACGCCTGCACCAGCTCGCCGACGACCCGGTCACCGCTCGACGGCTGGTCGTCTGCCGCGGCCACCGCCGGGACGAACATCGGCACCAGCACGGCGCTCGCCAGCACGGCGAGCAGGGAGCGCCGTGGGAGCGCGGGGCGGGACAGGGGCACGGAGGGCTCCAGGACGCGGAGGGGTTCCCTTCTCCATCGGCTCCACGGCGCCGGAGTGAAGCGAAGGTAGGAAACTCGGCCGCCCACTCTCAGGAGCGCCTGAGCACTGACCTGCGCAGGGCCGGAACGCCGAGGAGAGCCGTCCCGGCCAGCGCGACGCCGATCAGCGTCACGAGGAAGCCGGTGCCGCCAGAGCTGTCGGCGGCCGCGGACAGCGCCGGCGCCGCGGGCAGGACGTCCGGGGCCACGGACGTCGGCTCCTGGTAGCCGGCGATGGTCCCCGCCGGAGGGACGGCGACGTCGGTGTTCCCGCGCATCACCGTGCCCGGAACAGGAGCGGCCGGTCGCGGGGCCTTCGCCGTCGGCGCCGTGGGCGGCGCCGGGGTGACGCTCAGGACGGCGCCATCGGCGTCCGCGCTCTGCACGACGACGCTGAAGTCGCCGCCCGACACGGGGACCGCCGTGCCGACCGGCAGCGCCTCCTGGAGGTCACTCGCCCAGCCGGCCGCCGCCGACGGGGTGCCGTCGAGCAGCAGCGAGGTGTCTGGCAGCCCGCCGGCCTTGCGCAGCAGGACACCGGTCTGCAGGTGGTACCGGTTCTCCGTCGTCGCCAGCCAGGCGTCGCGGGCGGTCGCCGTCCGGTACTCCAGCCAGTAGTCGACGCCCTCGGCGTCGGTGAGCCGCAGGGCGCGCGTGCCGGCCCGGCCGGCGAACGGCGCGAGGGTGACCGTGGTCGCTCCGCTGTGCACCGTGAGCTGCGTCTGCTGCGCAACCGGCAGGACGCCGAGCTGGGCGGCCTGGGCGGCGTTGAGCGAGCCGAGCCGCGCCCACGAGACACCCATGACGTCGTAGTAGTCGCGGTAGGCGCTGGTCCGGCAGGTGGCGGACTCGACGGCGCCGTCGCACTGCTGCGCCGAGGAGTGGCCGAGACCGAAGTTGTGGCCCAGCTCGTGGGCGATGACCGAGCTGAGCGTGTCGCGGACATAGAGACGGCCGCCGGACGCGGGTGCGGAGCCGACCTCGCCCAGGGCGTAGCTGCACGCCGTCGCGGCGCGGCTCACGTACAGCATCAGGTGCTTCCCCGGGCCCGGGGTGAAGCCGACCGAGGCGGCGACCTCGTTCCACATCGCCGTCGGGTCGGCGCAGCCCTTGACGGGGGCGACCCAGCCGGGGACGGCGCGCGTGACGCCGACGGAGATGGTGCCGTTGCTCTGTTCCGACCAGAAGTCGGCGACCGTCGTGTCCACGACGTCCACGAGCTGCGCGACGGTGACGTCGTCCTGGGCCGCACCGTCGGGGTTCACCCGGACGACGGTGACCTGGTTGGTGAGCCCGGCGGGGCCGCGGAGCACCGGCGCGGGCGGGGCCGGCTGCACGATCGTGGTGTCGGTGACGTCGTACAGCGGGTCCTCGGCGTTGCCGTCGTGCGGGCCGTCGCCGGCGGGGTCGACCGTGAGCTGGAGCGTCGTCCCGGGGTCGATGCCCTCGACCTGGTCGGTCGGGATGCGGAAGGCGTCCCCGTCGGCGTTCTGCACCCAGCTGATCGGCTGCACGGCCCCATCGGAGGCGTCCCGGCTCTCCGGCCAGGCCTGCAGCAGCGTGCCGACGACCGTCGTGCCGGCGGACTCGGCAGCCGCAGCGGTACCCACCGGCACCACCGCGGTGGCGATCAGCGCGGAACCGACCGCCAGCGAGCGCAGCAGGGTGGGGACGAGGGCGACCCGGGCAGAAGACATCTCCTCCTGCATCGGCGGCCCACGCGCGCGTCGGCACCGGATCGGCGGAGTTGAGCGGAAACTGCCGTCACATCCGCCGCAGCGGTCGCCGGGCGCCCCGGCGGCCCCGTCAGGAGAGCTCGTCGACGCCCATCAGCCGGCGCCCGGCCTCGGTGATCGAGCCGGAGAGGGACGGGTAGATGGAGAAGGTCTGCGCGAGGTCCGCCGCGGTGAGCCCCTTCGTCACCGCGAGGGCGATCGGCAGGATCAGCTCCGAGGCTCCGGGGGCCACCACCACACCGCCGATGACCACGCCGGTCGAACGGCGGGTGAACAGCTTGACGAACCCGTCGCGCAGGTCGCTCATCTTCGCGCGGGCGTTGGTCGCCAGAGGCAGCCGGACGACGTCGATGTCCTGATCGCCGGAGATCGACTTCTGCTGGACCCCGACCGTGGCGATCTCGGGATGGGTGAAGACGTTGGCCGCGACCGTCTTCAGCTTGATCGGCGCCACCGCCTCGCCGAGCGCGTGCCACATGGCGATCCGGCCCTGCATGGCCGCGACGGACGCGAGCTGGAAGACGCCGGTCACGTCGCCGGCGGCGTAGACGCCGGGCACGCTCGTCCGGGAGACGCGGTCGACGACGATGTGCCCGGCCTGCGTCAGCTCGACCCCGCACTGCTCGAGGTTGAGGCCGGCGGTGTTCGGCACGGTGCCGACGGTCATCAGGGCGTGCGAGCCCTCGACGGTGCGTCCATCGGTGAGCTCGACGAGCACGCCCTTCTCGGTGCGCCTCACCGCGGCCGCCCGGCCACGTTCGGCGATTCTCCCGCCCCGGGACTGGAAGACCTCTTCGAGCACCTCGGCGGCGTCGGCGTCCTCGCCGGGCAGCACCTGGTCGCGCGAGGAGACCAGCGTCACCGGCACCCCCGCCTCCAGATAGCCGGAGGCGAACTCCGCTCCGGTGACCCCGGAGCCGACCACCACCAGGTGCTCGGGCATCTCCTCGAGGTCGTACACGTCGCGCCAGTCGAGGATCCGGTCGCCGTCGGGCTCGGCGCCGGCCAGCACGCGCGGGTCCGCGCCCGTCGCGATGAGGACCACGTCGCTCTCCAGCTCCTCGGTGACCGCGCCCGCGCCGTCCAGGATCTCCACGCGGTGCGCCGCGAGCCCGCGGATCTCGTCGGAGAGCCGGCCCTGCCCGGCGACGATCCGCACGCCCTCGCTCGTGAGCCGGGCGTGGATGTCGGCGGACTGCGCCATCGCCAGCCCCTTGACCCGGTGGTTGACCGACGCGAGGTCGAGGCTGACGGTGGCGAGCTCGGCGCCCTGCAGGCCGAGGACGGCGGAGTCGCGGACCGAGGTCATCGTGCCGGCGGCGGCGATCAGGGTCTTGGACGGGACGCAGTCGGTGAGCACGCTGGCGCCCCCGATGCCGTCCCGCTCGATGACGGTGACCTGCGCACCGAGTTGCGCGGCGACCAGGGCGGCCTCGTAGCCGGCCGGTCCGCCGCCGATGATCACGATGCGGGTCATGGATGCTTCTCCGGTTGGTTCTGCGGGGTGCCGCGGGCGGGGATTGCCACCATTCTCCCCGGTGGCCTCCTCGGGCGCTGCGACCGGCGTGCTCCGGCCCGGCGCACCGGTCGTACTGTCGGCCGAATGGGCCTCTACGCCGCCTACGGGTCGAACATGGATCCCGCGCAGATGCTGCGCCGATGTCCCTCCTCCCCGCACACCGACACCGGATGGATCCGCGGCTGGCGGCTCACGTTCGGCGCCGAGGAGTACGGCTGGGAGGGCGCATTGGCCACGCTCGTGCCCGACGAGGACACCGGCCCGGGCGTCTTCGTGGCCCTCTACGACCTCACCGAGGCCGACGAGCGGGCCCTCGACGCGTGGGAGGGCGCCGACCAGGGCCTCTACCGCAGGCTGCACCTGCGGGTGCACACGCTGACCGGCGACGAGGTGGCCTACGTCTACGTCCTGGACGCCTTCGAGGGTGGCCTGCCCTCGGCCCGGTACCTGGGCGCGATGGCCGACGCGGCCGAGGCCGCGGGAGCACCCACCGACTACGTGACCGCCCTGCGGTCCCGGGAGTGCCGGTCATCTTTTTGATTCATCCCGAAGAGTGTTTACCATGGTGATCGCGATGCGTAGGGTCCCCGATCTCATCCGCGAGCGGGGGCCAGGAGCACAGCATGTGTGACGACCATTCCCCGGGTACGGACACCGGCCAACGATTGGTCACCCGTCGTCGGGCTCTCCAGGGATTGGTCAGCCTGGCCGGGCTCGCGGCTCTCCCATCGGGAACCCGATCGGTGACGCACACGCGGTCCGCACGGCAATCCCCGGTTGCGAGCCACCTTTCGGCATTCAAGCTCGCGATGCATCTGCACGCCTCCGGCTCCGAGGGCGTGGGCAGCATGCAGTCGCACCTGTTCGAGGCCGCGACCAATGGTTTCGACGTCGCGTGGTTCACCGAACACGACTATTTCCGGCGAGGAATGCTGCACCGTTCCAGCTATCACTTCCTGCCCGAGGACAGAGCTCTCGGGGGCGTGTGGCGGCTTCCCGCGCTGCCTCCGCTGGGTTCGCTGCAACCCGGCAGTGGCGGCGAACTGGTCTCGGATCCGACGAGCCCGAACGACCGGGCCCTGACCAAGGGCTCGCTGAAGCTGACCGCGGTCAGCACGGGCGCCGATCCCGCGATGGTCAGCCATCGGATCGACAGCAACGACTTGTCGCGCCCCATCATCCGGGGTCGCATCCTGGGGCGCCGGGTTCTGGTCGACGTCCTGCCCGTCAGCACCGGCCCGGACGCCTGGGGCGAGATCCGCATTTTCCTCTCGCACCATCCGGCCGCGGGCGGACGAGAAGCCGGCATCGTGTCCTTGCTTTATCGATTCCGTCCGGATATCACGGATCGGCGGATCACCGAGAACGGTACGACGGCACTCATCGACATCCCTGTGTCGAACGGAAGATGGCAGTCGGTCGCTCTCGACCTCAGCCACGACGTCCACGCCGCGTGGCCCGACATGCAGTCGAACGACAACTCATTGTGCGATCTCGAATTCCGCGCCGTGAGCCGACAAATGGCACCGGCCGAGATGTTCTTCAGCTTCCTGCGTTTCGATGAAATGCGTTTCGACGGGGTGGGGGTCGAGCGCGAACTCGCCGCCGCGTATGCCGAGGAGGACCCGGGCGTGCTCGGCCTGATCGGCACCGAGTACTCGCTGGGGCCGCACATCAACGGGTACGGCGGCGCGCAGCGTCCCTACGACTACGGACCGGGCGTGGACCTCGACTTCCGGACCGGAGAGATCCGCCGTCCGCTCGTGGACTTCATCCACCGCCACGGCGGTCTCGCGTCGATCAACCACCCGTTCCTGCCCACCGAACCGTGGACGGCGACGACCCCCTCCGGGGTCGCGCACGACCTGCTCTCGATCGACGCAGGGGGCGCAGACATCCTCGAGGTCGGCTACGGGACCCCGGTGACGATGCACGACAACTTCGCCGTCTGGGACACCATGAGCCGCAACGGCCTGTTCCTCACGGGCAACGGAGTCACCGACGACCATTCCGGGCAGAACTGGGCGACCCGCGCAGAGGGCCGCTTCTACACGTCCGCGTGGGCGCACGACGTCACCGAGACGAGCCTGCTGGCCGCGCTGGCGAGCGGCCGGACGTTCGTCGGATACCTCGGATCCTTTGCGGGCGTCATCGACATGACCATGGACGGCGAGGTCCCGATGGGTGCGGTCTCGGTCGACGCGGCGACCTCTCGCTCGCTGCGCATCGACGCCACCGGCCTCCCCGCGGGCGGAGCCGTGGAGGTCGTGCGGGGCGACGTCGACTTCGCCGGGATCGACGACCCGAACCCGGCCACCACCGTCGTGGCGACGCTCGGTCCGAGCGACCTGGAGGCACGCACCGCGGTCCCGATCGACACCTCGGACGACTGCTTCGTCCGCATGCAGGTGGTCGACGGAAACGGGACGGTCGTCGGCTTCGGCCAGCCGATCTGGACGCTCAAGACCCCGTCGCCCGGCGGGATCCCGCCGGCCCGCCGGGTGCGCAGCTGATCGGGGGCAGCGCTCCGGCTGCTAGCTGAACGTCGCGTCACCGGCGACGTCGGGAGCGGCCTCCCCGGGGGCGGCGAGGAACGTGTCCCTGATCTGTCGCGCCGCGAGGGCAGGGGTGAGCTCGCCGGCGAGCACGGCCTTCTCCAGGTCCGGTGCCAGCGCGCGGACGCCGGGGTGGTGGCGCAGCGCCGACTCCAGCCCGTCACGCACGAGCTGCCAGGTCCACCGCACCTGCTGCGTGCGGCGTCGCTCCTCGAACTCCCCCGACGCCTTCGCGCGGTCCTGGTGCTCGACCAGCTTCGCCCAGACCTCGTCCAGGCCCTCGCCGGTCAGCCCAGCGCAGGTCAGAACGGGCACGTCCCAGCCGTCGTCGGCGTGGCCCCGCAGCATCCGGATCGCCCCGGCCAGCTCCCGCGCTGCCTTCCGCGCATCGCCGGCGGCCGGGCCGTCGGCCTTGTTGACCGCGATGACGTCGGCGATCTCGAGTATGCCGCGCTTGATGCCCTGCAGCTGGTCGCCGGTGCGCGCGATGGTCAGGAAGAGGAACGAGTCGACCATCTCGGCGACGGTGATCTCCGACTGCCCGACGCCGACGGTCTCGACCAGGACGACGTCATAGCCGGCCGCCTCCACGACGACCATCGACTCGCGGGTCGCCTGAGCGACCCCGCCGAGCGTCCCGGACGTGGGCGAGGGCCGGATGAACGCGTTCGGGTCGACCGCGAGCCGGGCCATCCTGGTCTTGTCGCCGAGGATCGAGCCGCCCGACCGCGCGGACGACGGGTCGACGGCGAGCACGGCGACCTTCGAGCCCCGGGCGGTCAGGTCGACGCCGAGCTGGTCGATGAACGTCGACTTGCCGACACCCGGGACCCCGCTGATGCCGACCCGGCGCGCTCCCCCCGCGTGCGGGAGCAGCTCGACGAGCAGTTCCTGCGCCCGCTCGCGGTGGTCGGCGCGGCGTGACTCGACCAGCGTGATGGCGCGCGCCACCGCCCGCCGGTCCCCCGCCCGGACCCCCTCGACGAGCGGGGCGACCTCTCGAGCCGCCATCAGTGGCCGAGACGCGACGACAGCTGACTGAGCAGGTCCTGCGCTGCCTCCGCGATCACCGTGCCGGGCAGGAACACCGCGGCCGCGCCCATCTCCTTCAGGGTGGGGACGTCGTCGGGCGGGATCACGCCGCCGACGACGATCATCACGTCGTCCGCACCGAGCTCGGCCAGCGCGTCCTTCAACGCCGGCACGAGGGTGAGGTGGCCGGCGGCCAGCGACGAGACGCCGACGATGTGCACGTCGGCCTCGACCGCCTGGCGCGCGACCTCCTCCGGCGTCTGGAACAGCGGGCCCACGTCGACGTCGAAGCCGAGGTCGGCGAAGGCGGTCGCGATGACCTTCTGGCCGCGGTCGTGGCCGTCCTGGCCCATCTTGGCGACGAGGATCCGCGGGCGCCGTCCCTCGGCCTCCTCGAACGCCTCGGCCATGCTGCGCGTCTCGTCCAACGGTGCGGAGCTCCCTGCTTCCTCGCGGTACACGCCCGAGATGGTGCGCACCTGGCCGGAGTGACGCCCGTAGACCTCCTCCAGCGCGTCGGAGATCTCGCCGACGGTCGCCTTCGCGCGGGCGCCGTCGACGGCCAGCTTGAGCAGGTTCTGGTCGAGACCGCTCCCCCGCGTGCCGTCGGCGGCCGCGCGCGCGGCGTCCGTCAGCCGCGACAACGCGTCCTCGACGGCCGACGCATCGCGGGAGGACCGGAGCTCCTCGAGCTTGGCCTTCTGCTGGGCCAGCACGTCGGCGTTGTCGACGCGCAACACCTCGATCGCCTCGTCGGCCTCGACCCGGTACTTGTTGACGCCGATCACCGGCTGCCGGCCGGAGTCGATGCGCGCCTGGGTGCGGGCCGCGGCCTCCTCGATGCGCAGCTTCGGGATGCCGTCGTCGATCGCCTGCGCCATGCCGCCGTGCTCGGCGACCTCCTCGATGTGCGCCCACGCGCGGCGGGCCAGGTCGTAGGTCAGCTTCTCGACGTACGCCGAGCCGCCCCACGGGTCGATGACCCGCGTCGTCCCCGACTCCTGCTGCAGCAGCAGCTGGGTGTTGCGGGCGATCCGGGCGGAGAAGTCGGTCGGCAGGGCGAGCGCCTCGTCCAGCGCATTGGTGTGCAGCGACTGCGTGTGCCCCTGGGTCGCGGCCATCGCCTCCAGGCAGGTGCGGACGACGTTGTTGTAGACATCCTGCGCGGTGAGCGACCAGCCCGAGGTCTGCGAGTGGGTGCGCAGCGAGAGCGACTTCGCGTTCTTCGCCCCGGCCTCCTTCACCAGCTTCGCCCACAGCAGCCGGCCGGCGCGGAGCTTGGCGACCTCCATGAAGAAGTTCATGCCGATGCCCCAGAAGAAGGAGAGGCGTGGCGCGAACGTGTCGACGTCCATGCCGCCGGCCTGGCCCGCCTTGATGTACTCGACGCCGTCGGCGAGCGTGTACGCGAGCTCCAGGTCGGCCGTCGCCCCGGCCTCCTGGATGTGGTAGCCGGAGATCGAGATCGAGTTGAACCGCGGCATCTCCTGCGAGGTGAACGCGAAGATGTCGCTGATGATCTGCATCGAGGGCTTGGGCGGATAGATGTAGGTGTTCCGCACCATGAACTCTTTGAGGATGTCGTTCTGGATGGTGCCGGTCAGCTGCTCCGGCTTCACCCCCTGCTCCTCCGCCGCGACGATGTAGAGCGCGAGGACCGGCAGGACCGCGCCGTTCATCGTCATCGACACCGACATCTTGTCCAGCGGGATGCCGTCGAACAGCTGCCGCATGTCGAGGATCGAGTCGATCGCCACGCCCGCCATGCCCACGTCGCCGACGACCCGCGGGTGGTCGGAGTCGTAGCCGCGGTGGGTGGGCAGGTCGAAGGCGACCGACAGCCCCTTCTGCCCGGCGGCGAGGTTGCGCCGGTAGAACGCGTTGGACTCCGCCGCGGTGGAGAACCCGGCGTACTGCCGGACCGTCCACGGCTGGGTCGTGTACATCGTCGGGTACGGGCCGCGCAGATAGGGCGCGATGCCCGGGTAGGTGCCGAGGAAGTCCAGCCCGTCCAGGTCGGCCGGGGTGAACAGCGGTGGGACGGCGATGCCCTCCGGCGTCTCCCACGTCGACTCCTCGACGCCGCGGCCGGTCGCCTCCTTGAACGCCTTGGCCCAGTCGTCGGCGGTCGCGGACGGCGCCGGCCGGCCCAGCCCGACGGAACCGAAGTCGGGGATCGTGCTCACGACTCCTCCTCGCTGGCGCTCGTCGTCCCTGTTCGCACGTGGGTGGCTCTGCTCTTCTGTTCGCTCGCAAGCTCGCTCACTGCCGTGACTCCCAGCTGCTCGTGCGCGGTGCGCAGCACGTCGAGCGCGTCGCACCCGGTGAAGACGTAGCCGTCCACCCCGTCGATCTCCAGGTCGGGTTTCCCGGCCAGCCAGACCGAGGTGGCGCCGGCGGCCCGGAGCTCCTTGGCCAGCGCCGCGGCGGACCCGGCGTAGTCCTTGTCGGTGCCGCAGATGCAGGCGACCGTCGTCGATGCCGCAGCGAAGCCCTCGACGCCGTCACCCGACGGCGTCTCCAGGCCCCCGGCCTGGAACAGGTTGCCGGCGAACGAGGCGCGGGCGGTGTGCCTGGCGACGGGCCCGATCGTGGCCAGGTAGACCTTCTTGCCGGCACCCGCGTCGCGCAGCTCCTCGAACGCCTGGGCGGCCCGCACGCGGGGCAGTCCCCCGCCGGCGACGGGCTCGGTGAGCGGCCGGCGCTCCGGCAGCTTCTCCGCCAGGTTGGGGAACTCGCTCACGCCGGTGATCGGGTCGGTGCGATGGGCGATCCGGCTCGAGCGCTCCGCCCAGGCCGCCACGATCCGGTCGGCGACCAGCCCCGAGTCGAGTGCCGCGACCAGCCCGCCGGCGCGCTCGATCTCGGTGAACCAGTCCCACGCCGCCCGCGCCAGCTGGTCGGTCAGCGACTCCACGTACCAGGAGCCACCGGCCGGGTCGAGCACGCGGGCCAGGTGCCCCTCCTCCACCAGGAGGCTCTGGGTGTTGCGGGCGATCCGGCGGGAGAAGGCGTCGGGCAGTCCCAGCGCGGCGTCGAACGGCTGCACCGTGACGACGTCGGCCCCGCCCACACCCGCGGCGAAGCAGGCGAGCGTCGTCCGCAGCATGTTCACCCACGGGTCGCGCTTCGTCGTCATCACCGAGGAGGTGACGGCGTGCTGCCGCTGGCCGCGGACCTCGGGCGACGCGCCGCTGACCTCGCCGACCCGGTCCCATAGCCGGCGCGCCGCGCGCAGCGCCGCGATGGTCGTGAACTGGTCGGCGCCGGCGCTGTAGCGGAACTCCAGCTGCCCGAACGCCTGGTCGACCGACAGGCCTCCGTCGGTGAGCGCGCGCAGGTAGGCGGTGCCGGCAGCGAGCGAGCAGCCGAGCTCCTCCACGGCGGAGGCGCCGGCGTCGGCGAACACCGTGGCGTCCACGACGACCGTCCGCAGCCCCTCGTGCGCGGCGGCCCGGCGAGCGAGGTCGGCCAGGCCGGACAGGTCCTGCGTCTCCCCGGTCGCGGCCTGCCGGCCCAGCGGGTCCAGCCCGAGCGAGCTGCCGGCGGCGAGATCGGTGCGGCCCTCGACGAGGTCGAGGAACGCCTCCGCCGCGGCAGGGCCGCCCTGCACGGTCACCGGCGCCAGGTCGAGCAGCACGTCGGAGAGCACCTGGCCGAGGGAGTCGACTCCGATCGCACCCTCGCCCAGCACGAGCCAGAGCGAGGTGACCCCGTTCTCCAGGTCGGCCGCGATGGCCTCCTTGGTGGCGGCCACATCGGGGTCGGCGTGCCGCTGCCGGACATCCCAGCCGCCCGGGACGGCGGGGTCGCCACCGGCCCGCGCACCCCGGACGAACGGGGCGACGCCGGGGACGCCGACCGCGGACGGCAGATCGCCCGCGTCCTCGGCCGTGTACAGCGGCTCGACGCTGACACCGGTGGCGACGCGGACGGCGAGGGCCTCCTCGACGGGGTCGGGCAGGTCCTCGCGGCCGGCCTTGCGCAGGACGGCGGCCACCAGCTCGCGCCACTGCCCGCGGGTCGCGGCGTCGAACTCGGCCGCGAGCGCCAGGTCGTCGGGCACCTCGTGCTCGGCCGGCACCTCCGCGTCGGCCGGCGCGGGGCCGTCAGCCTGCTGGTCGGTGGAACTCATCGTCGGGTTCCCGCCTCTCCTCCACTGATCGTCGCGGTGAAGTGTCCCCAGGAGCTCGCGGGCCGGAGCGCGGGGGTCCCGCATCGGCCTCCAGCGCGTGCAGCGCGGTGCGCGCCATCAGCCGGACACCGATGCCGATGGCCCGCTCGTCGACGTCGAACGTGCCGCGGTGCAGGTCCAGCGGCGCTCCGCCCCCGTGGGTGCCCAGCCGGGCCAGCGCGATGGGCATGACGTCGGCGAACCAGCCGAAGTCCTCCCCGCCCATGCTCTGCTGGGACAGCACGACCTGCTCACCGCCGACGGTCTCCAGCGCCGCGGCGCGCAGGAGGGCGACGGCGCGCGGATCGTTGACGACCGGGGGCAGGCCACGGACGTAGTCGACGTCGCACTCGGCCCCGGTCGTGGCCGTGACCCGCTCGACGAGCGAGCGCATGAGCTCCTCGGCGTGCTTCCACAGGTCGCGGTCGAGCACGCGGACGGTGCCGCGCAGCGAGCCGCGCTGCGGGATGGCGTTGGCCGCCACGCCGGCGTTGACCGCACCCCAGACCAGGGACATGCCCGACCGCGGATCCACCTGACGGGAGAGCAGCCCGGGCAGGTCGGTGATCAGCCGGCCCAGCGCGTCGACGAGGTCGACGGTCAGCTGCGGCCGCGCGGTGTGCCCGCCCGGGCCGGTGAGGGTGATGTCGATCCGGTCGCAGGCCGCGGTGATCGCGCCGGTGCGCAGGCCGATCTTCCCGGCCGGCACCGACGGGTCGCAGTGCAGCGCGAACGCACGCGACGCGCCGTCCAGGACGCCGGAGGCGACCACCTCGCTGGCGCCGCCCGGAATGGTCTCCTCCGCGGGCTGGAAGACGCCGCGGACGGTGCCGGGCAGGCCGTCGAGCGAGGAGAGGGCGATCAGCACGCCGAGGAGGACGGTCGTGTGCACGTCGTGGCCGCAGGCGTGGCACAGCCCCTCCCGCGTGGAGGCGTAGGGAACGTCCTTCAGATCCGGCAGCGGGAGCGCGTCGATGTCGGCGCGCAGGACCACGACCGGCTCCCCCGAGCCGACCTCGCAGACGAGCCCGGTGCCGGTGGGCAGCCGCCGCGGTGCGAGTCCGTGCGCCCGCAGCCGCTGCTCGAGGAACGCCGTGGTCTCGAACTCGGCGAACGCGAGCTCCGGGTGGGCATGCAGGTGCCGCCGGGTCGAGACGAGTTGGGCGTGGTGGGCGGCCACCCAGTCGTCGACGGCGGAGCCGAGTTTCTCGACGACCGGGGTCATACCGTGCGGCCCCCCGCGGCGCCGACCGCCGGGCGACCGGCCGGGCCGTCGGCCGGCAGGCCGTCGCGCATCTCCGCGAGCAGGCTGTCCACGACGGCGCGGAGGTCGCCGCCGTTGGCGGCGGCCACCGCGCGCTGCCGCTGGTAGGAGGCCCCGACGGCGAGGATCCGCTCGACGTCGGCGAGCTCGGTCGCGCAGTCGAGCCGCTTCGCCGTCGGCATGAGGTCCTCGACCAGGTCGAGCAGGGCCTGGCGGACCGGCCGGACCGTCCCCTTCTCGTCGACCACGATGTCGGCGTCCAGGCCGTAGCGGGCGGCCCGCCACTTGTTCTCCTGCAGCACCCACCGGGCCGGCGTCGGCAGCGTGTAGCCCCGGTCGAGCTGGGTGTCGAACTGCTCGACCAGGCACTGGGAGAGCGCGGCCACGGCGCCGATCTCGTCGAGGGTGGGCAGCCCGTCGGAGATGCGCAGCTCGACGGTGCCGAAGTCCGGGTGCGGCCGGATGTCCCACCACACCTCGCGCACGCTCTCGATCGCGTGGGTGGAGATCTGGGTCGCCATGTAGCTCTCGAACTCGTCCCACCCGGAGAGCTGGTAGGGCAGCCCCGCCGTCGGCATGCCCTCGAAGATCTTGGTCCGGGCCGACGCCAGACCCGTGTCGGCGCCGACCCAGTACGGCGAGGACGCCGACAGCGCCAGGATGTGCGGCAGGTACTGGCACAGCGCGTTGACCACCGGGATCGCCTTCTCCGGCGCGCGCACGCCCACGTGGACGTGCACGCCGAAGATCTGCAGCCGGCGCGCCGGCCACTGCATCTGCTCGACCAGCCGCAGGTAGCGCTCCTTCGGGGAGATCAGCTGCGTCTGCCAGTCGCTGAACGGGTGCGTGCCGGCGCACATCAGGCCCAGGCCTCGGCGATCGGCGGCGGCGCCGACCTCGGCCAGGGTGCCGGCGAGGTCGGCCTTGGCCTCCGCGACCGTGGAGCAGATGCCGGTGATGATCTCGACGGTCGACTGGAGGAGCTCGTGCTTGGCCTTGGGATGCTCCGCGGCCCCCTCGGGTCGCAGCTCCTCGAGGATCTCGATCGCGCCCGCCGTCAGTTCCCGGGTCTCCCGGTCGATGAGCTGCAGCTCCCACTCCACGCCCAGGCTGGCGCGGGTGGAGGACTGGAAGGGGATCTGCACCTCGGCGAGTCTAGGTTCGATCACGGTCGGCCACCCCCCGGTGGAGCATGATCACCCGGCCGTGGACAGCGGCCGGGCTCAGTTCAGGTCGCTGCACGTGGGCTGCCACGGCCGGTCCGGGAGAACCCGGCGCCACTCGATGGGCGTGAGGTCGCGGCCCGCGATCGAACACGCCAGCTCCAGGCGGACCTCCGGATCGGCGGGGCCCTCTCCCCGCCGCGGGCTCTGGTCGCTCATGTCCCAGGTGATCGCCGTGTGGTCGACCGAGACCGTCGCGAGCAGCCGTCCCGCCGCGTCCACCTCGACGCTCACCACGTCGCCGGTATGGCCGCGGAGGGGATGTCTGCCGTACCAGCGGCCCGTCGCGGGATCGATCTCCCAGGTGAGCACCTCGCCGTCCTTGCCCCCGGTCACTGCCCACCGCATGTCCGGCGCGACGGCGACGTCGAGCACGGGCCGGCCGGCGACGACTTCCTGGACGATGTGCCCGTCCCGGTCGAAGAGCGTGATCCCGCCGTCGTCCCAGAGCTGGACGACCCCTCCGGCGTAGGCGTGGAAGCCGCGGCTCCCCCGGGTGCCCGGCTCCACGGGCAGCGGGACCTGCCGGCCGTCGGCCAGCTGGACGAGCGTGCCGGACGGCGACAGGGTGTCGTCGTCCCACACGACGAACGACCCGGCGTCCTCGGCGAAATCGGCGCCCACCCGGTCGACCGGCGAACCGACGACGCCCTGGATCGCGGTGTCGCGGACGGCGCCGTCGCCGGCGTCGACGTCGACCAGCTGCCAGCGCGAGGTGCGCTCGTCGATGTTCTCCGGCCGCGCCACGATCAGGTGCAGTGTCCGGCCGTCCGCGCTCACCGCCCCCGCCACCGGCTGGCCGGGGATCGCGTTCCCCTCGACGAGGAGCCGCGTGGTCTCGTCGGAGCCGGAGATCCGGCGCACCCACGCGCCGTTCCGGCCCATCCCGGCGCCGAGCACGACGTCGTCGACGGGTGAGGGAGCCGCGACGAGCCAGTCGGCCCACGGCCCGGGGGTCGGCATGATCTCGCGCGGTACGGTCCCCGGGCCGACCGGCCAGCCGACCACCGACACCCCGACGCCGAAGGTCAGCGTGCGGCCGCCGGAGAGGACCGCGTCCTGCGGCACGCCGTAGAAGGAGACGGCCCGCTGCACGCGCTCGTGCCCCTCGAGCACCCGGGCCAGCGCGTCGCGGGTCGCGGGGGTGTCGGCGAGCCGGAACGCCTGCGCGGCCAGGAGCAGCGAGACGTCGAGCTGGGTCTGCGCCCCGGACAGGGAAGCCAGCTCGTCCGCGTCGGCCACCGCCGCGGCCTGCGCGGTGCGCTGATCGGAGCGTCCCGACAGCCGGGCGACCGACATCGCCACGACGAGCAGCACGACCAGCGCCGCCACCAGCACGAGCGGTCGTCCGCTCCTGGGCCGGTCGGCGGAGACCGTCGCCTCGGGAGCTCGCGGCTCCGGCGGTACGGGCGCGACCGGGAGCCGGGCGGGCGGTTCCAGCCGCTGGGCGGGTACCGGCTCCGCCTGGCGCGCGACGGCGACGGCCATCCGGCGAGGGGTGACCACCGGGGTCGCGGTTCGGGTCGCGGTTCGGGCGTCGCGGAGGTCGGCCTCGGCGCGGCCGCGGAGCTCGGCCAGCCGCCGCCGCTCCGCCTCCGCAAAGGGCGCGTCCGGCCACTCACCGTACGGCTCGGCCCGCCACAGGCCCAGGGCGGTCGCGAGCAACCACTCCGCGTCCCCCGGGTCCTGCGGGAGCCGGGCGTGCCCGCGGGTCGCGAGGTCGGTGAAGCGCGCCGCGTCGACGTCCGTCCGCGGTACGACGAGGGCGTAGCCACGACCGCGGCGGAGGACGAACTGACCGCTGGAGCGCTCCGGCAGTCGGGGTTCGAGTGCGGTCCGCAACCCGCGGACGGCGGCCTGCAGCACCTCGTCGTCCCCGAGGATCTCGACGAGCCGGTCGGCCGGCACGACCTCCGGCGCCTGCGCGGCGAGGACGGCGAGGAGCAGCCGTTCGTGCGCACCCGGCACGTGCACGGGGGCGGAGTCGTTCGCCGTGACCACCAACGGTCCGAGGACCGCGACGCGCATCCCCCGAGGGTAAGCGCGAGCGTGGGTTAGCGTCCCTGCGTGAGCCAGCCTGCCGCAGACAACCCCGCCACCCTCGCCGCCGAGGCGGCCGACGCCCTCACCGCCGCCGTCGGTGACGGCCACGACGTCGCCGTCGTCATGGGCTCGGGATGGGCGCCCGCCGCCGACGCCTTCGGCGACGCCGCGGCGTCGATCGGGATCGGCGCGCTGCCCGGCTTCGCCGCCCCCACAGCCGTCGGGCACGGCGGCGAGGTGCGCTCCGTGCGCGTCGGTGACCGGAGGGTGCTGCTCTTCCTGGGCCGGACCCACCTGTACGAGGGCCGGGGCGTCGAACCGGTGGTCCACGGCGTGCGCACCGCGGCGGCGGCCGGGGTGAAGACGGTCATCCTCACCAACGCGGCCGGTGGCGTGAACCCGGCCTACGGGGTCGGGCAGCCGGTCCTGTTGTCCGACCACATCAACCTCACCGCGACGTCACCGCTGGTCGGCGCCAACTTCGTCGATCTCACCGACCTCTACTCCTCGCGGCTGCGGGCCCTGGCCCGGGAGATCGACCCGACGCTGCCGGAGGGCGTGTACGCGGCGTTCCCCGGTCCGCACTACGAGACCCCGGCCGAGATCCGGATGTGCGCCACGTTGGGCGCCGACGTCGTGGGCATGTCCACCGCGCTCGAGGCGATCGCTGCGCGCGCCGCCGGGCTCGAGGTCTTCGGGCTGTCGCTGGTGACCAACGCGGCGGCCGGCGTGACCGGCGAGAAGCTGGACGGCGCCGAGGTCGTTGCTGCAGGAAAGGCCGCGGCGGGGCGGCTCGGCGAGTTCCTGGTCGAGTTCATCGGGCGGCTGCCGTGAGCGGTCGCGTCCTGATCACCGGCGCGGCCGGCCGGATCGGCACGTGGCTGCGCGGCGGGCTGCCCGAGCGCGGCTGGGCGGTGCGCTGCCTGGACGTCGTGCCCGTAACCGACGAGCGGCCGGGCGAGGAGCAGGTCGTCGCCGACGTCACCGACCTGGCCGCGATGGTCGACGCCACCCAGGGGGTCGACGCGGTCGTGCACCTGGCCGGCATCGCCGGGGAGTCGACCTGGCCGGCCATCCGCCACGCCAACATCGACGGCACCTATGCGGTCCTGGAGGCGGCACGGCGGGCCGGCGTCCGGCGGGTGGTGCTCGCGAGCAGCAACCACGCGACCGGGTTCACGCCGCGGCCCGCCGAAGGCCTGCTGCGCGAGGAGGATGCTCCCCCGCGGCCTGACACGTACTACGGCGTCGCGAAGGTGACGATGGAGGCGCTCGGGTCGCTGTACGCCGACCGCTACGGCATGGACGTCGTCTGCCTGCGGATCGGCAGCGCGTTCCCGGAGCCGACGACGCACCGGATGCTGGCGACCTGGCTGTCGCCGGACGACGCCCTGTCGCTGGTCGACGCTGCCCTGCGCGCCCCCGACCCGGGATTCGCGGTCGTCTGGGGCGTCTCGGCGAACACCCGCAACTGGTGGGACCTCTCGGCCGCCCGCGCCCTCGGCTACGAGCCGCAGGACGACGCCGAGGTGTACGCGGATGCGGTGAGCGAGGCCTACGGCGCGGGGGATCAGGGCGATCCGGTGCTGTCCCACGTGGGCGGGGAGTTCACGCTGCCCGCGTACGACGCGGAGCACTTCGAGGCACCGGCTCCGCGGGCCGACATCGCTCCGGGTAGCGGTCGATGAGCGCCGACCTGCTGAATGCCGCGCGCGCCTGGGCCGACGCCGACCCGCACGCCGGTGACCGCGCGGAGATCGAGGCGCTGATCGGCGCCGGCGACCTCGACGAACTCGCCCGCCGCTTCGCCGGTCCGCTGACCTTCGGGACGGCGGGGCTGCGCGGGCCGCTGCGCGCGGGCCCGGCCGGGATGAACGCCGCGGTGGTCACCCGCGCGGCAGCCGGACTGGCCCGGTACCTGGCCGACGACGGACACGCCGGCGGCGGCGTGGTGATCGGCTACGACGCCCGCCGGCGGTCCGACGAGTTCGCGCACGTCACCGCCGCGGTGCTGTCGGGTGCGGGTTTCGCGGTGCAGGTGCTGCCGCGCGCGCTGCCGACACCGGTGCTGTCGTTCGCCGTCCGCCATCTGGGCTGCGCGGCCGGCGTGATGGTGACTGCCAGCCACAACCCGCCCGACGACAACGGGTACAAGGTCTACCTCGGCGACGGGGCGCAGCTCGTGCCGCCGGCCGACCGGCTGATCGAGGCGGCGATCGCGGCCGTGGGACCCGCCCGGGAGGTCCCCCTCAGCGACGAGTGGCTGACGCTCGGGGACGACGTCGAGGCCGACTACGTGTCGGCGGTCGTGGCCGCGGTCGACCCGGCGCGGGTGCCGTCCCGACGGGACCTGGTAGTCGCCTACACCGCGATGCACGGGGTGGGTGCCGACACCACCCGTGCGGTCTTCACCGCGGCGGGGTTCGCCGAGCCGGTCACCGTGGTGGAGCAGGACCGGCCCGATCCGCGGTTCCCGACCGTCGCCTTCCCGAATCCGGAGGAGCCGGGCGCCACCGATCTGCTGAAGGCGCTGGCCGAGCGGATCGGTGCCGACCTGGCGATCGCGGAGGACCCGGACGCGGACCGGTGTTCCGTCGTCTGCGGTGGGCGCCAGCTGACCGGCGACGAGGTCGGTGCGCTGCTGGCCGACTGGCTGCTGCGCCGCGGCGTGCGGGGGACGTACGCGTCCTCACTGGTCAGCGGGTCGCTGATGCACGTGATCACGGCGGCGGCGGGTCAGCCGTCGGCGGAGACGCCCACCGGGTTCAAGTGGATCATCCGGGCAGGGTCGGCCGAGGCGCCGCTCGTGTTCGGCTACGAGGAGGCGCTGGGCTACGCGGTCTCCCCCACGGTGGCGCGGGACAAGGACGGCATCTCGGCGGCGGTCGCCGTCTCGTTGCTGGCGGCGGAGCTGAAGACCACGGGACGGACGCTGCTCGACCGGCTCGACGAGCTGGCCACCGAGCACGGGCTGTTCGTGACCGGGCAGCTGTCGGTGCGCGTGGAGGACCTGTCGATCATCTCCGGCGCCATGACCCGGTTGCGGTCCGCGCCGCCGACCCGGTTGCTCGGCCGCGAGGTGGCCTACGCCGACCTGGCGCTCGAGGACCCGCCCGTCGATGCGGTGCGGCTACTCGGCGACGGCGTCCGGGTGATCGTCCGGCCCAGCGGCACGGAGCCGAAGCTCAAGGCGTACCTGGAGACCGTCGTCCCGGTGCACGACGACGCCGGACTGATCGCTGCCCGTGGCCGCGGGGAGGACGAGCTCGACCAGCTGCGGGCCGAGATGTCGGCGGCGCTCGGCCTCTGAGTCCGGGCCGCCCTGATCGTCAGCCTCCGACCAGCTCGCGGCAGCTCGAGCCCAGGGCGCGGGTCGCGGTCTCGAGGACGGCGACGACGTCCCGGCCGAAGCGGACGTCGCACGGGTGGGTGCCGCCGGCGACGGCGGCGGACGTCAGCTCGTCCACCGCCACGGCGAAGGCCCGAGCAGCGGCGCGTTCCTCCGGGATCAGCACGATGCGACCGGCGTCGCCGTGGACGAAGAACTCCGTGCCGGCCGACATCGGCGCGACCGTGTGCGACAGCGTCACCGTCGATGCGACGCCGGACTCGTGGCCCAGGACCAGATGCACGGTGTCCCGGAGACCCGCGCCGGCCTGCACGGACACGACCGGACCCAGCGCCGGGACGAGCACCGACAGCGCGTGCGGGCCGATGTCCCAGAGCGCGCCGTGCTCCTTGCGCCAGGGCGACGAATCGAACGGCGACCCCGCCAGTGCGGACAGCCAGGACGCATGACCGCCGGCCAGCCTGGTGCGGGCGGCCTGCTCCAGCCAGGACGACGTCTCGGGCTGGAACCGGAAGGTGAAGAAGACGAGCGAGGCGACCCCCGCCGCGTCCACCGCCGCCACCACACGATCGGCCGCGGCCACGTCGAGGGCGATCGGCTTCTCGAGCAACAGGTGCTTGCCGGCGGCGGCAGCTCGTTCGGCCAGCGGCGCCTGCACGTCCGGCGGCAGCGCGATGGCCACGGCGTCGACCCGGGAGAGCAAGTCGTCCACGTCGGCGTACCCGGCGACGTCGAACTCGGCTCCCACGGCCTTCGCCTTGGCGACATCGCGGCCCCAGATGCCGACCAGCTCCGCGTCCGGGTGCGCGGCGAGCGACGCGGCGTGGATCTCCTTGGCCCAGAAGCCGGTGCCGAGGACGCCGAAGCGCATGGTCAGACCGCGCCGAACTGGCGGTCGCCGGCATCCCCGAGACCCGGGACGATGTAGGCCTTGTCGTTCAGCCCCTCGTCGATGCTGGCGGTGAAGACCCGCAGCGGAAGCCCGCTCTCCTCGAGCCGGCGCAGCCCCTCGGGTGCGGCCAGCGTGCACAGCACGGTGATCTCCGTGGCGCCGCGCTCGGTGAGCAGGCCGCAGCAGTGCACCAGCGAGCCGCCGGTGGCGAGCATCGGGTCGAGGACGAACACGTGCCGGCCGACCAGCGACTCCGGCAGCGAGGCCATGTACGCCTCCGGTTGGAAGGTCACCTCGTTGCGGGCGAGTCCGACGAAGCCCATCTGCGACTCGGGCAGCATCCCGTGGGCGGTGTCGGCCATCCCGAGCCCGGCACGGAGGACCGGCACGATCAGCGGCGGCGCGGCCAGCCGGTAGCCCGTCGTCGCGGTCACCGGCGTCTGGATCGGCTCCTCCGCGACGGCGAGATCGCGAGTGGCCTCGTAGACCAGCATCTGGGTGAGCTCACGCAGCGCGGCCCGAAAGGCGGCGTTGTCGGTGCGCTCGTCCCGCATGCGGGACAGGCGGGCACGGGCGAGCGGGTGGTCGACGACGGTCAGCTGCACGCGCGACACCGTATCGGCACCCTGGTCGGCGCAATCCGCGCGCATCCGGACCGGGTCCGCGGGGTCACCTACGCCTGGTCGACGTCGAGCCCGCGAGGCCCCAGCGTGATCCGGGAGCCCGCGACGACCGCCGTCGCCAGCTTCTCGACGACGTGGACGAGGAACAACCGGTAGGCGGCCTGGACGGCGTCGACATCCGGGAACACCTCCCGGGCGTCGTCGGCCATCGACAGCAGATGCCGCCGGAGCTCGTCGTCGGTGAGGGCCAGAAGGACCGGCGGGTCCCATGCCTCGCCGAAACCGCCGGACACCAGGATCGAGCCGTCGTCGTCGCGCACCACGTGCTCACCGTCCTCGGCGAGATCACGGACCAGATGGTCCACCGAGTAGTCCAGGCTGTCGCGGACGCGCCTCAGCCGGGCCGCCATCGGACGGTCCCGGTTGCGACGTCGCGTCATGGGATCTCCCGCCCCTCCTCGGGGGCGACCGTACCGACGGCCGGCGATCAGCCGGTAGCGAGCAGTGGCTCCGGCAGGAGGATCTCGGTGCCGTCGGGGCGGTAGGTGCGCCATCGGCCGTCGGGTTGCAGCTCGATGCGGAACCCGTGGTGGACCTTGGTGTGGTGCCGCTCGCAGAGCAGCGCCCCGTTCTCCACCGAGGTCTCT